>CBFCZG010000135.1:0-10494 GCA_965602375.1 uncultured Phycisphaerae bacterium | reverse complement strand
GTTGGTGCGGTTTGTCGGGAGCCTGTTGCGGCACGCCGTGCGCGAGACGGACATCGCCGCGCGCTATGGAGGGGATGAGTTTCTCTTGATTCTGCCAGCTACGTCGCTGGAGCAAGGTGATCAGATTGCCGAGCGTGTCACGGCGCTGTTTGCTCAACAGGCCAAGATCTTGCCCGCCCCCGGGCATCCGATGGCTGTTTCCGTGGGGCTGGCCTCGCTCGAAGCCCACAAGCCAAACAACCTGCCGGAGTTGATTCACTTGGCCGACGACGCGTTGTACGAAGCGAAGCGCACCGGATGCTGCTCCCTGAAGGCACCGCTCCCGGCCAGTACGGCAGGATGACAGCCTTGCAGGTAGCCCAAGGCGGCTGCGCTGGTCAGGGCGAGGGCTCCTATCGTCCGGTCTGATTCCTCCAGGCTTGCTGGACGAGCTGCGCAAAATTAGGAATGTCCAACAACGCGAATCCGCCGCGCAACTGGGCCTGCCTGACGCTGGATGGGAGCGGGCGGCGCTGCCCGAGCGGTTTGTGCAGCTCCGTGATGTCGAAGAGGATGATGTAGCGTTGGGGGTTCGTAAGTCCCGGCACCTGGATCAGTTTACCGGGACATCGACTGGCCAGGTACTGGTATACCTCCATGTACTGCTTCCCCGGCGGGCCGAAGAAAACGTAGTACTTGAGTTCGTGACCTTCGGGTACGTGCTTACCGAACTCCGGCAGCGCGTCGGGGAATCGGACACCCTGTGACGGGCATCGCCAGGCCGGTCGTTCGATGTAATAGGCGAACTGGGCCGCCACGGCTGTATTGAAGACGACCGCGACGTTGTCCGGCAGGACGTCGGCCTTGCCGAGAGCTTCGGCCATCACGGTCGTCGGCAAGGTGCTGCTGTGGGAAGCATATCGCCAGACTCCACGTATCTGTGTCTGGAGGACGATGATGAGGGCGACGGCGCTGACGATACGCAGCGACCACGGCGTCGCGCGCCGGGCCAAAGCGTATACGGTCAGCCCCAGGACGCCGCCCATCGCTACCCACACCAGCGGAAGCATCTGGTTGGCGGTGTGGGGATGCGAGTCGATATGGCCCGGAAGAAACAGGTACCACGCCAGCGGAGCGAGCACGCAGGCCAGCAGGATGGCTCCCGCTCGGCGCACGTTCACGCCCGCCGCGCGCATCCGCTCGGCCAGCAGCAGGCAGACCACGCCCAGGACGGGCAAGACGGTCCATGGCCACTGATAGGACCGGAAGCTGTACGACAGCAGAAGGTCCGGCAGGCGGCTCGAATACTCCCACCTGCTCTTGTCCCCCCAGAATCCGAAGCCAAGTTTGTCGGCCCATGCGGCCGCCCAGCCAACCGCCCAGGCGTTCTGTAGGAAATGCAGGGCTACCCCGAACACCGGGGCCGTGCCCAGCAACACGAGCGCCGGCCACCGGGTGCGGATCCGGCCGGTGGCCAGCACGTACACCCAGGCGAAAATCTGGGCGTACATGATGAACTCGAAACTGGTGAGCGAGGCGAGCACGAGGACCGTCCAGCAGCCTGCCCAGGTCGCTCTGCGCCAACGGACCGATGAACTCTCGTCGTCGACGGCACGTCGAAACAGCCACAGGAACAACCCCAGAAACAGCACGTTGTACGTGTGCGTGTGAAGGCTCATGCCGTAGGAGACCGTGTATGCGGTGAGCGATAGAAAGCCCATGCCGCAGACGGCCGCCAAGGGGCCGATGACTCCGGCGAAGGCCCGGTACATGGCGTACAGGCCGAGCACGAACAGCAGCGAACTGACCATTCGCATGCCGGCCACCGAGTCAATGCCCACCACCCGCAACATGCCGTTGGCGACGTTCGGCAGGGGTGGATAATGAAGGTAATAGAACGGGTTGTCTCCGATGTCGCCGACGTAGTTGACCGGCAGGAACCGCAGTCGAAAGAAACCGTGCTCGGCGAAGTTCTGCCCCGACATCAACGCATGCATGTCGCTGAAGTGATCGGAGGGCCAGGTGACCGGCTTGTTGCGCAATGACCAAAGCATCAGAAGTGCGCCGACAGCTACCACGACCGCAGCCACATCGCACGCCCGCCGGAACGTCGGCGATGAGTCGGCCAGCGCCGGAGCTTCCGTTTTCTTGTCGGTCTTGCCTGCAGAATCGGCCATGAGAACAACCCCGTCCCGTTGATGAAGCTAACTCGTTTCGACGTCGGACAGCTCTTCCGGTGCGCGTCGGGCGGACGGGGCGTCGGCAAGCATCGCTTCGACGGCCTCGATGACGTGAGCCACCGTGATCTCGTCCATGCACCACGCCTGATGGTTGCACCACATGCCTTCAAACGTCGTGAACATGTTGACGCACGGGCTGCAATGGTAATCCGCGTACAGGATGCGGTTGCAGTCGACCCGCGGCGCAAAGAACCCCGGACGCGTCGGTCCCCACAACGAGACCATGGGCGTGCCCTGGGCGGCGGCCAGATGCAGCGGTCCCGAGTCGTTGGTGACAAACCCGTCGAACAACAGCAGGGCGGCCAGGAACTCGTCGAGCGACCACAGGCCGGCCCCGACGAACAGCCGCGCGCGAAGCGGCTCGGGCACGTACGCCAGCAGCGACGTGGTGTAGGGCTGCTCCGCGGGTGAACCGGTCAGCGCCACGTGCAGATCCGAATGCCGTTGCAATAGTTCGGTGATGACGGCGCCGAACCGGTCGATGGGCCATCGTCGCTCGCGGCTCAGATCGCTGGCGTTTACGTTCACGCCGAGCAGCCGTCGGTCCGGGGCCCAGCCGCTCTTCCGCAGCGCCTCCACGACGTGGCGGCGGGCGTCCGGAGGCGGCTCGATGCGGTCGAGACTGTGATCCGTGATCTGCACGTCGAGCTGGCGGCCCGCCTGCTCGTACACATCTCCCAGACGTCGGTAATAGTTGAAGTAGATCGGATGTGTCAGGAGGCTGTAGCGCCAGAAGTCGTTGAGATGATAGCCCACACGGACCCGGGCCCCCGCCAGAAACGACACGAGCGTCGAGAACTTGCTGAAAAACTCAAGATCCACGACCGCCTCGACTCGGTGGCGGCGAAGCCACAGGAGATTGCCCAGCACGTCGCACACGAACTGCACGGGCGAACCGGTGCGAACCAGCCGCAAGTCGGTGCACACGCCGAGCCGCCGCAAAAGCGTCTCATTGGCGGCAAATGTCAGAAAGGCCAAGCGGCCCTGCGGATAGCGCCGGCGAATCGCCCTGAGCAGCGGTACCGCTTCGAGGATGCTGCCCAGGCCGAAGAACTTCATGACCACGAGCATCCCCGTGTCGGACACGACGTGCCTGCGCCTTGGCAGGATGACGCGGGCGACACTCGCCAGCGCACCCAGCACGAAGCACAAGGGCAAGCCGATCCAATGATCGACCCATTTCATGGCCCTCATGCGCATATCAGATGGTTCAGACGAGCGCTGCGACATCCCATCCTCCACCCGCAGGCGGTGAGCCGTTCAAGCCGATAAACCAACCGCGCGTACCTCCAAACGTTCGCCGTATTCACCTCGCTGCACACATGCGAACAGCATTCCGTATAGTCTAGGGCCTGGTCGCACCTTCTACAACGCGCGTTGCGGGCGCCGACCGGACATGAACTGTTTTACCGATACCCGGGCGGGCCGTTACAAGCATCTCGCCGCACTGATAGGGAACGGCTACGCTCCGCAACGAGCGGGGCAACAGACGGCCGACGCCGGCGACCGCGGGCGTCAGCGCCCAGTGGGAATACACGTGCAGTTGCCGGCTCAGGTAGTCGTACGTCAGGAATTTACGATGTGGAGACACGTGCACCTGCGGAAAGCCCGCGCGATGCAGTACCTGCCTGAGCCCGCTCGCCGTGAAGTACTGAATGTGCTCTCGCTTGAAATGCAGCCAGTTGCGCCCCAGCAGGCGACGTGAAAGGGAGTCAACTCGCGGCGTCGTGATGCACAGGATCCCGTTGTCTCGCAGGAGCCGAGCGGCCGCCGACAGCGTCTGATCGACGTGCAACACGTGCTCGATCAGGTCGGTCATGGTAATCCAATCGAACGAACGTGGCGCGAAGGTGCATGCGGTCAACTCGCCTTCGAACACATGGTCGGAGCCCAGACGCTGCCGCAAGAGGTCGGCGGCGAAAGGATTGAGCTCGACGGCGAACGGATCGCACCCTCGATCGCGGGCCAGCAGCAGCAGCGCTCCGGTGGCCGCACCCACGTCCAGCAGGCGACGTGGACCGCCGCGAGAACCCGACAGAACTTCCAGGTGCCGCAGCACGGGCAGAAACGTGGCGGCTTTCGTGGTCAGGGCAATGCCTTCGTCCTGATCGATGCCCCATGAGTCGTAGTATTGGCGGTCGTAGATGCCGGTCAGTTCGTCGCGGGTGGGACGCGGCGCGCGATACCACGTGCCGCACGCACCGCAGACGGCCACCGCCCCGGCGCGCACCACGCGGTGTCGCCTGACTGGCACGTCGCCACATACGGGGCACGGGCAGCGCACGCCCTCAACCTTTCGCTGTTCGACCAGCATCGCCCGGTCCATCCTGGGCACGAATAGTACCACCATCTGAGACGAAAAGATCGGCCCGGTCCGGGCGACTAGATGCGCTCGTTCGGTCGCGCGTGGCGGGTGATAAGGATGGCTCGTTTGTCCTTGTGTCTGCCCAAACGCCCGGCGAACTTGCTCTTGCCCTCGACCTGAATGACCAGTTCGCTGGAGGCGGGCTTGGCCGTCTTGATGATGTCGCCGGGCCTGAGGGCCATCAGTTCGCGTACGCGGATCGCGGTCTGGCCCAGCAAGGCCCGCATGCGGACAGACGACATCTCCAGGCTGTGCGAGATGCGGTGCATGTGGTCGGGGGTGGCTCCCGCTCGACGGTAGGCCAGCCAACTTTGCGTAGCGAGCTTACCCATGACCGGCTCGATGACGTTGAACGGGATGCACAGGCTCATCGTGCCGGTCCGGGCGCCGGCCTTGAGTTCGAATCCGACCACCACGACCACTTCGTTGGGGGCGACGTTCTGAACCAGATGCGGGTTGCTTTCGGTGTCTTTCAGCTTGAACTCTACCTCGACGAGATTGGCCCATACCTCCGTGAGGTTAGCCAGCGCCCGGTCTGTGATCCGTCTGACCAGGCGCCATTCGATGTCCGTCAGGGGCCTTTCCGGTATGAATATCTCGGCGTTCGATCCGCCGAGAAGCCGGTCGATGACCGGGTAGATGATCAGGGGGCTGATCTCCAGGCAGAGCTGCCCTTCCAGCGGCGGCGCCTCCAAAACGTGGAAGCAGGTGGGGGTAGGCAGCGAGTGTATGAACTCGCTGTAGGTAAGTTGCTCCGCCGTGGCCACGCGGACGTCCACGATGGTCCGCAGAAATGCCGAAAGACTAGCCCCGAAATTGCGGGCGAACCCCTCATGCAACGCTTCCATCGCCCGCATCTGGTCCTTGCTGACGCGCTCGGGCCGCTTGAAGTCGTAGGTGCGCACCTCCACAGCCCCCGGGCTTTTCGTAGCGGCGTCGGCCTGCTCGGCGAGCCCGCCGGTGTCCACCGCTGCCAGGAGCGCATCGACCTCGGATTGATCGAGGACTTCAGCCATCTGCGCACACTCCAGCTACGTCTGGTCGGTCGCCAGTACCGCGCCAATGGCATTATCGGACAGTCTGGTGGGGGCTCTTTAGGGCCGTCCACGACCGGCGGGAACTCGGGCAACAGCGTTTCTGGAAGGCAACATAGCCTTAAGGTACTACCAGATAGAAGGTTGCAGACCGCGGCGGGACCATCTTATCGCCCCAACGTTGAGTCAACTCAACGTGTCCGGCTGACGAGTTGTGTGCGTGGCGGGGCGGGCTCGGCACGGGTTTTCGCGCAAGCTGCTTCAGTGTAATGGCTTACACACATAGGGCGCCACGCCCGCGGGGCGGCATCACCTCGGCACGGGTTTTGCGGTGGGAATAGGTGAGAGAGAGCGGGCTGGGTCTGTGTAGCGGCTCGGCCCGGCTATTGATGAGGGAGAGAGAATTGCAGCGGCTCACTTCGCAGCCGTGTATCCTACTTGTCGATGCAGACGATGGCGAACGGAGGCAGATCGGTCGAGAACTGCGCGACCGTGGGTTCGCCGTCACGGGCGTCGGTGTGCCTGACGAACTGACGGCCGTTTGCTCCGGGGGGGAGTACGCGGCGGCGCTGGTCCGCATCGGACCGTCTGGCGAGGGGCAAGAGGCTTTCGCGCTGGGGGCGCTCGAGTCGATCCGTAACGCAAATCCCGAGTGCCAGGTCGTCGTGTTGCTGGAGCCCAACGCGGATTTGGCTACCTGCCGCAAGGCTGTTCTGATGGGGGCGAGCAGCTTTCTGGAGGCGCCGCGTGGCCAGATCCCGTCGGCGCTGGAGGAAAGAGTCACCCAGGCGGTCCGTCGGTACGAAACCGCTCGGCGAGAGAGCCGGGAGGTCCAGGATCGGACGATCTTCGACGAGACGGGTTTTGCCGGCCAGAGCCGCGAGATGGCCCGGGTGCTGCTGCTGGCGCGTCGGGCGGCGGCTATATCGGATGTTCCCATCCTGGTTGAAGGCGAATCGGGCACGGGCAAGCAGTTGCTGGCTGAGGCGATTCACCGGATGGACCCCAAGCGGCACAATCGACCGTTTCTGGTCATCAACTGTGCTGCGATCACCGGCACGCTGGCGGAAAGTGCGCTGTTTGGGCACCGGCGTGGCGCTTTTACCGGGGCGACCGAGGATCGAGCGGGATACTTCCGGGCGGCTGATGGAGGAACGGTGCTGCTCGATGAGATCAGCGAGTTGGATCGGCCGCTCCAGCCGAAGCTGCTGCGCGTCCTACAGGAAGGGAAAGTGCTGCCCGTGGGGTCGGACCGGGAGTACGTCGTCGACGTACGCATCATCGCGGCCAGCAACCGATCGCTGATGGTGCTGGTGGCTGGGGAGAAGTTCCGGCTGGATCTGTATCAGCGGCTCAACGTGATATCGCTGACCGTGCCTCCGTTGCGCCGAAGGGCCGACGATATTCCGTTGCTGTTCGACTACTTTGTGAGTAAGTACGCCCATTATTACCGCGGCGCGATCAAGGAAGTCGACCCACGCGTGTACGAGGTGCTAGCCGACGGCCTCGGATCGGGCAACGTGCGTGAGTTGGAGAATGTGGTCCGGCAAGTGCTGGCCTTCAAGCGCGGCGGCGAGCGAATCGAGCTCAGCGATCTGCCCGAATCGGTAGTGGCCAGACCCTGCCAGGAGCCGCCGGAACATGTGGCTGTAGAAATCGTCGAATCGGTACGGCGGGCGCTGCGGGGCGGGACGGCGACACTGGTGCGTCTATTGGACGAGTGTGAGCGCATGATCCTGGCCGAAGCGTTGCGTGACAATGCCGGCAGCAAGTCGCAGGCAGCCCGGCGTTTGGGGATCACGCGCCGAACGCTGTACAACAAGCTCCGCAAGCACAAACTGGCGCCGGAAGATTTCTGACGGGGTGTTCGCCCCGGGCGCGTGGGTGTGCAAATTCCGGCATCCTCCGTGTAAAAGCTTTCCTCCATATTCGGATCGCGTTTTTCGGCTCCCAAACGAGGCCAAAAGGTGGCTGCGAGCATAGCAAGTGCATAGGTGTGATGCGTCTGTGTGTAGGATGTTTCCCATCGAATCGGCGCGGACCAGGGGGCGGCCGATCCTCGCAACCGACAAGGCGGTCCGTAACTCATTTCCTTTCAGCGGCTTACACAGGTGCGCAAAGTTCTTCGACGCTTCGTGAGCTGCGGCACACCCTTTGCTACTACTAGATAAGTGAGAGAGGGGAAAAGGAGAGGTAGGTGAATGGATCGCGCCCAACAACTGGGTCGCGTGTCAGCTTCAGGCTCGGTGTGGTTGCCTGCCCGGATGTCGAGCAGGTTGTCACCGACGTGGGTCGCGAGCTTGAGGTGACCGGCGAGGTGATGTTCCTCAGTGATGGCAACGCAAGAGAAGATGAATTCGCCATCGTTGAGGTACCTGGTCTGACGACACCTGTGATTGTTCCGGTAAGGGCGCTAACGTTGCGAGAGAGCGGATCGCCGACAGCGGCTGGTATCCGAGAGAGCTAAGTGGGGCTGCGACGGCGGATCTTTAAGGGATGTGTTTTCTCCCTGCCGGGCCGAGGTGGACGAAGTTGACGGCCCGAAGCACAAAACGGCAAGTCGCCCGGAATGGGCGGCACCGATAGGGCTCTCTCTCCCTCCCAGGCTTGGGATGCTCACATAAGGCAACCCGAGCCTGGATTTTTTTTGCGCCAAGGCGTGCCGCCGCCCCCATAAGGCTTTGCCATTGACACCATCCATCGCTTTTTAGTATCGTAATAGATGTTGAAAGGCTTATACGGGGAGGTGAGGCGTGAGGAACATGCCAAGAAGATTAATTTCAGGGCTTGTTGATAGATTGAGAATAATTGGACCAGTGATAGCTTTAGGTCTTGCTTCATTTTTTACTGGTTCTGCTCTTGCAGGAACTGTTTATGTGGGGACAGAACTTCCGAGGAAAACGATGGTGGCAGGGGATGGGAGAATTCATAAAGTAAGAGTTTATGTTGATAATTCTGAGAATGAACCGGTTGGGATAAGCGGAACTAATTGGGGTGTTCAAGTTAACCCATTACGTTTTGGTAATGTTTCCGTTAGTGTTCCGGATAATCCAAGTTTGACTGAAGGGGATTTGTGGAAAGATATTCTTTTAATGAATAATGTTATTGATACTACCCCAGATGAAATGGGTTATCTTGGTCCCAATGCTAGAGGGCCTCCTCATTTTGGTCAACCCGATGCGCACGGGAGGGGTTTATTGAAGAAGTTTCATTTACTGTTAAACCAGATATTTCTAAGACTGGAAGCGTTGGCACAGGTGACTGGGCTGTTTATGACGAAGCGGTGAACCGATGTCCAGTTCTCATTAGTAGCGACACGTACAGAATCTTAGCGACGTGGGAGCTGTCGCCGTGTGACCTTGTAGGGAATCCGGGGGATCTAAGGGATACACATCCGGATTGGCCGGATGGAGATGTTGACTTGCACGATTATGCAGCGTTTGCGCCGTGCATGAGTGGTCCGAATGTGCCGTATGATCCCAACACGTGTGAGGATTGTGATTTTGACGGAGATGGGGATGTTGATCTAAGCGACTGTGCTTTGCTCAGCGGAAGTTTTTCCGGGGATGATATTCCAGCGACAGCCCCTTGACTGTTGCTGCCTTCAACAATGACAGACATGACAGACGCAGGTGAGGTGGATACCTGCCGCCGCCCTGATTCGAGCGTGCTTCGGACCCAGCTTTGACGCACCTCTCCAGGCCAGTAGCACAAGACGAGGGGGTGGACAGCCAGATGCTGGCGCGCATAATAGTCCAAAAGATTTGGACCTTTACGCATGGTCTATCGAAGCATACAACAAGCCCGCCGTGAGCTGTTCGATATCGCGGCTACCCAAGGCGGCTACTTCACCGCCAAGCAGGCCGCTGCGGCCGGCTACGGCAAACGGCATCTTGACTATCACGTCAAAGTCGGCAATTTCGACCGTGTGGAACGCGGCCTGTTCCGGCTTCCGATGGTCGGGCCGGTTGAGCACGAGGACCTCATCCGCCTGAGCCTCTGGAGCCGCGGGCGTGACGACCAGGCGCAAGCGGTGGCCTCGCACCAGACCGCGCTGAGCGTTCATGGGCTGGGGGACCTGCTGCCTTCGCGAACGCACCTGACGGTCCCACGCTCCTTCCGAAAGAAACCGCCCGCCGGCTGTGTCCTGCACAAGGCTCAACTGGCCGATCATGAAACCGAACAGCGCGAAGGCTTTCGCGTCACCACACCGCTCCGCACCCTGCTTGATACAGCCGAGGATCAAGGCGTTACACAGGACCAGTTCAACGAGATTGTCCAACAGGCGATCACCGAGGGCATCGTCCGTCGCACGAAGCTTGCCCAAGCCGCGCGGAAACGACCGGAAGACAAGCGACTCTCAAGCGCCCTTGCCGCGATTGAGAGATGAGACATGCCGCGGAAGTTCAGCAGCCCAACTGCGTTTCGCCAAGCTCTCGAACGCCGGTTGAAGAGCATCGCCGACGAGCGGGGTGTTCCTCTGCATACGTTGCGGCTCAAGCTCATGATCGAACGATTGCTGGCACGGTTGTTCGCCCGACCCAATCCCCCGTGGTTGCTCAAGGGCGGCTACGCGATGGAGCTACGCTACCGTCCCAACGCCCGCACTACCAAGGATATCGACCTGAGTGTCAGCGCGTCTCCACGCGAGTCGGACCCGAAGACCTCGCTCGCCCAGGTCCGTGATGACTTGCAGGCCGCCGCAGAGGTTGACCTGGGGGATTACCTGACCTTTCGGATTGCAGAACCCAGCACGCAGCTCCAGGGCGCACCGCAAGGTGGAGCACGGTTCCCGGTCGACGCACGTATGGCCGGACGGGTGTTTGGTTCGTTTCATGTCGATGTGGGGATCGGTGACGCAGTCTACGGCGTCCCG
>CBFCZG010000134.1:0-10551 GCA_965602375.1 uncultured Phycisphaerae bacterium | reverse complement strand
ACCGGCTTTTCAAGCCGGCGACACGGGTTCGAATCCCGTTGGGGCCAGTTATATCCAGCCTGAAATCAGAGGAATCTCGACCGGGGCGCGCTTGCCCCACGTGTCGTTGCGCTGGAAGCACGTGCGTGCCCGGCTTCCTAAAGGCGAGGCCCTGCGGGAGTCGTCGACAGAGCAGAGAGGGTAATGTCCGATGAGAATTGCCGAATACAAGGGCGTCCGCGCCGGTCAGGCTAGTTGGCTGGGGTATCGTCCTCGGGCTCGCTGGCGGCAATGACCATCCTGACAAGGTCGGCCACGCTTTGTGCCTCCATCTTGCCCATAACGTTGGCCCGGCGGGCTTCGATGGCCTTGACGCTCACGCCCAACTCCGCGGCGATCTGTCTGTTCGCCTTGCCGGCAACCACCCTGTCGAGGACCTCGCGCTCCTTAGCGGTAAGCGACTCCAGAAGTCTGATAATGCCCTCACGGGTGGCTTGGTCGAGCCGTTGCGTCCTATCCAAAGCCATGGCCTGCTGAACGCGGTCGAGCAGGACCTGATCGTTGGTGGGCTTCTCCAGAAAGTCGAAGGCGCCGGCCCTGACGGCGCGCACGGCCATAGGCACATCGCCGTGTCCGGTCAACACAATGATGGGAAGTCGCGAGCCTCGGTTGGCAAGTCGGTTTTGCAGCTCCAGCCCACTCATACCGGGCATTCGCACGTCGAGCAAAAGGCAACCCGGCTGATCGGGATCGTACCGTTGCAGGAATTCCTCGGCCGAGGCGAACCCTTCGCTCCGCAGGCCGACCGACCCCAATAGGAATTGCAGCATGACCCGTGCTGCTTCGTCGTCGTCAACCACAAAGACGGTCGCCTCGCTCTGCATCGAGCTTGTCCTCTATGTTGCGCTCTTCAGTGTAAACCGGAACGTGGCACCTCCTTCGACATCGGCCGTACACCACAAGCGCCCGTGATGTGCCTCGACGATCGACCGACTGATCGATAGGCCGATGCCCATGCCCTTCTTCTTGGTCGAGAAGAAGGGCTCAAAGGCCCGTTGCGCGGCATCGGGTGTAAGCCCGGGACCCGTGTCTTCGACCGCGACCTCAACGGCTTGGCCCCCGCGAGCCGACGCGCCGAAGGTCAACCGACGCACGCCGCCCTGGTCGCCGCCCATCGCCTCCAGGCTGTTACGTGCGAGATTGAGGATCACCTGCTCAATCTGGATCATGTCGCCCCGTACAAGAGGCAAAGACTCGGGTAGTTCGAGTCGTACCTCCACGCCGCCTTCTCGGGCGTGGGCGGTGATGAGGGCCGCCGCCTCTCGTAGGGCGGCGCGGACATCGAAGTCCGACCACTTCGGCTCCCGGTCGGCGACGAATCTGCGGAGGCGATGGACGATCTGGCCGGCTCGCTCTGCCTGCTCGGCCATGACGCGCAGCTTGCCGGCAAACTGCTTTGGGTCCGCCCCTTGCCCGTCGGCCTTCATCAGGTGCAAACACGCATGGGCCCCGTTGGCGATGGCCGATAGCGGTTGGGTTACCTCGTGCACGATGCCCGAAGCCATCTCACCCATCATGCTCAGCCGACTGGACTGAGCCAACTCGGCCTCGCGCTGCCGGGTGAGTTCCTCGGCCCGCCTCTGCTGGGTCACGTCCTGCAATGTGCTGATCATACCGATGGGCGTGCCCGCTTCGTCCCGCAACAGCGACTTCTGCACCAGCCCAGCGAACACCGAACCATCGCGACGGGCGTGCCAACGCTCGCCGCGGAATTCACCCGTCTCCTGCGCGGCCCGGTTGGCTTCGTCGACAGCCTGCATCTGTTCAGGAGTATGAAAGACCGACAGGTGCCTTCCCACGACATCTTCGGGCTCGTAGCCGTGCATGGCGGCGAAGGCACGGTTCACAAAGAGAAGATGCCCCTCCAGGTCGGCTACCGCGATGCCTTCGCTGCTCTGCTCAACGGCCGATGAAAGCAGGTGCAGACGTTGCTCGGACTTCTTACGCTCCGTGATATCCGTCATCACCTTGATGAAGCCGAAAACTTCCTCGTTCTCGTAACGGACCGGCGTACCATGGATCAGCCACGTCCGGCCGTCGGCGCTGACCAGTTCGTCTTCAACCGATTGTCCCTCTGCCAGATTGGCCAACGCGCACTGATCGCAGGGGGTCTGGCGCTCGCGCCAAATCTCATAGCACTTGCACCCCACCAATTCCTCAGGCCTCTTGCCTACCGAAGCGCCGGCTGCTGCGTTTGCCCAACGGACCGTATACTCGCTGTCGCGATATATGATCACTTCGGACGTGGAGTTGAGAATAAAGGATTTCTCGGCCTCGGATCTGCGCAGAGCCTCCTCGGCCTGTTGTCTGTCCGTTATGTCGGTGATGACGTTGACGATGTAGCGTTCGGCTTCGTCCTGCCCGTGGATGAGAAAGATATTCTGGATCGCCGGGATGGTCCTGCCTTGGATCGAACGAAGAGGCAACTCGCCGATCCACTTGCCCTCGCTCAGTACGGTCGGCAGCACCTGCCCGCTGAGCTCCTGCAACTCACTGTCCGCGTAGAATGACCGGAGATCCTTGCCCACCGCATCCTCGAGGCTGGGTATGTCGAGGAGCCTGCACGCCGCCGGGTTCAGATAGACGACCTTGCCCTCCACGTCCGCCCACCCAAAGGCGAACCCGGAGGCCATCACGAGGTGCTTGAGAATGGCCGGGTCGTGTTGCACGTCACCCTGACGTTCTAGTCGGCGGGCCGGCGAAACTCGGCTTTGCCCGGACGGGGCCGCATGACTTCGCTCACCGCTGCGGTTCCCCGGCGGCTTGCTCATGGACACTCTCCTGACCAGGGCGTAGGAAAGCTGCCCGAGCGCCCAAGCACAGCAGGCCTCGTGTCAGCTCCCCAGGAGCCACGGTCCCTGCGTTTCATCGCCTGTCAGAATGTGATGGATAATGTCTATCGCCGGCCGGACCGGTACTTCATCGCCACCACGCCTATTCCTGTTGCGCCACAGCCAAGCCTGCGGGTAGAATCCGACGGCATGGATGGGCTAGGTAAGGCCCCTTATTGCTCGTACACGCGATGCCACCCGAGCAACAGCGGTTGGCATGCTACAGGCAATCCGTCAGCGTGTCCAGTCTTTGCTAGATTCAATGTGGGCTTATATCTGTATGCCCCCGCCCATGCCATCGCCGGTAAGTGGTCTGCCCCCATGTCGCAGCCACACTACGCGGGATGCAGGCGAGTTCGGCCCCGAAAGTCACGCAACGTTGCAGGCGCCCGGTTCGAGGCCGAACCACGTATCCTAACTCACGCCGCCACCACACTTTACTGTGTAACCTTCTTTGTGAAAGGCACTTACAGAAGACGCCGACACATGCTGCCTTCGCAGATATGGACGGTACGGCGTCCTCCTGGCAAGGTCGACCTTGCAGAGCATATCAGCTTCGCCGGTCCGTTCAGGTTCTGAGCCGTGCTTGGCTGGTGCCGGAACCGCTCGCCATCGTTTCCCATGTCGGCCACGTCATCGGTGCGTGTCCAGGTTGGCGGTCAGGGCAGCGATCGACCGGATTGGTAGCGCTGCAGATGAGACCGGATCTGCCGCGCGTAGTCGATCTGGCCAAGGGACACGGCCAGTTCGACCGCACGGCTTGCCGTGGCAACGGCGTCGTCGAAGCGCCCGGCCGCTGCGTAGGCCGCCGCGAGCGTGTCCAGCAGTCTGGGATTGTCGTGACCGGCTACCTCACAGGCACGCTCGGCCAGCGTGACGGCTTGCAGAGGGTTTCGCACCTCCTGGTCGGAGGTGGTAGCCAGCAGCCAAGCCAGGCTGTCGAGCATCACATCGTGGTTCGGGCGGAGCTGGACAGCTCGGCGGTAGTGCCGGAGCGCCTCGCGGTTCCTGCCTTGCTGTGCCAGCGCGCCACCGAGATTGTAGTGCGCCAGCGCGTGATCCGGCTGGATTTCGATCGCTCGGCGGTAGTGCACGATGGCGTCGGCCAAGTCGCCGCGCTGACTCAGTGCCAGCCCGAGGTTGGTATGGGCGTCGGCGCGGCTGGGATCGATGCGGACGGCCTCTTCGTAGTGAAGTATGGCCTCATTCGTATTGCCGGTCGACGTGAGTACGATCGCCAGTTCGAAGTGTACCTGGGCGTCGTTGGGTCGCGTTCTGAGGACCCGTTCGAGGTGGCTGATCGCCTCCTCATACATACCCAACGCCTTTAGGGCCAAGGACAAGTTGTAGTGCGCCGGAACATAGTCAGGCTGCGCCCGCAGCGCTTGGCGGTACTGGGCAACGGCCGCATCCAACGTGTCTTGGTCGGCCAGAGCAGCGCCAAGGCGGTTGTGCACGGTCGCCAACCCCGGCCTGGTCTGCAAGGCTGTGTAGTAGTGAAGGACGGCCTCCTGCGTCGCCCCCTGCTGAGCGCGGACCCATCCCAACTCGGCGTGTGCCCGGGCACAGTCGGGCTTCATTCGCACGGCGTGGGTGAGGTGTACGACGGCCTCGTCGAGACTGCCGTGTTCACTGAAGAGCAAACCCAGGCCCAAATGGGCGGGCGCCAAATCAGGGCGGCAGTCCAGGGCTTTGCGGTACTCGTCGACGGCACGGTCCAGCTGACCATTCCGGCGGTACGCGGAAGCCAGTTCGCAATGCCATCCGGCTGGATCGAGCTGGTACCCCGCCAAGTCCAACGCGGTCACCACGTGCACAGCGGCGAACAACACCGCCAAAGTCGCGACCGGCCGCCAGCTTCGGAAGCGCAGCCAACCGGCGAACCGACATGTGCCGTACGCACCGAAGAGCAGAAGGAACGGTACGATCGGCGTGCGGTCGCACGACGCTACCAGAAATGGCAGAGACGATAGAAAATACGTCAGCACGAACAACACGCTCAGAACGAATACCTCATGTCGCCGCCGAGCCGCGGCGGCAACGGTCCCGTCTGCGGACCGGGACTCGCGCCTGTCCTGCCACAGCATGGCGGCGCCGAGGACTGCGGCCGCCAACACCGTGGAAAAACCCAGTGGCATGTAACCTAAGACGCGCGAGTTCTGGTGGACGTAATGGACGGCTTGGTTTTCGGAAGTCTCCCGGGGTCCCCAGAACAGTAAGGTTTTCCTCCCGACCAGGGCCAGCGTCCGGGCGGGGTTCCGAAGGACGTATTCGACAGCCTTGTCGGCAAAATGCCACGATACGTCGGAGGCTGTCGCCTGCGATCCGCCGACTCCAATGCTGCGTGCCAGCCGGTCGTAATCGAGGTACGTCCATTCGTCACTTCCGGTCAGCGAGATTAGGCCGGGCAGGGCTGGTTCGATGCCATCGGCCTGTTCATTGTTACCCATGTACAGAACGATGCCCGTATCGCACGAGACCATCACGGAATCACGCGCCACAACGAAGTTGCGGATCGTGGCCGGGCTGACGGCCAGGACCACGCCGATCGCATAGCCCGCCAGCATGTACCGGAGTTGCCGGCCTTGTCGTTGCCGGTGCGCCACCCACGCCAGCCACACAGCCGCTACAGGGGCGAACATCACCAGGGCGGGCTTGACCAGCAGGAGGGCTCCCAACACCAAGCCAGCTACCGGGCCGTGTCGGAGGCGCGGCCTGTCGGCCCAGCGGGCCAGTACCGACAGCAGCACGAGGGACAACGTAATCACCAGGATCGGCGGCAGGAGTTGCCCCTCAAAGAAGACGAACGGCCAGTATGCCGCCATCAGGACGGCGAAGAGCAAACCCACTGCTGTGCCGAACCAACAACGGCCAAGCCAGAAGGCCAGTACACAGTTCACCAGACCCAGCCCAAGCTGTGCCAGACGGCCCGCGATGGGTCTCGGTTCGGTCAGCCTGTAGATCAGCCCGAGGAGATGAGGGTAGCCGGGCGGTGCCAGATACGCCATCTGCCGGACAAGCATCTCGTCGTAGCCGTCCGGTAGCGACCAGTCGCCGGTAGACAGGCCTCTCGCCCAGTAGTCGTGGAATTCTGCATCGCTGTTGCGAATGTCGGTCCAGTGATTGCGCCGGCTCTCCGTCAGGAACAGCGCCCTGACGGCACCGCCGAGCAGTAACACGCCGGCAAGGGCAAGCCATAGGTGCCCGCGCTTCATGCTCCAGGAACGCGGGCCATTTACCGTGGATGGGTCTGACCCGTCCGGGTTAGACATTACGAGGTCCCTGCCGCACATTCCTGTGTCGCGGCGCCGCTGAGCATTGGGGTCCGATCACCCACCGACTCGACGGCAATTTGGTCATGTGCAGCGACCAGACTTCTAATGGGGACGTCGTGCCGGGTCAAGCAAGAAGCCGACCTCGGCCTATCGCTCAGCCGTTGCGACCTCACTGGTTGATCGGGCGCGTTGAGTTCCTTGCGGCGAATCTCTCGTCGCGATCAAGGAAAGGCTTGTGACGTTCTGCGACCCGCGTCGCACGCTGGAGAAATGCGCAAAGAGAAACACCAACGCGGAGAGTGCAGGAGGTCGAGTTACTATCTTTCTGTGGATAGCCAAGTACGACTCCAGATATTGTCTCTGGCGTACAGCTCGGGCAACTTCCTGTGTCGTCTAGCCCTGCCGGAGATGGGAAGCACCGTACGCCGATCTGGTCGCGCCGGCGCTGTGGGAAAAGCGGCTCGAGTTCGGTGCTGCGGTGGGTTATGCATGCTCCGTGCCCGATCCCTCAGACGGCCGGCGTGACCGTGCGCGCAAGCCGATGCTGCGAGGATCGCGAGAGGTATCGTCTTGGCTCCCGCAGTGCCTCAACGGTGCAGGTTCTCAAAACAATGGAGGAGCCCATCGGCTCCGCCCATAGGACGGCCCTACAGGTGAGGCGAAGGCGGGAACATGCTGAACGCATGGGGGCCATCGTTGTCGAATCACCCCAATGAGCAGATAATGAGCCTTGACGGCCCATGATCGACGTAGGCGAGCAGCCGTTTGTGGAATGCCGGACCGCGGCGATCAGACGCCCACTGTCGGAGAGAGGTCTCGTGACCTTGCAGTGCACAACCGGTGGCCAACTCGCCCGCCCGACGAACCCACGCCAAACCGTTGCCGTTCTCCTGGTGGCTGCTTCGGCCGTATGGCTGAGCTTGGCGGCAGGATGCTCCCGCGAGTCATCCAGCGCCCCCCCTGGACGGCCCAACATCCTCCTGATCGTGCCGGACACGCTGCGGGCCGATCACCTGGGCTGCTATGGCTACGGCCGCAACACGTCGCCGCGCATCGACCGATTGAGCCAGACCGCCGTCCGCTATAGCCGAGCCTTCGCCTCATCGCCTTGGACGGTGCCCTCTCACGCTTCGATGTTTACCGGGCTGTTCAGCTTCGAACACGGCGCTCGCACCCACAAGGGTCCGGCTCCGGCCCCCGCCGACCTCATCGCGAAGCTCGCCTTGGAGCACACGACCCTGGCCGAGGTCTTGCAGCAGGTAGGCTACGTTACCGGCGCAATCGTGGCCAATGCAGCTTACCTCCATCCGAAGTTCCAACTCAACCAGGGGTTTGGGGACTACAGGGTTAATCATGCCCGGTCACCCATCATCAATGAGATGGTGTTCAGCTGGCTCGACGCCAACCGCGACAAACCTTTTTTCCTCTTCGTGAATTACATGGACACCCATCGCGTCTACAACACCAGCCCCAGGCCGGGCCTGCTGCCGACGCCTGCCGTTCAGGACAATGGTGAGCTGCTCGACGAACTTATTCGCCGAACCTTGCCGGGCCAAGGGCAGATCCCGCAGAAGTTGGTCCAGAAGGTCATCGACCAATACGACACCGCCATTGCCAACGTCGACGCCTCCATTGGCGCCTTGCTGGACGGTCTCGCCGCCATGGGCCTCCACGACAACACGTTAATTGTCCTGACCTCTGACCACGGCGAGTACTTCGGTGAACACCACCTTGTTGAGCATTCCAAGGACGTCTATCAACCCGTGCTGTTCGTGCCCTTAATCATCAAGGTGCCGGGGGTGCGCATCGCCCGCGTGGATGATACACTGGTCTCGTCGGTCGATCTGCCCCACATGATCCTCTCCCTTCTGCCGCCGGCCGTCGCGGGCAAGTGCATGTCGGAATTCCCCCATGTGCCCGGCAATCATCCCGTCCTCAGTGAAAACTACTACACTCGGGCGAGAGATCTGTACAACCCGATCTGGGGTCACCGGTTCGATCGCGTTCGCACAGTCATCTACGGCTGGCCATACAAATACATTCGCTCAAGCGACGATCGCCATGAATTGTACGACCTGATAAAGGACCCGAGCGAGATGAACAATCTGATTTCAGTCCGGCCTGAAGTTGCGCAGCGCATGGCCGGGCAATTGGCCGATTTCCAGGCGCGCCGGCGCGCCGCCCGAAGCGTTACCTCCCAAACCGGGCCAGTCGAGTACGACGAGTCTATGCTCGAAAAACTCCGCGATCTCGGTTACGTCGAGTAGGCATGGCAGCTTGGCGGCGAACATCCCTGTGGGTCGCGGTCCCGCCGGGAAGCAGCGATCATGACGCGCTCGACCCGCTGAGGCATCCGTTCGTCCGCCGCCTCGGTAAGCCCGTCACAGGCGAACGAATGCGCCCGGCAGCGAAGAGCCTGCCAACAGCACGTGTGGCCCTGCCGTTTCAGAGCTTAGTGACACTGGAGGGGTCGACTGCGGTGTCGTGCTGTCGTTTGACAAGACGGCGGGGGCTGGCCAGTCCGACTGTACGCGACACTGGATTTCGTCTTGTGCGTCAACCACGAGGATCCTCGCGGCGGTCTAGAGGTAACCCAGGGACTTGAGCATTTTGATCTGATCGGGCGTAAACAGCTCTTGCGCGTCCTGGGTGGTCGACGGCGCCGGATACTGCCTGTCCATGTGATCGACCCACTGCATCAGCTTTTCCTGCAGAGCAGTCATCTCGGGTTCACCGGCGCCCGATACATCGGTTCTCTCGAGCGGGTCACGCAGAAGGTCGTAGCACTGTGTGCGGTCGTTCATCGCGTCGAAGATCACTTTGCGTCCGCGATGGACCACGCAGCGAAGGGCTATGGGTTCGTGCTGTTGGGCCGCTCGCGGCTGATTGTTGAACGTTTCGCTGAATCGCGGGCCGTGGCCCGACGCATGCAACTCCCGTGGATCAAGCGCCTGCCCTGCGATGTCGTCGGGGGCTTGAATATTCGCGTGTGCCAGCACGGTCGGCAGGACGTCGACCAGACCGACACTGGTGTCGATTTGCTGTGGCGTCGCACCAGGCACGCGTACCACCAGAGGCACATGGATCAGTTCCTGATACACGGTCACGGTGTGTCCGAGCCAGCCCCGCTCCATGAACTCCTCGCCGTGATCCGCGGTGACGATGATCACCGTATCCTCGTACAGACCCAGGTGCACCAACTCGTCCAGCAACGTGCCGACGTGTTCGTCGGTGAAGGCGATTTCTGAATCGTGCACCGACGTCAGATAGTGCACGTCGTCGTCGGAAAGGGTGTCCAGTTTCTTCCAGAGTTCGCGGATGCGCTCGCCGCTGGTCAGGTTGCCGTTGTACGCAGGATAGAAGTCATATCCAGGATGCAGTATGTAGTTGTAATGCGGATCGAAATCGTGCACGAAGAGAAAGAATGGTTTGGTGTGCTTCCGCCTGAGGAACTCGATGGCCTTGGCCGTTACAGCCGGCGAGCAAACATCGTCGTGAGTCGTGGAACTGTGATCGTACGCCTCCTCGTACTCGTCGAACCCTCGGTCAAAGCCAAGCGATCCGGCCACCGTCGGACTGCTTACGACACCGCAGGTGGTGTAGCCATTCCGCCTGAGAATCTGCGACAGCAGGGGGAAGCTGGGGTTGATCCTGGCCAGATCCTCGCGGATGCCCAGCACCGACGGGTACTGCGAGGTCAGCAGGCTGGCGACCGAAGGGGTCGTCCAAGGGGCGGAACTGACCGCGTTCTTGAACGCCCATGCGTCGCGCGCCAGCCGGTCAATATGCGGCGTGGTATTGCGGCCGTAACCGTAGCAGCCGACGTGGTCAGCCCGCAGAGTATCGATGACGATCAGTACGATGTTGGGTTTCTGCGTTCGGCCGCTCGTTCGCCATCGCACCACGAGGATCAGTCCGGCGACCCCCGTCAGCACGATGGTGGCTACGAGCATCTTCCGCGCGCGCGAGCCCATGTCAGCAGAACCTCACTAGCCGTGTTCAGCACGCCAAGCCCACACAGCAGTGCGGGCAATCGGATATCCGCGGCCTCCTCCTGTCCGATCAGCCATCGCCACACCGCGTCTGTGGCCAAGGCAGATCGTAAGACCGACAGTCGCAGCCGTCCAGTGCAGGTCCACGTGGTGCCCGGGACTTGAATGGATGTCGATCGGAAGACAGCGAAACGAAGGCCGCGGCTCGTCGCCTCCGGCTCGCGTGGCCGATGTTGCACGATCGAGAACACGCAGATCAGCGCCCAGGCATCCGTCGGTCGTCGACACCGACACAGTTGCGGCGAGCCCGCGCTGCACGTATGGTCTTACTGCCGGAAGGAAGTCGAACGTGACCATCAACGCGCACGAGCATCCGGGCACCGGCCTTCGTGGTCAACAGGGGACTTGAAGTGA
>CBFCZG010000133.1:0-10579 GCA_965602375.1 uncultured Phycisphaerae bacterium | reverse complement strand
CAGGCAGGCCAGGTAGTAGACAATCAACTCGACGCAGTTGCCCAGGTACATGGCCGCACGGTCACCCTTGATCAGCCCGAATCGCTCTACCAGCGCATGGGCAACCGAGTCGGAGAGCGCGTCGAGGTCCCCAAAGTTCAGCGTCGTCTCGCCAAAGCATAGCGCCGGCGATGCCGCCCGGCCTCGCAGACTTGGCGCAAACAACTCAGTCAGATTCACCTCAGACCTCTCATTGGAGCTTCGCTGGACATCGTGAGCGACATCGCTGCGGTCGGCGCATCGCAGCCAACAGGCTTCATTCTAAGCCGTTACGCCGACGACGACCATTGCCAATCATCTATGATGGTCAGCTTCGACGCCACCACCTGTTCTCTTGCATTGCGTATGGGCTCGCCATCCTGTATGCGATAGCGTGTTTGTGCGGCAAGCCCAGGGTACAATCGGGGCACGTATATGGGAACCGGCGCGGCGTGGAGACCTCGATAGGAGCGAGGCTGACATGAAATCAACGATCCCTTGCGTGGCGATTACGCGCGAGTTGGAGGCCAAGACGACCTCATGGCAGCAATCGAACCAGGGCGCCGACTACAAGGCCTCTTTATAAGGAACTGACATGAAAGCCAGGCACATGCTTAACGCGGTGATCGGGGCGGCCATGGTAGCCGGACTTGCCAGCACGGCGCAGGCCCTCATGTCTGTCGATGTGGAGATCGAGAACGCCTCAGGCGAGGCCAAGATCGACTGGCCCGTCGTCATGACCGTTCGGCGGATCTTCGGCAGCAACCTGGCGCCCGGCGCGGTCGAGCGGGACGGCTTTCACGTCTACGACGCCGACGGCAAGGAGCTCGGCTGGGCGATCGAGGCGATTCCGCCGTACGACCAGATAGGCAACGATGAGTTGATCTTCCTGGTGCCGAAGATAGCGCCGGGCCAGAAGGTGACCTATCGCGTGACCAACACGGATCAGCCGGGCAGGAAGGTCGAGATCGATCTGGTTGCCAACCCGCACAACCTGGTGGGTAACGGCGGTTTCGAAGCCGGGGCCGAGATGCCCGACGGCTTTAGCGGCAAGGGCGTGCGGGATACCGCCGTCAAACGTAGCGGGCAGGCGTCGCTGAGGCTTCAGGGCAAGCGACGGCAAAGGATAAAGCTCGACGCGCCGATCGCGCTGCGCAAGGACGCGCGCTACTACTTTGGCGCGTGGGGCAAGACGGATAACGTTTCGCGGCATGGGCTGTGGATGTCGAAGGGCGGGTACTTCGATCTGCCCGGCTTCAGCAATGGCTACGGTGGCGACCTGATGCCTGCCGCCGACACGCGGGCCAAGACAAATGCCAAGCGGCTGGCGGAGCGTCTGGCCAAGCGGCGCCAGGCCACCGTCTACCCGCAGTGCGCCACCCGCGACTGGGCGAAGGTTACCTTCCGTACGTGGGACTATACCGAGTGGGGCGTTGAGCAACTGACGGCGACGGCTACGCAGGACGAGACCAAGCTGGCGATCGTACTCGACCAGCAGAAGCAGTTCTTCATGGCCGACGACAAGACCGAAGGTACGTGGTGGGTCGACGACGTCGTGCTCATGGAGCAGCCCAACGTCACCGTTCGCTTTGACAAGCAGCTCGCGCCGCTCATGACTGACGGTGTGTTCCTGTTCACTCGGCCCACCAGCTCGCCGCTGGGTAACTACCTCACCCGATGGACCCCCTACTGCGCGATGCCGTTTGCCCACGAAGCCGTTACGCGCATAGACCGAGTCGGCATGCGAGGCCAGCGGGTGCCGTTCGTACTCGGCATGTATCACACCAAGCCGCTGGGGACGGTCGAGGTGAGCGTCAAGGGCGGCGCCTTGACCACAGCCGATGGCCGCAAGCTCCCCCTGACCGAAATCGAGTATCTGCCCGGCTTCCTGCTCGAAGCGACCGACGGCATGCTCATGCGCACCGTCACCGGACCGGTCGATGCCGAGCAGGCGCCGCGAATACCCTACTTCGTCGCATCCTTTGCCATTCCCGGCGACGCCAAACCCGGCAAGTACACAGGCTCGCTCGACGTCCGCATAGCCGGCAAACCGTACCGTTCGATCCCCATCTCGCTGGCGGTCCAGGACCTGGACGAGCCTAACATTCGCGACACGTTCCTCAGCTTCATCTGGCAGGGCAAGCGCATCGTACCGTTTTCCGATGAGGCGCTTACGCAGTTCGCCAAAACCGGTTTCAACTCGCTTACGCCCTTCTTTACGTTCCTGAAGTTCAAGAGCGTCGATCCGCCTGAAGTGGACTTCGAGGATTTGAAGGCCAAGATCGATCGGCTGCTGCGGTTCGGCCTCAACGGCGGACTGTGCCTGTACACCGACTTCGACCTCGGCTCGCGACACAGCGGCGGATCGGTGTGGCGCAAGGTCAAGACCGAGGCCAACTACAAGAAGGTCGTAAAGGACGTCTACGACGAATTCGCCAGGCACCCGGAATGGCCCCGGATCATCTTCATGACCTGGGACGAGCCGAACCTCGGCGAGAAGTGGGTACCCGGCAAGCACGGCGGCCCCGACCCGCGCATGGGCTGGGTCAACGAAATCCGCCCCGACGCCCTCACCAACGTCGACGTCCACTTCAAGACGTTCGGCGCCTGCCTGCCCTACTACACCATGCCCACCTTCGACGATCCCCCCGACTTCTGCGGCCCGGAACTCTACCGCTACGTCAAATCGCTGGGTAAGGACTTCGGCTTTGCCGGCGCCAAGGAGCCCGGCGAATGCCCGCGCTACGAAATCGGCATGATGATGATCGCCAGCGGCGGTCGGTACTTCCACCAGTGGCACCTGCAGTTCCCCAGCCGATTGCTGGACGTCGTCGATGGCCGCGTGCTTCGCTCATACGAGACGGTGCAGGTCAGCGAAGGCATCGCCGACTTCAAGGTGCACCGGGTCTTGCAGAATCTCATTGCCGAGGCCAACGCTTCGGGCGACGCCAAGCGAAGGGCCATCGCCGCCGAAGCTCAAGGCTACCTCGAACAGATCCACAAGATCTGGAACGCCGACCACATCAACGAAGCTTGCTACCCGTACCTGGGCTATGCGTATCAGTGGAGTTACGACCGCTTCTATGACGACTGGCGACGGCAGATGATGAAATACGCCGTGGACCTGAAGGGCGTCGCCTGGGTCGAGTAGTCAAGCGCCGCCCCGCGCACCGTGGTGGCGGCCCTGGTCGGCAGTGCGCTCTTTGCCTTTCTCCGTCAGTTCTACCTGACGATTCCTCTTCTTTGTCGCACAAAACTCGATCGGTGGACGAAGCAGCGCGGCAGCGGTAAACTGACACCCGAGTGGGGAAGACGGAATCGGACATCCGGGTCGTGGTGGGCGATGGGCGACAGCGCCACCGGCATCGCTCGCAGGCGCGCCGCCACGGGCGGGTTGAGGGGCGACACGGTGAATTCGGAGGGCGTTACCATGAGCGTTGCGACCTATCGTTTGATGCGACGGCCGCCGGCTGCGGCATTGCTGGCCATGGTATGTAGCGCATATGCAATGGCGGATCACCCTGTTGCGAAGAAAGGGCTAGTCGACGTTCGCCTGCGTGAGCGTGGAGCGCACCTGATCGAGACCTTCAGCGGCGACGCGATCAACGAAAAGGTGTGGCGCATATGGATCACCAACCCCGAAAGAGCCAAGCTGTATGTCAAGGCGGGCCGCTTCTGGATCGAGGGCGTCGATCGGCTCGGACACAACGGCCTGTGGCATCTGGACAGCGCCAAGTACAAGGATGTCACCCTCATCGGGCGGATGGACATTCGAAGCCAGGGGCCCGATCCTCATCAGTTGCTGCTTCATCTGTGCGGCGGCGACATGCCGCTCAGCCCCGACCACTGGGCCGAGGTAATCATGCAGGACGCCGGCGAAGGCAAGGTCCGTTTCGGAACATTGATAGTCGTGGATACCCCGAACCGAGTGTCCGGTCCGAAGCGGGAGGTGACGCTCGAACGCGGACAGACGGACGGCTTCCTGGCGAAGGTGAGCCTGCACGCGGGCGACAACAGCGTGCATCTGGCGGTCCGCGACACAGGCGGCGCGTGGCACACGCTGGGTGATCCGGCCACGATGTACGTTCGCACGACGCACTGCGAGATCAAGATGCGACGCTCATGGCCCGCCCAGGAAGGGCAAAGCACCAAGAGCGTCGGCTGGTTCGATGACGTACGTATCTACCCCCGTGCCGACACGCACCCGGTGCTGTTTCGGATCGTAATGGCTGACGGCAGGAATGCGTGGTATCGCGACGGAGACCGCTGGCCGCCGGAGATCCACGTAGCCGGCCAGGAGCCTCGTAACGTGGGCGATCTGGTCGTCGAACTGCTCACTGCTGATGGCCACCTTGTCAGTCGCACGCAGTCGGAGAACATGGGCCACTACATGTTGCCCGTGGTTTACAGGGATTGGGACGTCTTTCCCGTCGCGGCCACGGTTCGGCTGTCGATCGATGGTAAGACGTTGGGGCAGGTGGCGATTCCCAAAAAAGAGCTTCAGGGGCTGTATCCGGACGACGTCTGGGATCTCGTGCTCGAGTAGGGCTCAGCTGGTGTATAGGGAGAACAAGATGCCGACGGACCTTACGATTGGACAAGCGGCCGGAGCGGCGTGGCGTTGCGTGGTGGGCACATTGCTCGCCGCCGGCGTGGCTGTGGCCGCCGGTGAGCAGACATACCAGGCTGCCGAGGGGCTGACGGTGGTTCATCCGGTAATGCACCAGAACCATCTGCGGAACCCGGGCATGGGTTTGATCTACTACGGCACGCCGGAGGACCCGCCGGACTGTGCCGACGTCCTCTACTTCCACATGGCGTGGTACGACGTCGAGAAGGCGCCGGGCGAGTTCAACTTCAACACACCGCGGTTCCAGCAGGCTCTGCGCGTGGCCGAAAAGCATGACCGCAAACTGGCGATACGCCTGGTCACCAGTTGGCAGAACTACGAAACGCCCATCCCTCGTTACCTGCTCGATCGGGGCGTACGGCTCTTCCCGCACGGCCAGCAGCACGGCAGCCGGTACGAGCATTTCTACGAGCCCGAGTGGTGGCATCCGGCGTATATCGCCGCCCACAAGCGGATGGTAAAAGCCTGGGGGGCGTTCATCGACGGTCATCCTCGAGTCGCATGGATCGACGCGCGCTATTATGGCTTCTGGGGCGAAGGCCATCGCTACCAGGCCGTCGAGCCCTGGCCCGACGATGTCGACCTGCAACAGTACTGCAAGGATCGTATCGACGAATACATCGCCGCGTTCAAGCAAACGCCGATCGTCGTACAGACGGCCGGCGACAACGACGTGCCGTACCCGCACGGCACAGCCATTGACTATGCCGTCGATCGGGGCATGTGGATGCGCCGCGACGGGTTCGGCTGCTGTATCGAACAGGACGAGAGCGACTTCATCAAGGCCAACTTCCCTCGATCCATCGTCATCGCCGAGAACGCCGGCCGCCTGACGGACTTCTACGCAGGTGATCGCATCAAGCACTACTTCCGCAACCGACTGTCCAACCTCGACTCGCTCGTCGACGAGATGTTCGAGCATCGGATCAATTACTTCCCCCTCGGCTGGGGCAAAGAGGGCTACGAACTGCTGGCAGGCCGGCGACCGGACATCATCACGCGGGCGTCGCTGCGAACTGGGTACCGATTCGTCGTCACCCGCGGTGCGTGGCCGCCGACTGTCAGCCCTGGTGATGCGTTCGCCCTGAAGGCCGACTGGGTCAACCTGGCGGTCGGACGATTGCCGTTTCGCTACTGGCCGACCGTGTGGCTCAAGGGCCCGGACGGCGCGATCGTCGGCAGTGCTCGGGTCAGCAACGTCGACGTCACCGGGTGGGTCGAGGGCGCCAGGTACGCCACCGAGTTTGACATCAAGCTGCCCTCCTCGGTTGCACCGGGCACCTACTCGCTTTGGGTAGGCCTAGCCGACGAGAAGGAACATCCAGTCGTAGCGCTGGGGATAGAAGGCGACGATGGGCAGCGGCGATATCGACTGGGCACGGTCGAGGTGAAATGACCCGATCACGCTGTTCGTCTCGAATCACGATACGCGGTCCCGCTCAAGGAGTCCACGCGAATGCAAGATCAGGCTGACGTTCACCGAGCCGACCTGTTGTCTCGCCGCGATTTCGTCAGGGCGAGCATGGGCGGCGCATCTACGTTGGCGCTCGGCCGGTTCGCGCTGGCCGAAGAAACGACCTGGACCGGCAAAACATCGGATATGAACATCCTGTTCATCGTCGTCGAGGACTGGTCGACGGCGGGGCTCCGCTGCTTCGGCAACGACATCGTCAAGACGCCGCACGTCGACGCGTTCGCTCGCTCCGGCGTCCGGTTCAACCGCGCATATTGCTCCGTGCCGATCTGCAACCCGTCGCGAACATCGTTGTGCACCGGCCTTCGACCGGACACGACGGGGGTATACGGCAACGCGGACATCATGAACAGGCACCTGCCGGCCGAAGCGACCCACATCGCCGAACTGCTCAAGAGCCGAGGCGCATTCGTCGCCGCGATGGGTAAGCTCTACCACAAGACGTACGCGGCCGAGAAGCAGCTGGCCGCCTTCGATCGGCTCGAGTTCTGCAAACTGCCCAAAGGTTACGAGGGCATTTCCAAGGGGTTCAAGCTGCCGCCCGGCACGCCACCACCACTCGAGAAGAGCTGGAAGTACTCGCCCGATCCGAAGCTCGATGCCGAACTCAAGCGCCTTCGCCAAGAGCGCGACGAACTGGAAAAACGGTATCCGCCGGGAACACCGGGCCGACATGAAAAGGTCTACAAGGCGTTCTATCAGAAGTGGACCGAGCTGCTGGGCGACTCGGGCGAGCGTGAGGAGCACACGTACGACGGGAAGATCGCCCGATGTGCGGCCGGCATGCTGCGCGAGTTCGCCGCCGACGGCAGGCAGTTCTTCCTGTCGGTGGGCCTGCACGCACCGCATACGCCGCTGTTGGCGCCCAAAAAGTACGTCGACATGTACGACCCGGACAAGATGCCCATGCCCTCCGCTCCGCCCGACCGCGATCGTAACATTCCGGCGGTGGCGTGCAGCCCGGACCAGAACTACGACCTGTTCATCAAACAACCGCAGACACCCGAGCGGGTCCGCAAGGCCATCGCCAGTTACTACGCCTGCTCGAGCTTCGTCGATGCCCAGATCGGCGTTGTACTCGACGCGTTGGCCAAGACCCACTTGGCGGACAATACCATCGTTGTACTCTTCGCCGACCACGGTTTTCATCTGGGCGAGCACGGTCGCTGGAGCAAGTACAGCCTGTTCGAGCAGTCGACGCGGGTGCCGATGATCGTTCGCGTGCCGGGCGCCGCCGGCAATGGCCGGACGTGCAACGAGATCGTCGAGCTGGTCGATTTGCTGCCGACACTCACCGACCTGTGGGCGATCAAGCCACCACCCAACTGTGAGGGAACCAGCTTCAGACCGCTCGTGCACGATCCGGGCCGGCCGTGGAAGAAAGCTGCGTTGACGATGCTCAGTCGTGGCAAGGGGCTCGGCCGGTCGGTGCGAACCAAGCGACACCGATATACGGAGTGGCGATCGGACAAATCCAAGCCGGGCGAGACCCAGCCGCAGGCTGTCGAGCTGTACGATCTCCAGACCGAACCGTGGGAGCAGAACAACCTGGCTGGCGGACCGAAACACGAGGCAACTCAGCGCACGATGTCCGACATGCTCCGGGCTGGATGGCGGTCGGCGCTGCCCCCAGAGCGGACGTGAGCACTAGGAGGTTGAGCTTGGGCACTGCGTCAGGTCGATACACCAAGCCCGTCACACGTCGAGGCTTCGTCAAGGCTGGCGTGATCGGCGTATCGGCCCTGGTGGCCGGCGGCCTGGGGTGTGCGTCGGGTCCCGGACCGAAACGTCACAAGCGAAAGGCATCGGAAATGGGCAGGCACCACCGTCCCAACATTCTCTTGGCGATAGCCGACGACGCGTCGCACATGGGCGCGTACGGCCATCGGTTTGTGCACACGCCGCACTTCGATCGTGTCGCGCGAGACGGTGTTTTGCTCCAAAGGGCCTACACGTGTAATCCGAAGTGTGCGCCGTCGCGCGCCGCGATTCTCACCGGCAAGCAGACCTGGCAACTGGAGGAGGCGTGCAATCACTTTGGCATCTTCCCCGCCAAGTTTCGTGTCTACCCTGACCTGCTGGAAGAGGCCGGTTACCACGTCGGTTTCACGGGCAAAGGCTGGGCGCCGGGCGACTTCAAGGCCGGCGGCTTTGCCCGCAATCCCGCGGGCCCCGAATACAGCCGGCACACGCTGACCCCACCCACTTCGACGATCAGCAACAAGGACTACGCGGCCAATTTCGACGCCTTCCTGGGCGAACGTCCCGAGGGCGCTCCGTTCTGTTTCTGGTACGGCGGGCACGAGCCACATCGCCCGTACGAGGATGGGCAAGGCCGCCGGGCCGGCAAGCCGCTCGACGCCGTCGACGTGCCCGGCTACCTTCCCGCCGACGACGTCGTGCGCAGCGACCTGCTGGACTATGCCGTCGAAACCGAATGGTTCGATCGGCACCTAGGCCTAATGTTGGCCCGGCTTGAGCAGATCGGCGAACTGGGCAATACGCTCGTCGTTGTGACGTCCGACAACGGCATGCCGTTCCCGCGGGTCAAGGGCCAGATGTACGAAGCCGACTTCCGGCTGCCCCTGGCGATGATGTGGCCCGGTGTGTGTCGACCCGGACGAGTGATTGAGGACCTGGTCAGCTTCATCGATCTGGCGCCGACGTTTCTCGAAGCCGCCAACATCAAGCCGCCGGACGACATCACGGGGCGCAGCCTGCTGAATATCCTGCAATCCGACAGGTCCGGCTGGATCGATCCGACGCGCGATCGCGTGTTTATGGGCAAGGAGCGTCACGACCTGGGCCGTGAGGGCGATCGGGGCTATCCCGTCCGCTGCATTCGCACCAAGGAGTTTCTCTACGTTCGCAACTTCGCGCCCGACCGCTGGCCGGCGGGTAACCCCGAAACCGGGTTCACCAATATCGACAGCTCGCCGACCAAAATCTTGATCCTCGAACAGCACGAACGTGGCCATGACAGGTACTACGCTCTTGCGATGGGCAAACGCCCGGCAGAAGAACTGTTCAAAGTCGAGCAGGACTCGGACTGTTTGCACAACCTTGCTGATGACCCGGACTACAGCGAGGTCAAAGCCAAGCTCTGGGCCGAGTTGAAGGCGACGCTGGAGCGGCAGGGCGATCCACGAATCGCCGGCCAAGGGACAATGTTCGATAGGTATGAGTACGTCGGGGAGGATTCGCATTCATGGAAGGCCTACACCGAAGGGCGCTGGCAGCCACAGCGGTACTGACGGCGCATGCGTCTCGCCGGGTGCGACGTACGAGAATCAGCAGTTCTCTATGCTTGGCTATGCTTGCATCGCTCTGCGGACGCACACCGGCGGAGGCCGAAGACGCCACGAGAGACGTGGTCCGCACCGTCAAGCCGGCGGTCAGCACGGCCGTCCTGTTCAACCCCGGCAAGGGCTGGGTGCTGTACGGCATGCCGGACTGGCATCGCCATGGCAGCCTGAGGTACGGAAGCATCGGATACCGGCGGTTCAGCTGGTCGCAGATCGAGCCCGAGGAGGGCAAGTACAACTTCCAGCCGATCGACGATTTCCTGGCCGCCTGGCACGAAGTGGGCAAGCAGGCAGCCTTCGGCGTGATGAACGCCAACATCCACTACAAGGGCAAGTACGTCACGCCCAAGTGGGTGTTCGACGCCGGATGTCCGGCCAGGCAGGTTCAGCAGAAGCGTCCGAAGCAACACAAGGACGTCGCCGCCGAGCATCGCTACGAGGGTGCCCAGGTCATCCCCGACAACTGGATCGATCCGGTGTTCCTCCAGAAGCTGGAGAACTTCCTGTCCTCCCTGGCCAGGCGCTACGACGGCGACCCGCGGCTGGCCTGGTACGAGATCCGGTCCTACGGCAACTGGGGCGAGGGCCATCTCTATCCCTGGCGAGGCGAAGCCCCCACAACCGAACAGATCTTCAGCTATCACATCCAGCTTCACCGCAAGCTCTTCACCAACTCCCTGCTGATGGCGGCGTGGCATTACTTCGAGCCGCCCGAGGTGCGCTGCCGCGCTGCCGAACTGGGAGTGGGCACGCGCGACGACGGGGTGATGTCGTTCCGCGATGGAAGCACAACGGCCGTCTGTGACGGGCTTGCCTCCAGCTGCTTCGAGTGGGGCGGCTCGTATAAACAGTTTACCAGCGAGGGCCTCTGGACCAAGCCGGGACGCCGACTGGAGGACTGCATACGCAACGGACACGTCTACTACTGCGGCTTCTCCCGACATGACACGAAAGATATCAAGTTATTCCTCGACAACGAGCAGCCGTTGATCGACCGCGTGACGAACCTGTTGGGCTATCATCTGGTCATCCAGGAAGCGAGGCTGCCCCAAACCATTCAGTCCGACGTCCCGTTTCCGCTTGGCCTGACATGGCGTAACGACGGCGTGGCACGCGTATGGTTCCCCTGCTCGGTGGCCGTGGTGCTGCTCG
>CBFCZG010000132.1:0-10626 GCA_965602375.1 uncultured Phycisphaerae bacterium | reverse complement strand
CATCCGACCAGCATCACGCCACACACCAGCACTCCGGTGCAAATAATGGTTTTCATTTTCAGGCTCCTTCCTGCTTGCAGGGCGATGCGTTCCTTACATCGCATTTGTGAGTTTCGAAACGTCCTTACAAAGGCGGGGCGTATCGCGTCGTCCCGCTTTATAGCGCGCCGCTACCCATGGTCTCGATCAGACTTAGCGCCGCCGGTCCGGCCAGCACCACGAACATGGCTGGAAAGATGAAGAAGATCAGCGGCAGCATCAGTTTTACGGCCGTCTTCTGCGCCCGTTCCTCCGCGGCTTGACGCCGCTTCATCCGCATGGTGTCTGACTGATTGCGCAAGGCCTTGGCAATGCTCGTCCCAAATCGCTCGGCCTGGGTAATAATTGCCACGAGTGATTTCACCTCCGACAGGCCGGTTCGCACAGCCAGGTTCTCCAGCGACTCGGCGCGAGGCACGCCCATCTGCGTCTCCATCGACGCAATTTGCAGCTCTTCACACAGTTCCGGATGCACGATCGTCAACTCGTCGCTGACGCGTTGGATGGCGGCATCGAGACCGAGGCCCGACTCGACCGAAATGACCATTAAGTCCAGCGCGTCGGGCAGGCCGTGCCCGATTTTCTCGCTGCGCTGGCTGGTCGACAGCCGCAGCCACATGTTCGGCAGCACAAACCCCAGCCCGCCCACGAAGATTGTCCATCCCATAAGCGCTACGGAGTCGTAGCTGCGTGTCCACATCACAAGCAGCGTCACCAGGCCAAGGCCGGCACCCAGCAGCGTCTTGCTGCCAAGGAACAACATCGGCGCCGAATCGCGGCGGAACCCCGCGTTGGCGAGTTTGATGCGCAGGAGCGATTGCTCTTCATCGCTGCGGGGCATCATTGGCTTGGAGAGAAATGGTGCCGCCTTCTTGAACAGGCCCGCGGTGGTTGACTGTTTGGCTTTGGCTTTGGCCTTCTTGCCGATCTGTGCCTTCTCGTCGATCGACCGCTTGCCTTTAATCCGGCGGGCGACCGCCTGCTTCTTCTCGCCGCGGCGAGGCAGGGCCGAGTACACGATCAGCACCAGGCTGACGACCACCAGAATGCCGATGACAGTAAGCTGACTCATCTTCTTCTTCCCTTGGGACCGGCGCCCAGTCGGTTTCAGACCTTGATGTTCACGATCTTACGGATCATCGCCCATCCGAGGAGCATCATCACGCTCGCGGCGACCAGCATGATCCTGCCCTTGGGGTCGTACAGCAGGACCGAAGCGTAATCCGGGTTCAATTGAAGCTCCGCGAAGAACACAATGATGGGCAGGGCCAGCAGCACCGCGCCGGACAATCGTCCCTCGGCCGTCAGCGCCCTGACCTGACCGAACAAGCTGATCCGGTCGCGAATGACCGCTCCGATGTTGTTGAGAATCTCCACCAAGTCGCCGCCGGTCTGTCGCTGGACCAGGACAGCCGTCACGAAGAAGCGAACGTCGAGCATGTCCACTCGATCCGCCATGTTGGTCATGGCTTCCTCGAGTTTGATGCCCAGGTTCTGCTCGTGGAACACACGCCCGAACTCCGTACCGACCGGGTCCGGCATTTGCTGACTGACCAGGTGAATGCCACTGGCCAATGAGTGCCCGGCCCGCAGCGCCTGGCTGATCAGCTCGAACACATCCGGCAACTGCATCAGCAATTTGCTCATTCGCTTCCTGCGACGAATGAGCACGTACACCATCGGGAGGAACACGACCAACAGGGCAACACCCATGCTCGTGATCGGCCCGACATGCACGATAAGCAGTAGACAGAGCGCGCCGGCGGCCGCCGCGACCAGGTTCATGAGCATCCGGGAGGCCGACCAGTCGATGTTGGCCTGATCGAGCATCCGCTGGAGCTTCGGTACGAAGCTCAGCTTCCCGATGATCTTGTCGATGCCGATCGGCTCGGCCTGCCGCGCCCGTCGACGCAGAACCTGACTTTTTATATCCTTGTCCTTCTGCTGTTTGTCGCCCCGGCCCGATCGCTCCTTGAGACGGTCGATCATCCGCTTCTGGTTGGTCTTGCGCAAATCCATCACGACCTGGAAGACACCGAAAGCCAGAAGCACAGACCCCGCCAGTGGCAAGAGCAAAAGCACCGTATTCTTTATACTGGCCGACATACCGAGTATCTCAGTCATCGTTCACGCTCCAGCCCGGATCGAAAAGTCGATCTGCCGAGCCCGCGCCTAGCCGCGCGGACGCCGGCCTATTCGTCTTCTTCTTCGTTCTCATCCTCATCCGACATCAGCACCTGACGCTCGAACAGATCGGTGTCGACTTCCGCACCGGCCGCGGCCACTCGCTCCAGGAACGAAGGCCGGATACCTGTCGCCACGAACTGCCCGTACGCCCTCATCCCTGCACTGATGCCGATTTGCTCAAAGCTGAAGATGTCCTGCATGGTGATGGTGTCACCCTCCATGCCCTGCACCTCGGTCACACTGACGAGCTTTCGCGGTCCGCCGGTCAGGCGCTGAACCTGCACGATCACGTCGATTGCCGAAGCGAACTGCTGCCGAACCGCCTTGATCGGCAATTCGAAGCCAGCCATCATGACCATCGTCTCGACACGCTGCACGGCGTCGCGCGTGCTGTTGGCGTGAATCGTGGTCAGCGAGCCATCGTGGCCGGTGTTCATGGCCTGAAGCATGTCCAGGGTTTCGGCGCCACGGCACTCACCCACCACGATACGGTCCGGCCGCATACGCAGACTGTTGATGAGCAGATCACGAATGGCGATCCGCCCCTTTCCTTCGATGTTGGCTGGGCGCGATTCGAGGCGCACAACGTGCGGCTGACGCAATTGCAGTTCGGCCGCGTCCTCGATCGTCACGATCCGCTCCGCCGAAGGAATGAAGCTCGAGAGATTGTTCAGCAGCGTCGTCTTTCCGCTGCCCGTGCCGCCCACGATCAGGATGTTCATCCGCGCGGTCACGCACGCCTCGAGAAAGTCGCGCACTTCCGTTGGGCATGACCTGAACCGGGCGTAGTCATCCCAGGTAATCGGGTCGGCCCCGAACCGCCGGATCGACACCGACGGGCCGTCAATCGCCAGCGGCGGAATGATCGCGTTGACACGCGAGCCATCGGGCAGGCGCGCATCCACCATCGGGTTGACTTCGTCGCAGCGCCGTCCCACGGCCGAGACGATCTTGTCGATGACGTGCATCAGGTGCCCGTCATCCTTGAACTGGACTTCGGTCATCTCCAGACGACCCCGCCGCTCGATGTACACCTGGCGTGCCCCGTTGACCAGAATGTCACTGATCGTCGGATCCGCCAGCAGCACCTCCAGAGGCCCCAGGCCGAAGGTCTCGTCGAGCACTTCGGTGATCAGTCGCTGTCGCTCCTGGAAGTTCAGAAGCGCGTTCTCCTCCTCCGCCAGCGCCGTGACGACCTCGCGGACCTCCTTGCGAAGCTCCTCGGAATCCTCCGACAGACTCGTCATGTCGAGCCGTTCGACGAGCTTGCGGTGGATGCGGTTCTTCAGCTCGTAGAACTGATCGAGGCGTTCCCGGTTAACCTTGGAGGGTTTGCTCTCCTTGGGCGTCGCCTCGGCTACCGCCGTCGCGCCGGCGCCGACACCTGTGTTCACATCGCTCGTCGTTGTGCCGTCTTTCTTTTTGCCGAACAATGCATCCACCCCTTATCGTATAAGAGTTACTTGCTGAACAAACCTCGCAGGACGCCGCCGTTCTTCTTGGCCTGTCTGTCGACTTCGGCCGCCTCTTGGGGGTTACATATACGCTCCGACAACTCGTGAAGACTCTGCCGAACCTTCGACTTCGGAGCCGACAAGGCCAACGGCTCGCCCAGATTGATCGCCGCGCACACCGCCCTGAAGTCGCTGGGAATCGACCAGAAGATTTTGCGATTCAGAGTGGCCTCCACGTGCTCCTGCTCCAGGTAGCCCGACTCACGCGTCGAGCGATTGCAGACCAACTGCACGCGGTCGAGGTTGTAGCCGTGCTGGGCTAGCTCGGCGAGTATGCGGTCGCTGTTCCGTACACTGGTAACCAGCAACTGCATGACCAGCAGGTTCGCATCCGCCATATCGAACACGACTTGCGCCCCGGCGTCGAAACGGTGTGGCCCGTCAACCACCACATAGCTGTGCAGTTCCTGGAGCGCCGCCAGCACGCCCGCCGCATGCGCCGCCGAGATCTGCTCGGCCTGCGCGAAGTGATGCGGTCGGGCCAGAACGTGCACCCCCGACTCATGTTTGACCATCGCTTTGGAGATAATCTGCTGATCCAACTGCTCGTGCGTCTCGCATAACTCGGCGATCGTAAAATTGGCCTGCACGTCGAAAAACGTAGCCACCTGACCCAAGCGAAAATCCAGGTCGACGACAGCCACTTCGCTGCCGCCCACGTCGGCCAACTCTACAGCCAGATTGGTGGCCACCGTCGTCGCACCGACTCCTCCGGCGCTGCCCATTACAGAGATCAACCGCCCACGGGCTTCGGTGGTCGGCTGCTGCTGGACCACTCGCTCCAGCGCCTCGGTAAGTTGCTCTCTGGCGATCGGCTTGGGCAGGAACTCCTTGACCCCTGCCCGCATGGCCGACAACACCAGATTGCTGTCCGAACTGGAACTGACCACAAACACCGGCAGGCCCGCACGCGCGGAAGTAATCTGCCGGACCAGTCCCATGATCGGCTCAGGCGCCGGGTCGAGGTTCACCAGCACCACGTCGGCGTTGAACTGCCCCATGGCCTGAGGCAACAGCGATGGCTCGTCGATCTCCGCGAGGATCTTGAGACCATCCACGCCAAGCAACTCGCTGCGCAGGGTCTTGCCGTAGTCCTCGTCCGCGTTGAAGACGATGACCCGAATCACGTGTCCCATCGGTTCCTCGGGCCCCGATTGCCATCGCGCCAATCGGGTGCAAACCGTCCCTGTCCCGGGGGCCTTCTCGGCCCGTAACTCAACCGGCCAAAGCGGGCGTTCTCGAGCCGTCGCGGCAACGACCGCCTGCACGGGGGCCAACACGTTCCGGCTGGACGAAGCCGGTCAGTGGGCCCATCGCCTTCCTTCCCCACCCTGCGTTCATTCCGCTTCCTCGGACTCCGCCAGACCCCACGGTCCCTCGAGCGGCACGACCGAACCCTCAGCCACCGGCTCGGCCTCGGTGACCGTCTCGGTCGGCTCCGGGAGCGGCTCCTGTTTGACTGGGGTGCGGACTTCGCCTTCGAGCACACCCAGCCCGAACAACTCGTAGTCGTTAGGCTCGATCATGTCCTCGCCCGGCAGAGGTGTGGTGGCCTGATCGGGATTCATAGGCTCGGCCAGTTCCGGCGTAACCAGGATCATCAACTCGGTGTTGCTCTTCTGGTACTCCACAGAGCTGAACAGCGCCCCGATAATGGGAAGATCTCCCACGCCCGGCAGCTTCTGCGTGACGCCGCGAATGCGCTCGCTCAGCAGACCGGCAATCGCCACGGTCTGGCCGCTGCCGAGTTCCACCGTCGTCTCCGCCCTGCGCTGCGTAACTCCGGGAACCACGAACCCGGCAAACTGCACCGCCGCGCTGAAGTCCGGCTCGCTCACCTCCGGCGCGACGCGCAGGCGCACCATCTGGCCGCCCACGACCGTCGGCGTGAAGTTCAGGCGAACGCCGTACTCCTTGTACTCGATTGTGATCGTGTCGGAATCCTGCGGAATGGGCACCGGGAATTCACCACCCGCCAAAAACGTCGCCGTCTGGCCGCTGATGGCCATCAGGTTCGGTTCGGCCAGGATACGCAGCAACCCGTTTTCGCGCAGTGCCTGCACGAAGAGCTGCATCTCAATACTGGGGAAGCCCAGCGAGAACGTCGTCGCCGTCGCAATGGGTATACCATCGTCGCCGGTCAGGAAGGGAACCGTCCGCGTCACCGGCGAACCCGCTGCCGCACCGATGTTGATCGGGTTGATCCCGCCGATCTGCGACACGACGAAGGCATCCTGGAAGTGGTCGCCCGCCATCCAGCCGTTCACGCCCAAACGCCGCAGGGCGCTCTTGCTCACCTCGGCCACCGTGCAGCGCAGCAGCACCTGCTGGACGCCCGCCACCCGCATCTGGTTGTGTACCTTCTGCGAGTAGATGCTGGCCAGGTTCATGACCCGGTCGGCCGACGCCGGATCCGGCACCGCCCCATTGAGCACGAGCGTATCCAGCATCGGTTCGACGCGAACCCGCGCCAGCGGCGCGGTGCGGCGGATCGCCTTCTCGAGCTCCGCCTTGTCAAAGATCACCGCCAGATCAAGCAACTCCTGCTGCTGGTCCGACGTCCACAGAATCAGTTGCGTCGCGCCGAAGGCTTTGCCCGTCACCAAAAGTTTCTTGGGCGAAAGCACTAAGACTTCGGCTACCTCGGGCGCCGTCACAGACGCCCGGCGAATCGGCAGGTTCGTATCAATGATCAGCGACTTGTTCAGCGATACCGTGATCCGCCTGGAACCGGTCGCTACTTCGCGCACCTGCACGACCAGATCGCCGTTAGTCTGTATCGCCTGGCCCCCTTCAACGGGTTGCTGCCCGACGGCATAGGTGCCGCCCAGCAGAACGACCCAGCCGGTCAGCATCGCTGACAGCCATACAGCGCCGCGCGATCGCGTAGCCCACTCGATCCGTCTTTGACCATCCTTGTCACATTTCATCCGTCAATCCTCCGTGACCTTTGGGTCGTCCTATTCCCCCTCAACGACGTCGCTACTCTCTTCCGCACTGTCTCCTGTCGCGGAAAACGTACTGCTGGCTCCGGAGCCCAGGCGATCCACCGCGCCCGATCCGCCGGATGTCCAGCCCCCCGAACCACGGCCACCTGAACCTGCCAGGTGTGCCGTCGAATGGACGACCGGGGCCGGCGAACCCGCGTCCATGCCGGTCATCAAATCCATCGACCCTGTATGCCGGAACGTATAACGCTTGAACTTGCTGCCCTCAGCCACCTCCACCATCCAGGGCCCCACTTCCACCGGCATACCTCCCGCAAGGGCCGGGCCGCCCTGTGCAACCATCAAACCGCTCGGTTTCGCCGAGGAGGCCGCAAGGCCCTGACCCAATCCGTGCACGAGGCCGCCCAGAACGGAGCCGCCACTGCTCTGCACAGGCTGGGCCTGCTCGTCGGCCAGTAACTGATCCTGCGTCATAGCCGCAAACTGATCGGAGCCCTCGTCGACCCGACTGCGCAGCGCCAGGCGAATCTTGCCCTTCGAGGCCGCAAGATGCAGCTTCGGCACGTCACGCGGCTGGACCAGCAGCGTCACCGAACGCGTGAGGTTCGCCTCGCTGCCTTCGCTCGCGAGGGATTGCCCCACAGCCGCAACCTCCACGTTCTGGAGGATTACTTTGCTGATCAAGTCGCGCCTACCACCGACGCTGGCCGTCATCACTGCCGCCACGTCCACGCGGCAGCCAGGCTGAAGGAAACCACTGACCTGGGTGTCCTCGTCCACCTTGACCGATACGGCCCGGAACCCGTCGGGTATAAGGCTGGGCATGCCCGGACTGGTGCCCGGTGGCGCCAGCAACGACCCCATCACGGGAGCGCCCTTGGGGATCTCCGCGCGATTCACCCGTCCCACAACGTCCGATAGCGTGTTGAAAACGCCCGTGGGCGCTAATTCCCTGGGCGTTTTCACCGTCGTGACCATCTGGTCAGTGATTCCAGTCGCCAAGGGAATCGAGCGTGCAGCCACGACAATGTCGACGGACGGTCCGCCTTGATTGGCGCCCTGCGCCTTTTTGACGACATCGAGCCCCATCTTGATCGCTACCAATCCCACAGCCAGCCCGATCACCAGGGGAATGAGTGCTTTGCTTTTCATGGCGCCTTCCTTCGACCCGCCCTGCGGATCTAAACAGCCCTATACGGTTAACGCACTCGACCGGCTCCGCCTTGCCCCACCAAACCGGGCAAACGAATCACCGGTCTCTACTTCACCCCGTAACTATTCGCTACGAGGCCCGCGCTCCTTTTCCCCCCGGAATGTTTCTGTCCACGCCCCCGCCGCCCTACTGGGCGCGCTGCATGCTCGTGTAGCTCAACTCGCCGGGCACCAGACCTCCCAGGAAGTCACCCACCAGGCATACCCGCTCATACGGAATCGACACGCTCACCGATTCAGTCAAGGTCGTTGGCGGGTTCGCTCTCTGAACCGTCACCGCGTATCCCGAGAGCTTCGCGCCGGCCATATATCTATCGACCGCCGCCTGGATGTCCTGCTGTGTGGTACCGGGCAACGTCGCCACACGGCACGCCTCGCTGGCAGCATGAACGATCGATTGCTGACACATGAACAGATAGCCGTACTGAATGATCCCCAGCAGCAGTGTCATTAGCAGCGGCATCACTACCGCCATCTCCACCACTGCCGCCCCGCGGCGGCCCGTTCGCTTCTTTCCTGCTCTCATCACAGCACCCACCATTCCAAACATTGACCAAACAGTACGATCACCGATCCGATGCTCAGGGGAATCCCGTACGGCAGCAGCGCCGCGCTGGAATCCAAACTCCGCACCGATGCGAAGTCACCGAACGCCGTCTCCAGCCTCCGCATCTTCACAATGATCAGACCAAGGTTCAGCCAGGCCTGCGATGCCTTGCGGGTCCACGCGATCATGGCGACGGCGATCACCCCGCCGATCACCCCGCCCACGCAGAACGCCACGAACGTCATCCATGGCCCAAACCACGCTCCGATCGCCCCCATCAGCTTCACGTCGCCGGCGCCCATGCCCCCCATCGCCCACGGAACGATCAACACCCCCAAGCCCACCAGCAAACCGAGTCCACCGGCCGCCAAGCCCGACCAGCCGAAGTACAGGCTTTGTGTGAGCAGTCCGGCCGCCGCGAGCGATGCGTTGAGCCAGTTCGGCACCTTCCTGGCCCAGTAGTCGATGATCGATGCAATCAACACCGCCGGAACCACCACGAGAATCGTTACCTGCCAGTACCCTAGCGCCGACATGCCACTCCATCCGATTGAAAGCGTGTTCGTGTCTCACCGTTAATGCAAAACACACCGGCCGGCAGTCCTTTCCCCGCCGACCAGCTTCCTTCCCTTCCACTGCGTTAAGTCGTAGGGAGGACCTGGCCCGAAGGCCAGGCCCCCCCTTGCTCTTCGTCGTTACGAACCACTGCCGCCCGCAGAATCCAGCGCGCCGGCAACACTGCCGAACATCGCGTTGACACGACCACCCAGCGTACCGATGGCCGCGATGCAGACCACGATGATCAGCGCGAGCATCACCGCGTACTCGGTGGCCGTCGGGCCGTCCTCACTCTTCAGAAAATTCTTGAGCGTCTTCATAACCCCTACTCCTTCCAAAAAAGCGTGTGGCGTTAACGCCTCATTTGCGGCTTGCCAGCTCCCTGCCTGCAGCCGCGTGACTTTCCTGCCCAGCCCACCGCAGGCCGGACGTTCCGATCGGCGCATCCCTTTTCGCCGATCAACACCGCTCTATGCTGTTCGGAGGCTTGCGGTCGAATCGGCCCACGTCGGCCAACTCATCCCTTCAACGGTGGGTCACAACTGACAGCCTGACACGAATGGCGGCATTCCAAACATCGCCTGAGATCGCGGCAAGCGCAACTCGTTCGCATATTCAGCACTTACCTCGGCCTCGCGGCAACTTCCGGCGAGCCGCACACTCAACATAAGAAACAAACCAAGAGCGGGCAAATACACCTCACGCTTTTTTCCCCGCGGCCGACGCAGCGCCGCTCTTTACACACGCTGCTCGGCGCGGCTCACCCGTATTATCGGTAATCCAACTGCCTCGGATTGCTCGCGTTCCAATCAAATCCACTCGCGCTTCCCGCAGCCGGATGAGCCAATTTGAAGACAAGTATCGCTTACACCGCGTCATGGTGCTGGCAAACCCCCTTGCCAGTACTGCCAAAGCCGACACGCGCCGCAATCGTCCGGGCGTGTCGCTTGCGTCACGTCCCCAATCGACGTAGTCTTATGCCATCATGAGCACGAAATATGGATACTTCGATAACGAAGCGCGGACGTATGTCATCACCCGACCCGACACGCCGGCCCCGTGGTTCAACTACATTCACCACGGCCAGTACACCGGTCTGATAAGTCACACTGGCGGCGGCACGAGCTTTCGGCGCGACGCACGACACATGCGCCTCTTGCGTTACCGCTTCAACGCGCTGCCCGCCGACAGGCCCGGGCGCTACCTCTACCTGCGCGACGACCGCGACGGACATTATTGGTCGGCCACCTGGGCACCGGTCTGCACGCCTACCGACCAGATCGATTTCCGCTGCCACGTGGGACTCGGCTACCAGACGGTGACCCTTCGCTACCGCAACATCGAGTCGACGATCACCTACTTCGCGCCCGATAAAGGCGACTGCGAGATATGGTGGCTGAAACTCCGCAATATGGGGCGGAACACCCGCCGTATCAGCACCTATAGCTACGCCGAGTTCTGTATGTGGTCGCCCCAGCGAGATTGGAGCAACATGGATGCTCCGCCCAATACGGTCCGCATCGAGCGAACGTCCGATAATGTCATACTTCACAGCAGCTACACAGACCTGGGCACAAGCCTGGAGACCATGAAGTTCATCCGACTTTGGGGCTACTTCGCA
>CBFCZG010000131.1:0-10822 GCA_965602375.1 uncultured Phycisphaerae bacterium | reverse complement strand
TTGGCCATCGCGGTCGCCGCCCCGTCGGCGCGAAAGCCGTTGTTCGGATTGGCCCCCAACGAGATGGGTTCGCCGCGGCCGCGGCCGTCCGGCGTGGCGCCCACCTGCTTGCCCAGCTTGATCGTCGCCGACCATGAGAACCACCCGGGGATCATGATGCGCCCGCCCGGCGTGCGTTTCTCTGTCACCAACGCTGCAAACAGCTTACTCACGCGGACGGCCCACTCGTCGCCGAGCGATCCGCCCTGACCGTACCGCGCCGAGTTCTTCAGGATCGCACGCCTGCGCAGCCCCTCACGGCCAACATAATTGTTGCGCAAGTGCGCGGTGACCTCGGCCCACGTCAGTGCCCGCTCGCGCTCGATTCGCTGCTGGAGCGCGGCGAACGAATCGGCCACCGTCGCCAGTCCCGATCCGTCGACGCACATGTCGCAGAATTCCACCCCGTCGTCCGTGATGTCCACGCCTTTCTCGATCGGCCCGTGACAGAGCAGATTGAGTATCAGTTCCGGCTCGTTGTCCTTCTGATGCGCCAGATGGAAGTCGATGCCTTTGGCCGTGCAGAGCACAGCTCGCCTGAGGTGTTCCTCGAAACGCCGCCACAACTCGGCCACGCACGGTTCGACCGTGGGGTCCTCGATCATGTCGTAGAAGGCGACTTCGAACACCTTGGCCACGTTGATCTTCACAATATCGTTCAGCGTGTACTCGCGGCCGGGAATGGCCATCCAGTGGCAGCCGACGGCGATGCGCTGCCGAGCCAGCTCAGCCGGATAGCCGTTTCGCATGAACCCTTCCACCAAGCCCTTGTCGCCGGCAAACCTCGGCCAGCCCTTGCGGTCGCGGAGCAGATGTCCCACAGCCGTCCGAAGCAACTCCTCGTCCATGTCGTCATGGACGCGAACGGTGAGGTTGTTGGCGATCCCCAACCGATGTGCGGCTTCAAGGATCAGGAACGAGACCTTGCTGGTCAGATCCTTTCCGTCGGGGCCCGGCCCGCCGACCTGATAGTAGTGCGTCTCGTTGAGTAGCAGGCAGGCGATGAGGAACAGGGCGTCCTCGTCGTCAATACGCCCCGACGCGATGTCGCGCTCGTAGTACGGCCTGAGCAGCTCGTCCAACCGGCCGCCCGCGCCGTCGCGGTTGTAGATCCGCGAGCACATGTTGAACCAGGCCATCCATTGACACGCCTCGCGAAGCGTCCGCGGCGGGTGCTCGACGATCCTCTCGTTGACCTCGGCCATCTCCGTCAGATTGGCGCTGAGCTCCGGACGGCTCTCCTGGGCAAAGGCCTCGCGGATATGCTCAATCGTACGGCCGATCCAGGTCTGCACGGCAAGGATCACACCCTCCTCAGTCTGGTAGAACTCCACCTTGTCGGGACCGTGATCTCTCCGGCACTGACGGACCTTTTTCAGAAGCCCTCCCCACCCCAGTTCGAGCCCGATGGTGTAATCCGGCCCGAAATGCGAATCGCCGCCGATACCACAGGTGATTCCATAGGTCTGCTGGTCGCCGACCAGATGCGGATAGGCCAACTCGGGCGGCCAGTGGACCGGCCGACGACGCGACATGAAGACCATCCATCGGCCCGCCAAAGCATCCATCGGATCGACATACGTGGGGTGCACGTGCATCAGCGAGGCAAAGTTCTCGGCCCAGCCGCGGGCCCCGTAGAACGACCCGTTCGGATGGTTCGGGATCGGCTCCCACTGGAAATCCTCGGGCGGCGCGACAAGCCCCAGATCGTCCTCGTCCATGGACCCGAAACGAGCGATCTTCTCGCGCGTCTGGTTCAGCTTCCGCTCGACCAGATGCCGCAGCCTCTCCTGATAGGTCAACGGCGCAACGGGAACATCGCTCATTTGCCGTCCCCTCCTTCCGCGCAGGCGCCAGTACAACGGACCTCGATCCCTCGCATGCGGGCTTCGGCAACCAGACGCGCCATCTCACCATTGGCCGGCCTGTCGAGTTCCCTGGCCGGACGGTCCATCCCCAGCGCCGCATACTTGTCCGTGCCGAGAGGGTGATACGGCAGTAACTCGTAGTACAGCGCAGTACCAAGCGAGGCGACGAAATCGGCGATGCGGCCGATCTGGTCGGTCGATGCATTGACGCCCGTAACCACCGGCGTGCGGACGATCATCGGTACCCCTTCGGCCGAAAGCCGTCGCGCATTGCCCAGAATCTCCTCGTTCGATGCGCCGGTCCATCGCTCGTGGGCTGACCCATCCATCATCTTGAGGTCCACCATGAAAAGATCGGTCCAGGGCACGGTCGCCGCGACGTGCGGCCATGGCCAGGCTAGGTTTGTCTCGATAGCCGTGTGGATCCGGTCAGCCTTACACGCTGTCAGGATCGCCAATGCCGACTCCAACTGAGCCAGCGGCTCGCCTCCCGAGAGCGTGACCCCGCCACCCGAGTTCTCGTAGAATTTCTTATCGGCCACGATCTCTTTCATGACCTGGACAACGGTCATCTCTCTGCCGGCCGGTAACATCGCCTTGGGATAGCAGACGTTCGCGCACGACCCGCAGGCCGTGCACGACGCGCGGTCAAACTGCCGGGCGCCGTTGGTGAGTCGATGGGCCTGTCGCGCGCAGACGGCCAAGCATGCTCCACAACCTATACACCGATCGGCGAAGAACTGCATTTGCCGATCGGGCACGATCGCCTCAGGGTTGTGACACCACTGGCAGCGCAGATTGCAGCCTTTGAAAAACACGGTGGTCCGAATGCCCGGACCGTCGTGAACCGAAAAGCGTTGTATGCTGCTTACGATCATCATGCTTTCCGACGGGCTTCCCTTCCTTGCACGCCTCCACCTCCATTCTACCCGTCGCGGCCTGGTCGTTACATGGCCGAACAACCAAGGGGGGCCTCGACAGTGAGAACGGGGACCGCATGGCCGCAAATGGAGGGGCTGCGCCTTCGGGTAAAGCCCCCTACGACACCAGCCCAAGCCACTCGATGAGCGACTTGGGCTGGCGCATGCCGTAGTGATCTAGGACCGGCCTCAAATGGCCGGCGCGTGATTACTTGCTGCCGCTCTTGAAGCTCCACACCACGCCGGTGGTCGTCCCGTAGGAATTGACCTCGTCGATCCGCCAGTAGTACCACGTCTGCTTGGCCAGCGAGCCCGTGTTGAAGGTCGTCTGTGCCTGGTTGCCCTGAAACTCCGATGCGCCCGGATTGGGATTAGTACCGAAGTACACGTCGTGGCTCGTGGCCCCGCTGCCGGCCGTCCATGACAGGGTGACCCCGGAGCGCGCAATCTTCGTTGCGCCGTCCGACGGGTACGGATCGGTTGCCTGGCCGGGTAGCGCGTCGTTGACCGTGATGGTCACCGTGTCGCTGCCGGTCAGGGCGCTGTCGTCGGCCTCAAGCTTCAGCACGTATACGCCGGCGGCGCTGAACGTGGCCGTGGTGTCGACCGCATTGGGATCGCCGAAACTGACCGTGCCCGGCCCGCTGTCCTTTGTCCATAGCGTGGTGTACGCACCGGGCGGGTTGGGCAGGCCGTCGTCGCTGACCGTGCCGTCCAGGTTGACCGTATCGGTCGGCAGCGTGATCTGCTGATTGCTGCCCGCGTCCACCGTCGGCGCCTGGTTGATCGGCCCACCGACGTACTCGTAGCAGCCGACGTCCAGGGTGCTGTCGCTGGGGCGGCTTTCATAGTCCCGGGGATGGACGTACTGGTACACCGGAGTAAGCGAGTAGCCCTGGCCGTAGCCCGGATCGCTGCCCTGATCGATGGCCCCGGTGGAATTGGATGTGAGGTGGTAATCGTAAGTGCTGTAGTTCAGCAGGTAGGCGTTGCTGGTCGCCCAGTTGGTGACCTGCGTACCGGGCCCGTTCAGAATCGTACCCGTGCCCTCAAAGATGTTGTTCTGGAGCAGGCAGTCGGTCGTACTGGCGTTGCGGACGAAGGTGCCCGCGCCGCGGTCGTTCACGATGGTGTTGTTGACAACATACATGTGCTGATCGGGGTTGGTGGCGCCTTCGACGGCATAGTTGATGATGCCGCTGTTGCTGCAGTATTCGCTTTGGTGGATGAGGTTGCCGATGATGTAGGTCGTTCCACCGTTGGGGATGTCGACCTCGTAATTGCCCTCACCATCCTCATTCGTGATGCGGTTGTACTCGACGTAGTTGACCTGAGCGCGACTCTTGACCTCCTGCCCCTTGTAAGCGTGGTGCACGTAGCAGTGGCGCAACTCGAACAACCCGATGTTGCCGATGTACATGTTGTGGCTGTAGCCGTTGCCGAAGCCGTTGTGGTTGAACTCGCTGTACTCGATGACGATGGTGCTGCTGGTGTCGGCGCCGGCAAGGATGCCATCCTCGTTGTCGTGGAAGTAGCAGTCCGTGATCGTCAGGTCGGGACCTTCCTGGCGAATGCCCGCCCCGTTCTTGCTTGACACGCTGCAGTTCTGGAACTCGATGGACTCGACGGTCGTGTTCGAGCCCTGGATGACCCAGATGGCCTTGCCCTGGATGCTCGTGCCGCCGGCATCCAGCACCGGGCGCGTCGATCCGACCCCGACAAACGTCAGGCTGTCCTTGGTGATCAGGGCATTGCCCTCACTACCCGTATAGGTGTCCGAGTAAATCTCGATCGTGTCGCCGTTCGAGGCCGCGTTGACGGCAGCCTGAACGGTGCTGTACGTCTGGCCGGGGCCTACCGTCAGCACGGCCGCGGACGCCGTCGTTGCGACCGCTACCAGCATCGATAGACATAGGATTACACTACTTCGTTCCATGGAGATTCTCCTTTCCAAAGTCAGAGTCGTTATATCAGATATGGCCGACTCTGCCCGCCGTTCGCCTCACTCATCCGCAGAGCGCACGTACGAAAGGCGTGAAATGTCGGTTGCCTGGCGATACCTCGCGCAGGGTCCAGCCTCGCGATCGGAATAGTCACGTTGCGGCAGGCGCCGACTCTCAATGAGTGGACTGTACGTGAACAGACGCCGTTGCCACGCATCCCTCTACCCAACGAGCGCCAACTCGACCCGCGGCCCGAAGCAGATATGCCCTGAGGGTGATCCATACGCCACGGGCAACGACGTGTCAAGAGAAATCGGTCCGCAACGGTTTGCTGGCAGGCAAGAATGGCAGGCTGGGAATCGGCGGCAGGGGTAATCCCCTATCTCCGAGCAGGACGGCGCCGGGCATCGCGATAGGAAGCAGCCAGCCAATTGCGCCGTTGCCTCGGAACACTCGTCCAGGCCGACGGCCCACAACGCCAGCCGATCAAAGCCTGCTGCGGAAGTGCTCGATTGTCCGAGCGAAGCCGGTTCTGCGGTCGGTGACAGGCTGCCACCCGAGAAGCTGACGTGCCCGGCTGTTGTCGGGCCGGCGGACCTTCGGGTCGTCCTGAGGCAGCGGTCGGTACTCGATCGTGCTCTGACTGCAAGTCAGCTCGACGACCTCCCGGGCCACCTGTCCGATGGTGATCTCCTCCTGGCTGCCGATGTTGACCGGCTCGACGATGTCGGATCCGGCCAGACGCACAATGCCATCGACCAGGTCCTCGACGTAGCAGAAGCTTCGGGTCTGCGATCCGTCCCCGAAGACCGTCAGGGCCTCGCCGCGCAGCGCCTGGTTGATGAAGGTGGGCAACGCCCGACCGTCATCCGCTCGCATGCGCGGGCCATACGTGTTGAAGATTCGCACGATCCGTGTGGCCAGCCCGTGCTGGCGGTGGCAGCTCATCGTCAGTGCCTCAGCGAAGCGCTTGCCCTCGTCGTAGCACGAGCGCGGACCAATCGGGTTGACGTTGCCCCAATAGGTTTCCGGCTGCGGATTCACCAGGGGATCGCCGTAGCATTCACTTGTCGAAGCCTGGAGGAACACCGCCTTCTTGTCAAAGGCGAGTTCCAGCATCGTCCGGACGCCGTCGCTACAGGTTCGCAGGATCTCCAGGGGTCGCGTAGCAAAGTCGACCGGGCTGGGCGGACAGGCAAGGTTGTAGATCAGATCGACAGGTCCGTCGAGGCGAACTGGCTGGCAGATGTCGTGCTCGAGCAGATGGAAACCGCATGCCTGGCCAAGCTGCTCGGCGTTGCTCCGTTGGCCGGTGCTGAAGTTGTCGACACCGATAACCTGATGGCGCTCATCCAGAAGCCGCCTGCACAGATGGTAGCCAATCAGCCCCGCGGCGCCGGTCACAATGATTCGCATCTCGCTGGCTCCTCTGGGTTGTCGGCAACAGGGCCGGACATCCAGGCCTTATGGGACCCGGCCATTCAACCACCCAGCCGGCTACCTGTCCAGCCTTGGGCCTACCGGCCGCGGCCCCGACCCAATATCGGCTTGCTTGCATGGCCGCCGCCAGAACCGTTAGACTGAAGCTTTTCCGCGCCGCCGCGGCTTCAGGCGGTGCAGGCCCGCCCCTCTTTTTTTCGGGGCAATACCGTACCTGCCGCAGCGCGATGGAAGAATAGACGAAGGAGACGGCTATGTTCAACGGTATCTTCAAGGTCCCGCAACCGGTTAACGAGCCCGTGCTCAACTACGCGCCCGGCAGCCCGGAAAGGGCCGAACTGAAATCCACGTTTGCCCGAATGCTCGGCGAACAGGTCGACGTGCCCATGTTCATCGGCGGGCGGGAGGTACGCAACGGCTCGCTCAAGCCGATGATTTGCCCGCATGACCATCAGCACGTCCTGGGCCATTACCATCAGGGCAATGCCGAATACGTCGAGCAGGCCATCGCCGCTGCCAACGAAGCCCGCAAAGAGTGGAGCCGTATGCCCTGGGACTCCCGGGCGATCGTGTTCCTCAAGGCCGCCGAGCTGCTGGCCGGCAAGTATCGCCAGAAGCTTAACGCCGCCACCATGCTCAACGCGAGCAAGACGTCCTATCAGGCCGAGATCGACGCAGCCTGCGAGCTGATCGACTTCTGGCGGTTCAACCCGCACTTCATGCAGGAGGTCTACGGCGATCAGCCCCAGTCGACCAAAGGCGTGCTGAACTACATGGAGCACCGTCCGCTGGACGGCTTCGTACTGGCCATCACCCCGTTTAATTTCACTTCCATTGCCGGCAACTTGCCCACGGCGCCCGCGCTGATGGGTAACACGGTAGTGTGGAAGCCGGCTTCGGCGTCGGTGCTGCCGGCGTACTACATCATGAAGATCCTGACCGAGGCCGGCCTGCCTCCCGGCGTGATCAACATGGTGCCCGGCCCGGGCCCGGTCATCGCCCCGCCGGCGCTGGACCACGTCGATCTGGGCGGCATCCACTTCACGGGCAGCACCTACGTGTTCTCGACGATCTGGCTGGCGGTCGGCTCCGATATCCGCAAGTACGTCTGCTACCCGCGGATCGTCGGCGAGACCGGCGGCAAGGACTTCATCTTCGCCCACGCCAGCGCCGATGTCGACGCGCTGGTGGCCGCTCTCGTGCGAGGAGCCTTCGAATACCAGGGACAGAAGTGCTCAGCCGCCTCGCGGGCCTACATCCCCGACTCCATCTGGCCGGTGGTTAAGCAGCGTCTGCTCGACGAGATCGCCGATGTGAAGATGGGCGACGTGACCGATTTCGCCACCTTCATGGGCGCGGTGATCGACGAGAATGCGTTCAAGACCATCAGCGAGTACATCGAATACGCCAAGAACAGTTGCGACATGGAGATTCTCGCCGGCGGGGGCTGCGACGACTCGAAAGGCCACTTCGTCGAGCCGACCGTGGTCCTCAGCCGTGACCCCAAGAGCAAGCTCATGGTCGAGGAAATCTTCGGGCCGGTGCTGACCATCTACGTCTACCCCGAGAGTCAATACGAGGAGTCGCTGGAGCTGTGCGATCAGACCTCGCCCTATGCGCTGACCGGTTCGATCTTCGCATTGGATCGGTCGGCCATCGTTAAGGCTACCGAGGCGCTGCGTCACGCAGCCGGCAACTTCTACGTCAACGACAAGCCCACCGGCGCGGTGGTCGGCCAGCAGCCGTTCGGCGGCTCGCGGGCTTCGGGCACCAACGACAAGGCCGGCAGCTGGCTGAACCTGGAACGCTGGGTCACGCCGCGAACCATCAAGGAGACCTTCCTGCCGCCGACGGACTTCCGGTATCCGTATATGCAAGCCGACTGACGGGCTCTGTGCCAGCCCAGCCTGGCTGAGAGGTGTGCGCTAGCTTCCGGGACGGGGAATCTTGACGCGTTGCGCCTGCTCGCGCGGAACCCTCTTTTTGCGGAGCAAAACGACCATCCCTTTGAGCGTGTATCGCCAGGTGGTGCGAGCCGGATCGAGAAATCGGGCATAGCCGAGTTGTTCCAGACGGTGTACTGTTCGCGTCTCGATGTGGTCGAAAACCGCCAGGCCGGTCGACTCGTCGAACGGCAGCAGCGCCACACCCGCCTCAGCCACACGGGCCATGTGGTGCGCGAGCAACTCGTGGAAGTCGGCGTGGAGAAGAACCGATTTGGTGGTAAGCCCCGACACATCGGGCAACCCGGCCACATCCGTGCTGGCGATAAACCCCTCTCCGGCGGCGCGCGAATAGAGCAACGCCTTCCGAACGGGCAACTTCGCCATCTTGCCTCCTTCTATGACCGCGAGGACATCGCGCTCGGGCGAGAACCAGATCGATGTGTACTCGCGGTGCGTCCCGCCCTTGGCGTGCCCGAAGGTTCCCTGATGCACGAAAGTCGCCTCCGCCGCCATCTGGTTCATGGCCTCCAGATAGGCAGGTAGCTCCACGCGCTCGCCGGGCGGCAACGGGATCAGCGGATTCAAGGGGTTACGTTCCAGTAGTCCTGTGACCAAAAGCAGCAGATGGAACGCAGTCAGCCCGCCCAATACGATCAACGCCAGCCAAGGAAACAGGCCAAACGCAGCGAGCACGACGGCAGACATGGCTGACTCCCGATTGCACCACGTCTTGGGGCGGAGGACTTGATCCAGTGTATCCAGGATAATCACCGCGGGCAGCCATGCCAAGCCGTGTTCGTGCGCGCTTCGGCGGGCTGCCACGGCACCGGTCTCTGGCTGCGCACGGTGACCGCACCTGATAATTACGCTTGCCACACCGGATGATGTGGTACAATGCCTCCGGCAAGGGGCAGAAGGAGGCATGTCTGTGTCCACACTTACGCAGCAAGTGCGCAGTGTCGCGTTGGACAATGGAGCCGATCTCATCGGCTTTGCCCCAATTTCACGCTTCGACGACGCGCCGCCCGAGTATCACCCGCGTACGATCTTCCCTCAGACGCAAACCGCCATCGTGGTGGCGGTCCGCCAGCCCCGCGGGGCGCTCAAGGCCGTCGAAGAGGGCGCCTACTGGCAGGCGTATAACTGCGACTCCTACTGGTATCTCAACGAGGTCGTGGGCCCCAAGATCCTCCGCAGCATCGTTCTGTTTCTGGAGAGCTGCGGACACACGAGCGTTCCCGTGCACAACCCGTTCTTCCCGCACGCGGGCCGTAAGACCCGCCCTGATCAGCCGGCCGGACCCGACGGAATGGTCTCAATGCGACACTTGGCCGTGGCTGCGGGACTGGGAGAGATCGGCCACTCCAAAGTCCTTCTTACCCCCCAGTTCGGCCCGCGCCAGCGCGTGTTCGCCGTCCTCACCGACGTCGAACTCGAGCCGACGCCGTTGTTTGAGGGCAAAATCTGCGACGACTGCATGGCCTGTGTCCGCGATTGCCAGGGATGTGCCATTGCCGACGACCGCAGCATCACGTTCCGAATTGACGGACGCGAGTATTCACACGCGCCGCTCGACCCGCGCGCGTGCGGCCACGTACACGCAGGGCGCGACCCGAGCTTCTCGCCGTTCTTCACCGGCAGCGAAGCCGAGGGCAAGCAGCCCGCCTACAACGAGTGGACGTACCATCGGTTTCGCCATCTGGCCGTCTGCGTAGGACGCGGATGCCTGCGAGCGTGCCTCGACCATCTGGAGAAGACCGGCCGGATTGAAGCCAAGTTCAATACGCCTCTCATCGAGCGCGAGCGATGGACGCTCGACCGGCCCGCCGCGAGCGAGTCGGCGTGAAAGGTCAGGCCGATGTGCCGAGCATTGAAATGCGTGTCGTACACGGCCAAAGGAGACAAGGTGACCCCAAAGCGACATCCTCGTGCCAGCCGCCGCCGATAGGTTGGCGGGGACGCAACGACGGTGACGCCGCATGTACTCCTACCGATGGGAGGTGGCCGGTTGAGCACGGGCGGCTGCCTCACAATGGCCGGGACAAAGGCGTTCAAACCCGGTCGTAGTCCGGATCGGCGGATGCAACAGGCCGTCGTGAAGCTGGAACCGGAAGTAATCGCCGAGCCTAAGGCAACGGCGGTGAATCGGATCCTGCTGCGGCAAAGCCCGTCGGCCGCCTGCGTCTGACTCGGGCGGCAAGAGCAAACCGAAGCCAATCCCTTGATGTGGTCTCAACCCACACTCGAGGAGATTGGCGGTGGCCGGCGACGAAAGACGGTTCCGCTGCGTGCGGAACATGGGGTTTGTGTGCGAGCACTGCGGGGTACAGGTCGAACCCCTGGCCAACGGTTCCTGTCGAAATCACTGCCCCGAGTGCTTGTGGTCGAAACATGTCGATGACGTGCCGGGTGATCGCGCATCTCGCTGCGGCGGCATGATGGAATGTGTTGCCGTCGAGCACGACGCGCGGCGCGGTTGGATGTTGGTGCACCGATGCACGCGGTGCGGTGTGCTGCGCCGCAACCGCGCAGCCCTGGATGATCCGCGCCAGTCGGACTGTATCGAAGCGCTGGTCCGCGTGGCTGCTGGTGCGCAACGGTGACGGTATCGCCCGTTCGAGCGCGCGCCAGTCGGCGGGCGAGCCCCGACCGCCACGGTCACGCAC
>CBFCZG010000130.1:0-10887 GCA_965602375.1 uncultured Phycisphaerae bacterium | reverse complement strand
GGATCTTGGTCTCGTAGCGCACGCCGACCACGTATTCCTGCCGGATGTCCACCTCGGGATGCTGCCGCTGGAACGCGGCGATGATCTGCTGCCACATGAGGTATTCGCCGTACCCGCCCCAGTGCGCGAAGCGTACGGCATTGTCTTCGAACCGCGTCGGCCAGTGGTAGCGCAGGGTGTCGCCGAACAGCCACCATACCGGGGCGCTAAGGAAGAGAAGTCCTATCGCCACGCGAAGTCCGGCCGGCCGGCGGAACGACGCACTCATTGCCTGATCTCAGAGTCGATGCGAGTAATGCGGCTGCTCTCGTCCAGCACCAGGTCGACGAGTTCGCCGTCGTCTTTGCGGATCTGCACTCGCCGAAGCCACAGCCGCCCGTCCTGGCCGTGTGCGAACCAACTCCCGGTCGGCTGGCGATTGACCCCCTCTACGACGCCCTCCAGTTCCGTGTGCCACGAAGCGTCGCGCCAACGGATGGTCTGCACGACTTTGACTCTCTTGCCGGGTTGGACTGCGGGCAGGTCGTCCATGAGTTCCTCGCCTATAGGCTGCAACCAGATCGGCCCGTCACCAGCGATTGGAACGGATTATAGTCTGACCGCCACACCCGAAAAGAGCAAACAGAGTACGCCACGAGCCCTCGCCGGCTCGCCGACGGCCCGTCGGCAACTGGATGTGTTGTGGAATGCGATCAGAGGCCCGGTGCCACCGACGCGCCCGGTTGTGCGTCGGCTGCTATGCGCTCTTTTCGGACAACGTGGCCGCCTCACGGCGGAGCTGCTCGGCATACTGCTCGACCTGGGTGAGGGCTTCTTCGACGGCTTGGAACTCATCGTCCCTGCCCATCCGCTCGATCTCGACGGCGAGGCCCATGATGGGCCGGGCCGACACGGTTGCCGCCATGCCCTTGAGCGTATGGGCTGTCTGGCAAATCGCGCCGGCGTCGCCGGCGGCGAGGCCCTCGCGGATGGCCTGTATGCGGGCCGGCAGGTCCTCCAGCATTACGTCGATCATCTCGGCAAGGAACTCTCGGTCACCGCCGGTTCGCTCGAGGGCGTCGGCCATATCCAGTATGGCACCGTCGGTCGATCGCTGGTCACCGAGGCCCTGCGTGTCTTTGGTCGAGTCGGCGTTGCCTGCCCTGCTGCCCGTCGTGTGACGCACAATCACCTCCTCCAACTCGGTTGCATCGATCGGTTTGGAGAGGTGGCCGTCCATGGCGCTCTCAGTGTCGCCGGATCCCGAGAACAGGCGCAGCAACACCTTGCGGAACTGCGTTCGCGTGACCGGTTTGGGCAAATAGTCTTCGAATCCTGCTTCCAGCGCGCGTCGACGCTCCTCCGGAGAGACGCTCCGGCCCATCATCAGATACTTGCACGAGTCGGTTCCCAACTCATCCCGCAGCTTGCGGTTCGGCTCGGCGCCGTCTCGATCGAGCAGGGCCACGTCGATCAGCACCAGATCGAATCGGTCGGGCTGATTGGCGAGCCGCAGCGCCTCGTCCGTGCTGCTTGCCTCGGTGACCTGACTGCCCCAGTGTTCGAGCATCTCGCGCACCATGGTACGCTGCGGCGGGTGGCTTTCCACGATCAGGGCTCTGATGCCGGCAAGCTCCTTCAGTGGACCGGACGGATGGGGCAGCTTGGCGGGTCCGAATTTGGCGTTGAAGCGGAACGTGCTGCCGACGCCAACGGTGCTGTCCACGCTGAGTTGTCCTCCCATCATGGTGACCAGGCGTCGGCTGATGGCCAATCCCAGGCCGGTTCCGCCGTGGTGCCGTGCGGTGGAATTGTCGGCCTGAGTGAAGCTCTCGAAGATCTGCCGCTGATTCTCGGGACTGATTCCGATGCCCGTGTCATGCACCGAGAAGATCCACTCCACGTGCTCGTCGCTCTGGCCCACCCGTTCAGCTTCAAGCACCACCTCGCCGCTATCCGTGAACTTGATGGCGTTGCCTACGAGGTTTACGAGCACCTGCCGCAGGCGATGCGGGTCTCCTCGCACACCACAGGGTACGTCCCTCCTGACCCGGTAGGCCAGCTCGATACGTTTTTCGTGGGCACGGGGGGCCAGCGCGTCCGTTGCCCCTTCGATAACCTCACACAAATCGAAATCGGTCTGGTCCATGCGAAGCCGATCGGCCTCGATCCTCGAAAAGTCCAGAACGTCGTCGATGAGGGCCAGAAGGGAATCGGCCGAGCCCTTGAGCACCTGGATGTACTCGCGCTGCTCTTCGCTCAACTCGGTATCCATCAGCAACTGCGACATGCCGAGCACCGCATTGAGCGGAGTGCGAATTTCGTGGCTCATGTTGGCGACGAACTCGTTTTTCGCCCGTGAAGCGGCTTCGGCCTGTCGCGCGGATGCTTCGGCGTTCTTCCTCGCCTGAATCGCGTCTTCCATCATGCTCAGCAACGCCCGGTGGTTGTCCCCCAGCTTGGTGTTGGCCTGGGTCAGGCTCACCTGGCCGACGCCCATCGAGCCCATAAGCGTCGCAAGCTCGCTGAGGAACCGCAGCATCGACTGCAGCCGTTCGGGCGGGATGATCGACACCTCGGCCAGAGCCGTCAGATACTCCTGTTCGCAGAAGTCGTTTTCGGCCGCCTGCATGCGGAAGAAGTCGAGGTCCGGCGGTTCGAGCAGGAACTGGCCCACGAAGAAGTTCGCGACGTGTGTGCCGTTGATGATGATCGGCGCGGCCGCGTCGGTCAGGCCGTTCTCGCAGGTGTGTACAGCGACGCATCGGCCTTCGCGGAGTTGATCGGTAATAATAGTGTCGCTGGCTATGCACCGGTGGCAAGTCTCGGGATTCTTTCTGTGAAACTGTGTGCAGACCTTCTGTGTTCGACCGCTTACCAGCACGCTGCCTTCGAGATCCATGACCCCTGCGGCGACGCCCAGCGAATCACAGAAGCCTTCGACCAGGTTCTGAAGTTTGCTCATCTCCTCCAGAGCGCTATGGACAACAGCATCCGGACTTTCCTGTTGCCGTCCACACGAGTCGTCGACCTGAGGCTCGGCACGCACCTCGGTGTCCTCAAACGTCTTGGGCCGCCCGAGTTCCGCCAGGAGGGCGTTGACCTGCCCTTTGAGCTCTACGATACGTTGCTCGCGTCCCATCATGGCGCTGTTGCGTCTCTCGAGCTCGTCGAGCGACTGCCTGAGTCTCGTTTCCGCCTCCTTGTGTCTGGTCATATCGGCCACGATCACTCGCAACCCCGCGGCTATGCCGTCGCGAACGATGGGGCTTGAGTACACGGTCACGGGGAAGGTGCTGCCGTCCGCTCTGCGGGATGTGTATTCCGTGCCTCCAGGATCCTCACCCTCGAGCACCCGTGCGATATTCCGCTTGGCCCTGTCGTGATCCTCAGGCACAATCATGTGAAGGACGGTGAGTCCGTTCTCCAGATCGGTGGGCGCATAGCCGAACTCCTCGAACGCATGTCGGTTGGCGAAGGTGAGGACACCCTCGATGTCGGTCTCGCACACGGTTTGCGGCAGGCGGTCGGCCAGTTCTCGAAACCGCTTCTCGCTTTCCTGAAGGGCGGTTGCTGAACGCTTGCGCTCCGCGTTCAGCAACACTTGGGCCGCGTGGTCGGCGACGACCCCGGCAAACGCGATCTCGTCGGCCGCCCAGGCGCGTGGTTGCCCCTTGTGCTCGTGACCGATCACACCCACAAGCCTACCCGATACTCGTATGGCCACATCCAGCGTAGACGTGATGCCCTCGGGAGTCAGATAGGCGTCCCGGAATTCCTCGGTCCGTGGGTCGAAGCAGGCATCACGCACGGCAATGACTCTCGCCGATCTGACCGCGTCAAAGTAGCGAGGGCAGGCTTCGGCCGACAACGTCGCGCCCGAGGAGTGCGTTCGAGATTTCGTGTCAAACATGTCGGCACAACGCAGGATCGAGGCTCGTCCGTCGAGCAGCCAGATGCCGATCCTGTCGACGGCCAGCGCCTTGCCCGCGTGCTCAGTGATCGCCTGCATCGCGGCCTGTGGCTCGCCCGTCACGACGGCTTCACTCTGCGCGAGTTGCACGGTTGCGGCTTGTTGGCGTTGAACGCGCTGCAACCGGGCGTGTCGTTCGGCCTCGTCGCGTTCGCGGTGCTGAAGTTGCTCGGCCAGCACACGGTTGGCCTCGGTCAACTCCGAAGTGCGCTCGCCGACACGCTGCTCCAACATCGCATAGACAGCGCGCAGCCTACCGGCCAGAGCGTTGAAGGCAGTACCCAACTCGCCAATCTCATCATGGCTCTGTACCGGCAGCGGCGTGATTTCCGAGATGCCGGTCTGCTCGGCGACGCGCTCGAAGTGGTCGGCCATACCGGCCAGTCTTGACGTGACCATCCGACGGAACATCAGCACGATGCCCGCGAACAGAACGGCCAGTCCTGCGGCCATGACGGCCGACTGCCGGAGAATTTCCGATCGAAGGGCGGCCTCTGCGGCACCGGTGGGAATGGCCACCATGTCCAGCGCGGCGACTCCGCCGAGCGGCCGGTGGAAACCCGCCTCGTGTCCGTATCGTGCCACGAGAGAAGCCGGCGCATCCTCCGGACGTCCGTGACACTCCAGACAGCTTTCCTCTGTCCGCCGGGCGGCGAAACGCGCCAGGCAGGGCTTCCCGTCGAGATGGATGGGACCGGTCCAGACTTGCGCGTCTCGATTCTCGTTGAAGTGCTCGATGATTCGTAGCTCTTCCGGGCCGGCCTGATTGGACGGATTGCGTGGGTTCTCCGACGAGAACTTGATCACGTATCCCGGGAAATCCCTGCGCACCTTCTCGAAAATGCTGCGCGCCGCGAAGGAGGTCGACATGGTCTCAGGAGCAAAACCATCGGAGCCGAGTTGCCGCTCGCTCACGGGCCGGACTTGCTCGGCGACGTATTCGCGGATCGCCAGATCGAACGCCAGGCTGAGTGCGGCCTGCTGATGCAGAAGTTCATGCATGTGCTGCTGGTTTGCGCGGTAGTTGCGGTGCAACATGAACGCGGAGAACGCCAGCATAAATACCCCCGCAGGGATCAGAAACTTGGCTGTGATGCTCCGCATGAATGGATGCCTTTGGCCAGGCCGCTGCGACCGAAGCCGATCGGGCTGCCGGTCCGGGCGGCCCGCAACCGCCCTCATGCCGCGGCGGCGTCTTGCAGTTTCACAGGCTCACAAACGGGCCTGCCGGCGACGGCAGCGCCCCGAACCGGAGTCGAGAACGTCGATGAGGCATGCGGCTCCGCCTCGCCGGCCACCGCCCTGGCGCTGCACGAATCGAGCGCAGACGGTCCGCAGTTTCCTCTTATCTGGTGTTTATCGTAAGGCGATAGCATCCGCTTGACTGGCGGCAGGATGGGGCCTGTGGTCTCTACGGGGCACCGGTCCGGTAAGGCCAGCAAACCCGATGTCTTTTGGCCGCCGGCTTGTCTGGCGCGGTTATGAGGACGACGCGGGCCGCAGATCGGCAGGCCGGACGAGGCAAGCTGCGGTTTCCTTCGCGGCGCCGGTGCGGGTATACTGCCGGCCCGGAAGACCCATAACCTTGATGGAGTCACCGAAAGTGAACCGTCAACAGGCTTGGCAAATTCTCACCGAATTCACCGACAACGATTCCCTGCTCAAGCATGCGCTGGCTGTCGAGGCGGCCATGCGCCACTACGCCCGGCACTTCGGCGAGGACGAAGAGCTCTGGGGCGTCGTCGGCCTGCTTCACGATTTCGACTACCAGCGGTGGCCCGAGCCGCCCGACCACACCCGCAAGGGCGCAGAGATTCTCCGTCAACGGGGCGCCGACCCACAGATCGTCGGCGCGGTCCTTTCGCACGGCCACTGGAATCGGGATCAGTATCCGCTCGACAGCCCGCTGCGCAAGACGTTGTTTGCCGTCGACGAGTTATGTGGGTTCCTGGTGGCCTGTGCGTTGGTGCGTCCTCAGCGGCTCGAAGGCCTGGCGCCCAAAAGCGTCCGCAAGAAGCTCAAGCAGCCGTCGTTCGCCGCCGCCGTATCGCGCGACGACGTGTTGGCAGGCGCTGAGGTGTTAGGGACCGATCTGAACGAGCACATTCAGCACTGTGTCGCCGCGTTGCAGACGGTGGCCGATTCGCTGGGGCTCGTCCCGACGTCGACCGTTTGAGCTGGTCAGGAGTGTGCCGAGATGAGATTGGGCATCGTCACGTATCAGATTGCCGCCAACCTCGATCTGACGTCGTTGATCGAGCTCTGCCATCAGACCCGGATGGAGGGTCTCGAGCTTCGGACGACCCATGCGCACGGTGTCGAGCCGTCGCTCAAGCGCGCCGAACGCGGCGCCGTCAAAGAGCAGATCAGCGAAACGGGGCTGGTTCTGTGGGGGCTGGGCACGACGTGCGAGTATGATAATCCAGACCCGGAAATCGTTCGTCAGAATATCGAACAGACGCTCGAGTTCGTCGATCTGGCTGCCGCTCTCGGTGCTCGTGGCGTGAAGGTTCGCCCCAACCATCTCCATGAGCAGGAGGGCGTTCCGGTCGCCGAGACGCTCAAGCAAATCGGCCTGGCGCTGCGCGAGTGCGGGCCGGCCGCCGACAAAGCTGGCGTCGAGATCTGGCTCGAGGTGCATGGGGCGGGCACAAGCCTGCCGCGGCATATCGCGACGATCATGCGCCACTGCAACCACCCCCGCGTGGGCGTCTGCTGGAACTCCAACCCCACCGACGTGGAGAACGGATCGATCGCGGAAAACTTCAAACGCCTACAACCGTGGATCCGCTCGGTGCACATCACCGAGCTCTGGCGGTCGGACTATCCCTGGTGCGAGCTGTTCGCCCTGCTTGCCCGAATGGACTATCGAGGCTTCACGCTGGCGGAGATCCCTTCTTCACCCGAGCCTGAACGCCTACTGCATTACTACCGCGCGTTGTGGCAAGAATTGACCCGATCCTGAACGACGCCCCGGCAAAGGCGGGACGGATTTGCTTTGACAGGCCTGAGAACACACTCCTATCATGACCGCCAATGAGTGCTTCCCCACTCCAGTCAGACGAAGACGCCCGCACGGCTAAGTCGCGCGCTGCATTCGAGCGGGCGCGGCGCGTCCTGCCAGGCGGAGTTGATTCACCGGTGCGTGCCTTCGGGGCCGTCGGGGGCACACCCATCTTCATCAACAAGGCCAAGGGCGCAATTCTCACCGACGTGGACGGGAATGAGTACGTCGACTACCTGGCATCCTGGGGACCACTGATTCTCGGTCATGCCGACGATCGTGTAGCCGCAGCAATCAGCAAAGCGCTGTCCCGCGGCTCTTCGTTCGGCGCGCCTTGCGAACTCGAGACGCACCTGGCGGAGTTGATCGCGGCGGCCGTCCCGTCGATCGAGCTGGTTCGGTTCGTCAACTCCGGCACTGAGGCGACGGCCAGTGCGGTCCGCCTGGCGCGGGCGTTCACCGGGCGCGATCTGATCGTCAAGTGCGAGGGATGCTACCACGGACACGTCGACTGCCTGCTGACAGCCGCCGGCTCGGGCGCCACCACCTTCGGAGTCCCTTCCTCACCGGGCATACCTGCGTCGATGACCCACTCGACTCTGCTCGTTCCGTTCAACCACCTACAGGCCGCTGAAGCCGTGTTCGGTGAGCATGGGGCAAGCATCGCCTGTGTCATCGTCGAGCCAATCGCCGGCAACATGGGTTGTATCCCGCCTGCGGACGGCTATCTGGAAGGCCTGCGACGGCTTTGCGACCGGCACGGTGCGCTGCTGATCTTCGACGAGGTGATTACCGGTTTCCGCGTGGACTATGGCGGGGCGCAGCGCCTCTACGGGGTACGTCCCGACCTGACCTGCCTGGGCAAAATCATCGGAGGAGGCTTGCCGGTCGGGGCCTACGGCGGACGACGTGAGATCATGCAGCAGGTGTCACCGTCCGGTCCGGTCTACCAGGCCGGCACGCTCAGCGGCAACCCGCTGGCTATGGCGGCGGGGATCGCCACCTTGGAGGTACTCGCCGAAGACGGGGTATACGAGCGTCTGGATAGTCTCGCCAAGCGCCTGATCGCGGGACTTGGTGATGCCTCGCGGGCGGCAGGGGTACACGTGCAGATCCATCGAGTGGGGTCGATGTGGACCGTGTTCTTCTCCAGCCAGGCGGTTACCGACTATGCCTCGGTTTTGCGGTGCAACACCGAGCGCTATGCAGCCTATTTCCACGCCATGTTGGGTCGCGGGATCTATCTGCCGCCCTCACAGTTTGAAAGCGCGTTTGTCAGCACCGCACACGACGACGAGCATGTCGAGCGGGCGCTCGTCGCGGCTGAGCATGCGTTCAAGACGGTCGCCGAACGGGACACCTGACCTGTCGGAACTCATATCTTTCCAGGAGGCACGCAATGGAACGGTCGAACGAATCACAAGTCGCCGGGCTGCTGGACCATCTCGATGCCCTCGGATCGGTCCGCGCCGCCCACGCCGTGCTCTTTCTGCTGGTTTTGCTGGCGCTGCTGACCCAGGTCGTGCTCTACTGTGCCGTTCGCTTCGAGGGCGTGCTGGCCGCCGAGGGCGGCGAGCCCGTCGCCGCGATGGCAACCACGCAGGCGACCGGCAGTTCCGATGCGGTGGAGTCCGACAGCACGATTGCCTGGCGACAGGCCATTGCGGTGCTCGTACCCCTGTCGAGATTCCTCGGACTCGTTGCAGCCTGCCTGCTGGTCATCAGCTATTTCATCGGCCTGAACATTTGCTTGGCCGGTCGATTGGGCGGTGCGAGAGGGATGACATCGGCGTTCTTCTGGTCGGTCCTGCTGCTGGCCCTGCTGTTTCCGTGGCAACACCTCCTGTTGGGAGCGACCGTGCAGGTGCCCGGAGTTTTCTACAGCTTTGGCGACCTTGAGGAAATCGCGGCGGCGACGCCGTCCGGCATGATCGCGAACCTCGAGCATTACACCCGTTATCTTGGCTACCCGGTCCTGGCGATCCTGATCGCCCTTGTAGCCTGCCTGCGCTTCGTCCGCGCCAGCCGGGATATCCGTCGACGAATCGAGTCGGCCGAAAAGGAGTGATCGGTGAGCGGTATGCAGTCGCGATCGCTCTATCGTTGGATCTGTGTGGCTGCCGCTCTCGCCGGGCTGGCCGGCTCGATGGAGTTGACGGCCATTCACTTGCGTGGCCCGCACACCGCGACCGGGTGGGTGGGCCTGCTTTGCGGAGCCGGTCCGGAATCCGGCTGTCAGCAGGTGCTGGCAAGTCCCTGGTCCACGTTCGCCGGCCTGCCCGTCGCCGCCTTCTCATCCGGCTACTTCGCATTGCTGGGGGTGTGGTACCTCTTGGTCGGGCTGACCGAGTACCGCCATCGCTGGTGGCAGGCATGGGCGCTGCTCGTCAACATTGCAGGCTGCTTCATTTCAATCCAGTTCGTATGGATCATGTTTACCCGGCTGCCCACGTGGTGCCCGTTGTGTCTGTTCTGCCACGTGTGCAACTTCGTTCTCCTCGTTGCGGCGTGGCTGAGCTGGCCGGGCCCTACTTCCGTGCAGGCGACCGCACGGATCGGGACCCAGTCGAAGCTCGCGATGGCCGCGATCCTGGCGGGCGTCTGTCTGTTCCTTCTGTTCGTCGGCGCCACGCGTTTGACCATCGTGACGGGCCACGGCGTGACGTTCCGCAATGAGCTTTTGAGGGTGTCCTCGGACAGCGACTACATCCAGTGGCGTTGGCGGAACCAACAGCAGTTGGCCGTTCCGATTCGTCCCGATGATCCGGTGCGGGGATCCGCCGGCGCCCGACACCAGGCTGTCGTCTTCAGCGATTTCCAGTGCCCGCAGTGCGCGGTGCTGGCCCGCGTTCTGGATGCGGTGCTCAAGCAATTCCCCGGCCAGATCCGGGTGGTGTTTAAGTACCTACCGCTCGACCGTGCGTGCAATGAGCGCATCCATCCGGCCCAGAGTATCTACCCGGCCGGTTGTCAGGCGGCCCGCGCCGCTGAGGCCGCTAGATCGCTGGCCGGCAGCGAGGGCTTCTGGAAGCTCCACGATGCGATGATGCGCAACCAAGCCCTGGTCGGCATCCGAGACTTCGCTCAGCTGGCACGCCTGGCCGGCTTGCCTCCCGAACCGTTGCAGGCCGAGATGGAAAGTGATCGCGTCGCCCGGCGAATCGCCCAAAGCATTGCCGAGGCGCCGGCTTTCCCCGTACCAGGCTCTGACCAGGTTGCCCTGCCGGGCACGCCCTTGCTGATCCTCGACGGGAGGCGGCTGGAGCGATGGGCAATTTCGCGGATCGACGGGGGCAGACCCACCGTCGACATGCGGCGCACGCTCAGCCTATGGGGCAAGCTGCTCGAGGTGCCCGTCACCCAGCCGTCACCATAGCGCTCTCGCATCGTCCGGCGGCCGCCTGAAGCGAGCGCGTTCCCTCTCGCTTGCACAAACATCCCAATCTCGCTTCCGCTGTTTGGTTACTTGGCGGCGATCACAAAAACGGCCTCTTCGGCCCGCAGATTCGGCAGCACCCGTACCCTGGCTTCGCTCCAGTGCACCAGCGGCACCTCTTGAACGATGACAAAACCCATACGACGACAGAGCTGTTCGAAATCACGAATCGAAGCCAATCGGATGTTGGGACTCTCGTACCACTGGAAAGGCAAATTGCCCGTCACGGGCGTACGGCCGGTCAGGAGAACCTGCAGTCTCGCCCGCCAGTGGGCGAAGTTGGGAAAACTGACAATGCCTTTTCGGCCGACGCGCAGCATCTCGCGCATAACCTGGTCCGGACGGCGGATGGTCTGCAACGTTTGCGAGAGGATCACGTAGTCGTAGCTGTTGTCGGCAAAGATGCCCAAACCTCGGTCGAGATCCGCCTGCACCACGTCGATGCCGCGCGTCACACAGCGGCAGATATCCTCCTGGTCGAGCTCCACGCCCATG
>CBFCZG010000129.1:0-10895 GCA_965602375.1 uncultured Phycisphaerae bacterium | reverse complement strand
TCGTCGCGCGGGCGGGTATCGCCGGCTGGGCACGAGCACGCCCCCTCAGAGCCCGGTGGCCTGGGCCAACTTCATCAACGGCGCGGGGACCGAATCGCATGCGATCTTCGACTTCATCCACCGCGACGCTTCCAGGCAGTGCGCCCCCTACTACTCGGCCGCTGAGACCATACCCGGCGACGGGTCCTGGGAGGTGGGCGACCATCGCCTGCAACTGACATTCTGGCCCTTCAAGCATCGCGCGAGGCAAACGGTGCTCCGCCGCCGCGGCACGCCGTTCTGGCACTACCTCGACGAAGCGGGCATCGCTTCGGCATTCTACGATCTGCCCTCCAACTACCCGCCCAGTCCATCGCAACACGGTCACCACTGCTGCCTGGCGGGAATGGGCGTGCCGGACATGCTCGGCACGTACGGCACGTATCAGTACTTCGCCGAGGACGGGCCGTTGCATCCGGTGGACGAGGCCGGCGGGCGACGATCGCGACTGGTGTTTGAAAACCACACCGCACGAGCCGAGTTGATCGGACCGCGCAATTACCACCTCAAACAGCCGACCGATTCGGCCATCCAGTTCCTCATCCACCGCGACCGCGACGCGCAGGCGGCGATGATCGACGTCCAGGGCAAGCGGATCCTGCTGCGACAGGGACAATTCAGCGGGTGGGTGCGTCTCGACTTCGTCATGGCGATGCCCAGCTTCGTGCCCGACCGGCACGTCAGCGCGATCTGCCGGTTCTACCTCCAGCAGGTCGGCCCGGTGTTTCGCCTCTACGTGTCGCCCGCCAACGTCGACCCGTCCGATCCGGCCCTGCGAATCTCCGAGCCGGCCAACCTCGTCGAACGAATATCCGACGATCTGGGGCCTTTTTACACCACGGGCTTTCAGGAGGACCACAAGGCCCTGACCAACGAAGTCTTCGACGACGACGAGTTCGCCAAACAGGCGGACATCGTACTCCAGGAACGCCTGCGACTGCTGGACTACGCCGTCAGGAACTACGACGACGGACTCTTGTTCTTCTACTTCTCGAGCACCGATCTTCAGGCACACATGTTCTGGTGGGACAGGCCCGACGCCCACCCGCGACGCACTGTCGAACAAACGCAACGGTGCCACGCGCGCCTCCGCCGGCTGTACCGCCGGATCGACCATGTTATCGGCGAGATCGTGAAGCGCTACGGCGACACAGCAACCATCATGGCGATGAGCGACCACGGGTTTGCCTCGTTCAAGCGCCAGTTCAATCTCAATACGTGGCTGCACAACAACGGCTATATCCAACCGTGGGGAGCTTCGTCGGTGCTGGGCGGCGTCGATTGGGGCGGCACACAGGCATATGGTCTGGGCCTTAACGCGCTGTACGTGAACTTGCGAGGACGCGAACGCGACGGCATCGTCGAGCCGAACCAGCGCGACGCGCTGTTGACGGAGCTGGCGAACGGGTTGTTGCAGGTGCGCGACGCCAACGGCGAGGCGGTCATCCACAGCGTCCGCCGCGTCGAAGAGGCACATCGGGGCGAGGTGGCCAACGTCGCCCCGGACCTGATCGTCGGCTACGCTCGTGGCTACCGTGCGTCGTGGGCCACGTGCTTGGGCGACGTGACGGACCAAATACTCAGCGACAACGACTCGGCGTGGGCGGCCGATCATTGCGTCTGCCCCGAGGAAGTTCCCGGCGTGCTGTTCTGCAATCGCGCGATCGCCGCCGACTCGCCGTCGCTGTCCGACCTGGCGCCGACCATCCTAAACTTGTACGGACTTGGCAGGCCCGACTCGATGACCGGCCGAAACATTCTGCCGAGCCCAAGCGTCGCACACGATCTGACGATCTAAAGGAGTGAACACAGATGCCCCGAATCAAGGTTGACGGCCATCTCTACGACCGGGCCCGCAAGATCGCCGAGGCGGCCGGCTATACCAACGTCGACGAGTTTATCGTGCACGTGATCGACAGAGAGGTTGCACACCTGGAGTCGGCCGGCAGCGAGGAGGAGGTGCAGGAGCATCTCCGCGGTCTGGGTTATATCGAGTGATGCTCGCGGGGGAAGCGGTGCGTAACGGGGCCTGTCTGTGGCGCGGGTTCGATAGATCGAGGTGGCGCGGTCGGTGAGCTGGGCACTTGAGGCGGTCAACTGGGTTCTGCTGCACGTGGGCGACGCGGCCCAATGGCTGTGGCGCGACGGCTTGGGCTATGTCGGCAGCTTCTTTGTGTGGGTGGGCGACTTGCTCAATCCCCTGCTGGCGCCGCTTTTCGCCTGGATCAACTATCCGGTCAACGCGGCTTCGCGTGTTGTGTTTGCACCGATCGCTGTGCTGCCCGGGTGGTTGTCGGCCACGCTGGTGTCGGCCATTACCGGCGTGCTGCTTCTGATCGTGTTCAAGTACACATCGAATCAGCAGGCGATCGGGCAGGTGCGCGACCGCATCAAGGCCGATCTGCTGGCGCTCAAGCTCTTCAAGGACGATTTGCGCACCACCTTCCGGGCACAGGGCCGCCTGCTGGTCGCGGCGATGTGTCTGCTGCGACACTCGCTGAAGCCACTCGCGGTGATGATCGTTCCGGTGCTGCTCGAGTTGGCGCAGCTCGGCCTGTGGTATCAACGGCGCCCGCTTGCGCCCGGCGAGGAAGCGCTGGTCACGCTGCAACTGGCCGGCGAGCCCGATCAAGCCCTGCCCGACGTGGAGCTTGAAAGCAATGGCGGCGTGCAGGTAACCACCGGCCCGGTCCGGATCTTCAGCAACCGGCAGGTGTGCTGGCAGGTGCGGGCGGTCGAGTCCGGCGAGCACGCCCTGGTTTTCGACGTCGGCGACCGGCAGGTGCGCAAGCGACTGGTTGTAGGCAACGGGTTCGCGCGGGCCGCTGTGCTCAGGCCCGGCTGGCAGTGGACCGACATCCTGCTGCATCCATTGGAGCGGCCCTTTCGAAGCGGCTCGGCCGTTACCTCCATCGAGGTCGACTACCCCGCGCGCGACAGCTTCACCAGCGGCACGGACTGGTGGGTGGCGTACTTCTTCGTGGCCTCGATGGTGTTCGCGCTGCTGTTCAAACCGCTCGTGAAAGTACGAATCTAGCGACGCACGCAACAAACTGGCGTAGCCCTGCGGTCGGCCCCCTATTGCGGCTGGGTGGCCGGTGCGGTCGCCGTTCGGCCGAACTTGCGCCCACACGGCATGATGTGATGTTGGCTGCCCATGCCGCGGTCGTCGCTATAGTCGGCGAAGGTGGAAGCGATGATGTGGTCGCCGCGACGATTGCGCGGCATCTGGTTGTCGCGGCTGACGTGCCCGTCGGCGTACAGCACGTTGGCCTTGCCTTCGTGCCGGGCGCCGAGCATCACCGCGGCAAGCGGGTCGTGTTCCATGCTGTAGGGACAGTGCCACAGCCCCGCGCTTACCTCCCCCCGCAGAAAGCGTTTGTCGACCGGCTCGGACCGTTTGGCGTGATAGTCGAGCGAGTCGCACATGTACATCGTCTCGGCCGGTGCGGCCAGCTCGTCGGTTCGGATAGCCTGAACGTGATAGGCCTTGGCCCCACTTCCGGCGTCGACGCGTACGACGCAGGCACCGTAGATGTTGTCGTGCGCCGAATAGGATGACTCCCACGCATCGTCCGGCGCGGTAGGCCAGCGCGTGCCCGGTCCCTTACCGGTGGTCGTGGGCGAGCGCAGCAGCCGATTCACCAGGTATCCCGACGCATACTTGTAGTGCACCGGATAGACCTCGTGGACGTCGTTGGGGTCCAACTCGGGCGAGTCCTTGCTCGTCGTGTTTCTTAGGCTCTGCGACGGGCAGAAGAAGCCTTCCCACAGATCCTGCGGATTGTGCTTGCTCTGGCGATTAAAGCCGAACGGTACCGCTTCCCAGCCTTTATCAGTCTGGTCGGCGATCTCGGGCTTCACTCCAAAAGCATACAGCGCCAGCCAGCCGTGCGCCGGGTCCATCTTCTCAGCCGAGTTGTCGAGGCGAGGCTTCTCCACGCCCGGAATGCGGCGATACATCATGCGATGCGGATCGCACGGCGCGAAGCAGCCGAACTGCTGCTCGTATGCCCGACTCGCCTGCCCAAACGCAGCCAACTGACTTGCGCAGATGGCCGTGTGGTTGCCCTTGCGCACCTTTTGAGTCAGCAGAAGGACCGAAGAGACAAACAGCATTCCAGTAGTGCTGCCCACCACGATAAGCTTGACGAAACCAACGGCCACCGGCGCCGTACCCAGCCGTCTGTATGCCTGCCTCATGGCCTCACACTCCATCTTGTACGCCCCGGATACATGACATGACACACCATGACTTTCTACCACCGAGCGTGCCAAGAGACAACAGTCTAGCCCCAATGGCGATCGCAGCCGCTCACAATGCCTCGCCACGCTGCTGCAAAGACCAGCTTCGCCCGTTGCCGCCTACCACCCCAAGCAGGTATCATCGCCGCGGATTCATAACGGCCTCGCGTAGCATGCCGCGTGGTCGCATCCGAGCAACAAATTCTCTTGCTGAGGAGATGCCGATGGCGCACAAGTGTCTGACCATGGCGGCCCTCCTTCTTGCAGCGGGCTGCGGGACCGGCGAGCCCGCCGCCAGCGACATTCCGATCACGGACGAGCTGCGGGCGGTCTGCGCCCCCCTCTCGGACGATGACATCCGGACCGTGCTGGCCTCGGCGGCCGCCAATCGTGACTGGGGCATGAGCAAGCAGCAGAACCTCGACTCGGCCGAGGGTGCGTGCGCCGATGCGTCCGAGGGAAATTCCGACGCCGCCGACGAGTGTACGGCCTGCCTGTCGGCGGCAGTCGAGCTGGTCTACCCCGACTGACCACCCTTTGGCCGTGTATCGCGACCGCCGCCTTGTTTGACGCGTCAAGCCGCCCGGCATACAAGGGGCTCTCGCTCTCGACGCAAGACGGGACGGCGGAGGACGGTCGGCCCGCGTCGACGACCCGAGCAGAGGACGTTATTCAGGAGCCAACCACGATGTCGGCTACGCAGAACGGATTGAGCCTGACGGGCGGTGGACTTCGCTGCCGATTCGATGAGCAAACTGGACGGATCGTCGAGCTTCTCCACGAGGCCGGCGGTAACAGCTTCGTCTCCGCCGATACGCTGCCGGGCGGACTCGAGGTCTACGACGAACTGGACCGCCGGTGGTACACCGACCTGCTCAGCGAGTGCTCCCTGGCCAACGTGCGACGCAGCAAAGAGCGGATCGAGTTCGTCAAACGGTTCGCCGACGCTCCGTTCGAGCTGCGATGCACGTGGCGCGGAGGCGCCGACGGGCTGCACCTCGACGTAGATGCGGCGCTGCTGCCCGATCAACCCATGCGAAGCGTGCGGATAACCTTGGTTGTGCCGGCCACGCCCGAGCTGGTCAGTTGGGCACCGTCTCATCCCGATCCGGCCGACGTGCGCGAGAATCCCGTTCGGTACTGCTACCTGGCCGACGAGAAGGGCAAGGCGCGTACGGGCATCCCGATGCTGACGCTGTGGCACCCACGCCGCGGCGCTCTGTCGATGGTCATGCCGTTCGACGTGCCCAAGGTGCAGCTAAACATGGGCGTCGAGCCGAAGGACCCGACGCAGTGGTACGTCCCCGAGCACATCCCGCGAATCAACGCCGGGGCCGAGGTCGACACGGTCACCCCACCCGAGAAGCAGCAGCTCGGTGACCATCCGGTCATCCGCTTCACCGAGAAGCACGTCGGCCTTCGACCGGACAAACCCCTGCGCTTCGCCATGTGGCTGTTTGCCCATCAGCCCGACTGGCGAACGGGTATGGGGCGCGTCGTCAAGCGCTACGCCGACTACTTCGAGCCGCACCCCAACGCCATCAAGCACGCGGGCGGCCGCTTCCGGGCCAACCCGTCCGCCGTCACACCCCAACGGATCGAAGCCGTCAAGGACTTCGCCATGACGCACGCGTGGTTTCACGGCCACTTCGAGTTTCATGGCGAGTTTCTCACTGACGAGGCCATGGCCGATCCGGCATACCGATGGCTTTGCGAACCCTATCCCGACCAGTTCCACGATCTGGGCGTCGAGCAGATTCGTGGGCAGATCAAGATGCTCAAAGATGCGGGCATCGGCACGTTCCTGTACGGCTTCAACATGCATTGCGACGAGACCATCATCGAAAAACGCAAGCTTCAGCCCGACGTCGCCCGCAACGAGGATGGCCAGGTCGCCCGCGCCTACCACGAGCAGCCGGTCATGTTCTTCAGCCCCGACAGCCCCTTCGGCCGCCAACAGCTCGACCAGATGGAGAGGATGATCACCGCGTACCCCGAAATCATGGGCATCGCGCTGGACAACTGGAACTACGCCGGCATCGACTTCGGGCACGACGACGGTGTCACGATGGTCAACAGCAAACCGGCCGCCAGCATCAACTTCTCGCAGCAGCAGATGATCGCCGCGATCGCCGACAAGATGCACCGCTCGGGTCGGATGGTCTGCACCAACAAGGGCAGGACGATCGAGAGCTTTCGCGGCGTCGACTTCGTGTTGACCGAGGCAAGGGGCGCCGAGACCTATGCCACCTTCGCCTACATGAACATGTTTCGCACCGTCGCGCCGGCTGAATACCGCGCCGGCGACGACGCCCAATACGCCGAGTACGTCATCAAGTATCTGCTGATATGGAGCGGTCAGCTAAGCAGCATGGAATGCCAGGTCGATCCGGCTCAGGCGCGGGCCTACCAACCGCTGCTCGCGTGGCTGCGGAACTGCCGCTGGGTCTTCGAGCCGGACCCGCTGACGCTACCCGCCGAGACAAAGGGACAGATCTTCCGCATCGACCCGCGGTCGCCGTTCAATCCCGACGCCGTTGTCGTGACCGTGGTTCGGCCGGATGTGAGTTGGCGTGACGGCGACTTGAAGTCGGGACTCCAGGTGGTCATACGTTTTTCGGACACGCAGCGATTCAAGCAGGCCGAGTGGCTGGGCGTCGACCGTTCAGACCAGCCGCCCATACCTTGTCCGATCGGCCGCCAGGGCGAGCAACTCACGATCGATCTGCCGCCCGTGAGCAGTGCCGGCGTTTTGAAGCTCTCATCAGAAAAGTAGGCTGCAAGGAAGGACAGGCGCGACTCGCTCAAACGGCCGTCAGCTTAGCCCGTATTCCTTGAGTTTGCGGTAGAGTGTTCGAGCGCCGATACCCAGAATCTTGGCGGCCTGCTCGCGATTGCCGTCGGTCCGCTTGAGCGTGGCCTGGATAGCCATCTTCTCCAGCTCGTCGAGGCTCGTGCCGGCCAACGCTACCTGCGGCGAGCGAACGATATCCGTCCCGACGCGGAACTCATCGGGGATATCCTCGACGTCAAGCTGCTCGTCCTGGGCCAGCAGCACCATCTGAAAGATGACCTGTCGCAGTTGCCGTGCGTTACCCTCCCACCTGTAATTGGCCAACTGACGTATGGCCTCGGGCGTCGCGCCGGTGACTTGGCGGTCCAGCTCGGCGTTGGCCTGCTTGATGAAGTGGTGGATCAACAGGGGGATGTCGTCGCGGCGATCCCGCAGCGGCGGAATCCGAAGCGTCACCTGGGCCAGGCGGTAGTACAGGTCTTCGCGAAACTCGCCCTTGTCCTTGAGCTGCTTGAGATCCTTGTTGGTCGCGGCGACGACCCGCACGTCCACCTGTCGGGCATCGTTGCTGCCGACGGGGATGATCTCACCATTCTCCAGCGCCCGCAGGAGCTTGGCCTGCATGGCCGACGGCATGTCCCCCACCTCATCGAGGAAGAGCGTGCCGCCATCGGCCGCCTCGAAGAGCCCCTTGCGATCCCCGACCGCCCCGGTGAACGCCCCTCGCACGTGTCCGAACAGCTCGCCCTCGAGCAGCGATTCGGTCACGCCCGCGCAGTTGATCACCCTGTACGGCCTGTTCTTGCGTGAGGAGTTGTTGTGGACGGCCTGGGCGATCAGTTCCTTGCCGGTGCCGGTCTCACCGATGATGAGCACCGTGATCTTGCTGTCGGCCACCTGCTTGAGAACCTTGATGATCCGAGCCATCTCCGCGCTGGAGCCGATGATGCCCTCAAAGGCGAAGGCCGTGTCGAGCTGCTGACGCAGGGCGCGGTGTTCGCGGCTGGTGATCGCCTGCCGGCTGGCGCGGTCGACCACCTCGCGCAGGCGCATCAGATCGAGCGGCTTGGTGACATAGTCGTAGGCTCCGCCGTCCTTGAGCGCGTCCCGGGCGAGCTGCTCGTCACCGAACGCGGTGATGAGGATCACTTCTGAATCAGGCGAGAGCTGCTTGGCCTGCCGCAGCACCTCCATACCGTCCATATCCCCGCCGAGTTGGTAGTCGGTGATGACGACATCGGGCGGCCTGTCCTTGATGGACTTGATGGCATCAGCGCCCGACTCGACCACGCGGCAGGCGTGCCCCTGGCGCCGCAGCCCCTCGGCGATAGCCTCGCCGTGCGCCTGCTCATCCTCGACCACCAGTACGAAAGCCGTCTGCTCCATATTCATCCGTTGTCATGCGTCCGCATGGCCGATAACCGCTCAAGTACGATCGGCCAGCGGCAGCCGAATCGTGAAACTCGTCCCGCGGCCGCGCTGACTCGACACGTCCATCGACCCCCCGTGCTCGGCGACGATGCGACGCGCCATCGGCAACCCCAGGCCGCTGCCGCTTTTCTTCGTTGAATAGTAGGGCTGCCAGATCCTGTCAATGTCCTCGGGCAGAATGCCTTCTCCTGTATCGGCAATATCGAGTCGCGCATCGCCACTCTCATCGCGAGCGCTGCGAACGATCAGCTCCCCTCCGTCCGGCATGGCCTGCTGCGCATTCAGCACCAGATTCACCAGCGCCTGACGGATCAAGTCGCCGTCCAGTCTGCACGGCAGCGGCTCGGGCGACAGAGAGACGCGAAACGTTATGTTGCTGTTGACCATCTGCGGCGTGAAGAAGTCCACGAGATGCTCGACCACGTCGTTGAGGTCTCTCGTCTCCAGGTTCAGTTCGTGGTGACTCACGAGCCTCATGAAGGCGTCAAGGGTGTTGCCGAGGCGCGCCGCCTCGCCGCGGACCGACTCGAGTCGCACCAGACTGCGGCGCGGCAGGTCGGGATCGTCCCGTTGCAGCGCCTCGGTCCAGTCCTCCCTTAACAGGTCCAGATTCACCTTCAGCGTGGACAGAGGGTTACGAATCTCGTGCACCAGACCCGCCGCCAGGTTTCCCGTCTCACCTGCCGACCACGTACCGGCCGCCCGCCGGGCGTTTCGCCGGCGCAGGCGCAGCCACGCGACAACCGCGGAAACCCCCACTATCGCTCCCAAAAGGAAGGCGATTAGCATTGTCCCTTTAATCGGACCGAGGACCCCCCGGGTCCCTGCGTCCGTTACTTCTTGGTCCGGGCAGCTCTGGTTGGCACAGGGCGGACATTGCGGGCCTGCAAGCCCTTCTCGGACTCGACCAACTCATATTCGACCTGATCGCCGTCCTTCAGGCTGCGAAAGCCCTCGCCGAGAATGCTCGTGTAATGCACAAAAATGTCCTTGCCCAGCTCAGGGCCCACGAGGAACCCATACCCTTTCTTGCTGTCGAACCATTTGACCGTGCCGGTGGCCATAACACTTGCCTCCGGTGTGCCCGCGTCGGGCATACACCCGCGCCCGTCAAGACACGCCGACCCCGCATGGGGCGACGTCACAGGATGCCGACGCGCTTCAAAGCCTGCGGAGTCTTTCCGCGTACCACACCCTCAGAGGCCCGGACCGGCCGGCTATCCATCACCTTTCCAACTCAAGACCCCGCAGCCCGGACCTGTACCTTCGTCACACATAGCCACCCCTTCCCCTCCCCATCGACGACAGACTCCTTCGCCGGAACGTCACCCGTCGCTGCCGCCCGACGAAGCCGACTGCTGCTTCATAGCCTGCCGCCGCGAGAGCTTCACGCGTCCCTGATCGTCGATGGCGATCACCTTGACGGTGACCTCGTCACCGATCTTGACCACGTCTTCGACGTTCTTGACGTAGCCATCCGACAGTTCGCTGATATGGCACAGCCCATCCTGCCCCGGCAGAATCTCGATAAACGCCCCGAAATCCTTGGTGCTGATGACCCGGCCCGTGTACAGCTTGTCAATCTCCGGCTCCTCGGTCATGCCGAGGATCGCCAGACGGGCCGCTTCCGCTCCCTCATCGGTCGAGGCGGCGATCGTCACCGTGCCGTCATCCTCGATGTCGATCGTCGTCTCGGTATCCGCCTGAATTCTCTTTATGTCCTTGCCGCCCGGTCCGATCACCTTACCGATCTTCTCCGGGTTGATCCGCATCGCGACGATTCTCGGGGCATACGCGCTGATGTTCGACCGCGGCGCCGGCAGCACAGAAAGCATCTGTTTGAGAATGTCCCGACGCGCCTCACCCGCCCGGACAAGAGCCGCCTCAATCGTCTCCTGATCGAGCGATCGGGCCTTCAGGTCGAGTTGGATACCGGTCACGCCTCGCTGCGTCCCGGCCACCTTGAAGTCCATGTCGCCGAAGTGGTCCTCCTCGCCCATGATATCCGTCAGCAGCAGCCGTCGCTCGCCGTCGCTGACCATCCCGATCGACACTCCCGCAACCGGCCGGCGGATCGGCACACCCGCATCCATCAGGCTCAACGTCGCGCCGCACACCGACGCCATCGAACTCGACCCGTTGCTCTCCAGGATATCGCTGACCACCCGAATCGTATACGGGAAGGACTCGGCATCCGGCAGAACCTCTTCCATGCTCTTTTCGGCCAGCGCGCCGTGACCGATGTCGCGCCGGCTGGGACCGACGATCCGCCGAATCTCTCCCACACAGAACGGTGGGAAGTTGTAGTGCAGGATGAACTTGCGGCTGTATTCCTCGTTCAGACCGTCGACGATCTGCTCGTCGCGGACCGTACCCAAAGTCGTCA
>CBFCZG010000128.1:0-10983 GCA_965602375.1 uncultured Phycisphaerae bacterium | reverse complement strand
CGATCACCTTGCCGATGGCCTCAGCCTCGTTGAGGGCGGGGATGACGACGGCGATCGTGGCGTGCTCTCGCATGCTACACGGGCGGGTTGGCGGTGACGGGTGTTGGCCGTCGGCGCTGCTGCCAGGCTTCGTAAACCAGCAGGCACCACACCGGAACGTACTCGAGCCAGACGACACCGTAATCGAACAGTTCGACGTGACCTCTCGCGGCCAGATGGTACCTCAGGTAGTACAGCGGCAACAGCACGGTCAGCAAAAGCAGCGAAAACCGAGGCCGCACCGCAAGCAGCGGGACCAGCCACGTGTAATACCACGGGAACTGCGCCGGACTCAGCAGAAACAGCGCCGCCACCGCCAGCAGGCAGCGCTGGTAAAGGTCGCACGGGCTCGCATGCGCGCGACGGCAGAGCCACACAAGCCAGATCACCAGTACGCACGCCACGGCGATGCGGGCGACGAGCTGACTGTGATAGGTCTGGCCGCCGGTGAGTGTCAGGCCCGCGTGGGCCGTCCATACGAAGAGCTTGTAGAGCGCGTCGTTGAGCTGCCAACTGCGGCTGTAGACGGCCAGGCCCGACGTGCTGTCCAGCCCGGTCGCGACCAGCGGATAAAGCATGACACCACCGACCGCCGCGAACACCAGCAGCGCAGCCGCCAGACGCGCCGGCCGCGCCAGGAACGGGCGCAGCACAATCGGCAGCAATATGACGGGCCACAGCTTGGCCCCAAGGGCCACAGCCAGCACGCCCGATGCCGACACGTACCGATTGCGCATCACCAACAGCAGAGAGCCCAGGACGAACGGGAAGGCGATCAGGTCCATGTGCCCCGCGTTGAAGATCGTCGCTACGATCAGTGGGTTCCACCAGTAGACAGCGGCCGCCATGACCGACAGGCCCAGCGCGCGGAGCGTGGCGATCAGCAGCATCAGAACAGCCACGTCGAACGCCAGCAGGACCACGCGCCACGCCACAAGGCTCCACGGCTTAATCAGATAGGCCGCCGCGAAAGCGGCCTGGGCGACGGGCGGGTAGATAGTTCGCAGGTGCGGGTGATTGATGCGCCCGAGGGTGGCCCCCGCCTCGTCCGCTAGCTGGTGGAGTTCGGTGGGAATCTGCCGATCCGCGCCCGTGTTGCTCAGCACCTGCTCGGGCGAGTGGGCATAGGGATTCTGTAGGCGGACTACTACCGCGCCGTCCCACAGGTAGCGATAGAAATCGGTTTCGAGGATCGGCGTCGCAGGCAGCATGATCGCGCGCAGCACGGCGCCGACGGCGATCATCCACACGACGAGGCCGCGCCCGGCAGAGCCGGTGATAGGCCGACAGGCGATCAACAGGTAGACCACCCCCGCGCAGATCAGGATCGCCACCAGCGCGATCACCGGCATGCCGAGCGGATCGGCGCCGTATGCGAACCGCGCAGACAGCAGCGCCAGGACGACGTGCAGGCCGATCAGGGCGAAGCCCGCCGCCAGCCATACGGCATATCGTTTATTACGCTGCTCGTCGCTCAAAACGCTGCGCTCGTCAAAAGTTGACACCGTGGATGCCCGAATCTCGCCACCACGATGGCATCCGATCAGGTTAACCGCAAGTGGCAGCGCTACAGCAGCACGAATTCTTGACCTGGGGATTCGCAGGCGATACACTGTCCACAACACTTATTGGAAGAACCACTGATTAGGGGCTTAGCCCATGCGACTATGGCGGATAACGGATGAAGAGTTCGTTGCGCGCGTTCGCCGTCGGCATCGATCGCGCCGTCTCTGGGGAGCCCTGCTGCTCTTGGTGGGCGTCGCCTTCACAGTCGTCATGGTAATCTGGGGGCAACGGCTATCTGACCGATCCCTGGACATGATGAATAGCTTAGTGGAGGTCGACAATCCGTCGGACGAACAGATGCAGCAGCTCGCCGATGCCTCGCTTTTCCGTATGGGCCTGTTCTTGGGTTCAGCGATCAGCGCCGGGGTCCTGGCAGGCGGAATGGCAGCGGGCACCGGCCTCTCTCTTGTAGTAGGGACAGACCGGAAGAACCGGCTGCTGCTGGACTGCTGGGATGAACGACGAGGCGCGCTTCCACCACCCGCTTCCGGGGATCGGTGACGCTCATGTCAGTCAGTAGGCATCGTCGGGGCATCCAGCCGTGAGCCGCACTGCTGGCCGAACGCGCAGGGACGATCGCCCCTTGACCAAGCTCACCTGTGTAGAGGAGAAAAGACCATGAAGACACGTAAGCTCCGACTCGTGCTGCTCGGGTGTGTGGCGGCTATGCTCGCCGTTTGGGCCGTCTATGGCATAGCCTTTAAGACACCTCAGGCTGGGGTGAATCAAGACAGACTCCAGCAGGTCTCCGAGCAATCGACGGCTGAGACCAAATCGTAAGGCAAGCCGTGGGGCGCGGCCGTTGACCTGGCGGTGAAGACGCTGCCGCAATCGCCCGGGGGGCACGGGGACACCCGTTTGAACTGCTCAGACCTGTGACGCCAAAACACAGCCGACGCCGGCGCTATGGCATGATCGACTCGGTTGGCAGTATCATCATGCCGCGGCATCAAGGTGGTACCCATGTCGGTTAACACATTGCGCATCGGCGCGCAGGGCGTATAGAAAGGTCAGTGATGACGGAGCTGGAGCGTTTCCTGTCGGTCGTCCGTTTCGAAAAGCCCGACTATTGGCCGTCGCTGACGGCCTGGGGTGTGGGCGGTGTGCATAAGGGCGGCCTGGTTAAGCTATACCAGGAGGGGCTGCCCGAGCACGTCACCGAACTGGAAAGCTGGTGTCGCTACTGGGGCCAGTGCACCTTCGAGTCGGTCCAGTCGATAGGCCGCGACGCCCCGGGCATCAAGACCGAATCGTGGATCGAGGGCGGGTTCGAATACGTCCGCAGCGAGACCGGTGCCCTCACGCGGCAGGTCCTCGATAACGACCTGATCTACAGCATGCCCGACTTCATCGAGTTTGACGTGCGCGACCGGCAATCGTGGGAGACGTTTCGCAGCCGGATCACACCCCGCCACAAGGCCGACGTCGAAGAGCAGGCCGAACGACTTGACGGCCGCACGCGACCGGCCTCGATCAGCGCCTGCACCACGTGGGGCACGATCCGCAGTTGGATGGGGCCCGAGCGCGCCCTGCTGGCGATCTACGACGATCCGGACCTCGTCCGCGACATGATCGACTGGCAGACGTGGAATTTCGATCAGTTCGTCGCTCCCGTCATCGAGCGCTATCGACCCGAGGCCATCCTTGGCTGGGAGGACTTCTGCTACAACCACGGGATGCTGATCAGCCCAGCCGCCTTCCGCGAGTTTTGCGCGCCGCACTACCGCCACGTGGCCGAGGTGGCCCGAAGCTGCGGCGCCGAGCTGATGATGATCGACTGCGACGGCAAGGTCGACGAGTACACGCTCCTGCTCGAGGAGATGGGCTTCAACGGCTGCTGGCCCATGGAGCAGGTGTGCGGCAACGATCTGCTCGACTACCGCCGCCGCCAGCCGGGGTTCATCTTCGCAGGCGGCATCGAAAAGCAGGTCGCCTGCACCGGCAACGGGCACCTCATCGAGTCGGAACTGGTGCCGAAGGTCGCCAAGATGCTCGAAGCGGGCGGTTACTTCCCCACGTTCGATCACGGCCTGCCGACCACGGTGGGCTTCGACGAGCTCTGCCGCTGCATGACCCTTCTACACGAGCTCTGCGGCAGCGAACATCTGGGCGACTTCCCCCGCCGACACGAGCCACTCACCGCGTCAGCCACCTAGGCTGTGTCTAACAATTCCGGTCTCGTTATCTCAGGTGCCACTGCCCGCGGGTGCCACTGGCGGCTTACCCGCCAGTGTCTCGGTGGCTGGGTGCCCCATCCCGCGAAATCCTGTTCAGGGATGGGAGACTCGATTATTCTTCGGGTGGCACCCTCAACCGCAGCGAAGCGAAGGTTGTGGGTGGACATCTATGCGAACGTTTGCCTGCCCGTTAGTGCCCACACCCACAAGCTCCGCCGGACGAGGCCCGGCTCCGCTTGAGGGTGCCACACCGAGAAGTAGGTCAGCACGCCCGCCTACCGCCGAAAGGCTTTAGCCGGTATTCTCGTGATCGGGTTCGGGGTCGGTGATCCCCGCGGGTGCGATCCTGGCAGAAGTGGGACTCACCCGCCACGGCCCCGGTCGGTCGTACGTGGCCGATTCATCCGAGGCGTCAGCAGAGCAGATGAAAGACGTTACCCAGAAGTTCTCTGAGGATGCTCTCCTGAAGGAGATGAACGATCGGACAGCCAGGGGGCTGTTGGAGTGGGAGTCCGGAGTCGTCCAGGAGTACTTCCCTCGCACCGGCAGCGTGCTTGATATAGGCTGCGGCTGTGGACGCGAGGCCATCGCCCTGGCGAAGATGGGCTACAAGGTATCTGCCGTCGATGTAGCCGCCGGGCAGATTGCGGTGGCGAAAGCGAACGCGTGCCGCCAGCAGGTGCAGATCACATTCGCCCAAAGCGATGGGGTGTCTATTCCCTTCCGCGACGCCCTTTTCGACGTGATCGTGCTGTGGAGCCAGGTGCTTGGCAACATGGCCTCCCGAAAAGAGCAACTTCGTCTTCTCGAAGCCTGCAGGCAGTCCCTGGCGCCCGAGGGGCTTGTTTCGGCATCGGTTCACGAACGCGACTTCTGCAGGCAGGACACGCCGCAATGCACCGACGAGAATTGGCTGTACCCATGGGGCAGCGGGCAATTGCGCTACCAACTGTTCACAAGGGACGGCCTTGACAGTCTTTTCAAGGAGGCGGGCTTGCAGACCATCGTCACGAAAGTGCCCGCATCGTTAAGAGCGATCATCTACACCGTTGCGAGGAAAGCAGACGACAGTCAAGCACTGCCCGCGGCCGACGCGGACAGATCGCGCGGCTGACGCTCGGGCGCCGTCCGCCAGAGCCGCCGACGGCCGGACGGTTAAGAGTAGAATCGCATGCCATCGCCGATCACGCAGTTTCGACAAGTCCGGTTGTCGCTGACCGACCTGCTGGGTGACGACTATATGGCCGCCGTCTGTGCGGCCCGGGCGTGCACCAGCGGCGACGACCCGCAAGCCCTGCGCGCCATCGCCAACGAGAAGGTCGACTTCTACCCCCGCGCGCTGCACGACCGACTGCTCGCGCTGCTGCCGCGAACCGGGCAATCGGTCTGCCCGCCGCTCGTGGGATCGGCCAAGGGCGCAACTACCGAGAGCTTCCGCGCCGCCAGCCGAACACAGATGGCGCCGCTGGCGGGCTTTGGCTGCTTCCGCGTCACCGAGGACGGTAGGCTCTTTCTGATCTCCAAGAGCGAACACTACCACGCCCCGCTGGGCCACGGCTTTGCCGGCTACCGGCTCGCCGAAAACGCCCGCCGACTCGGCATCCCCAACGCCACGCACAACAACACGCGAGGCCACATCACCCGCCTGCTCGAGCAGGAGCTGATCCGCACCGCCAACGGCCTGGCCGACGATCGCCGGCTTGCCGACGTGCTGACCTCGACGCAGCCCGGTGTGCTCAACCGCGTGCTGAACCTCGAGACCGGCAGCCTGGCCGCCGAAGCCGCCCTCAAGATGGTGCTCAGCCGCTTCTACAAGTCACAGCCCGACGTGCCCGAGCCCACCTACGCCGGACGAACGCCCGTGCTGCTGGTCGTGGGCGACGACGACGGGGCGCTCCAGGCCAACTACCACGGCACGACGATCATCACCCAGGCCATGCGCGGCATGTGGCCCGAACTGCTGGCCGCGTGGCAGCAGCACGACGCCCTGCGCATCCGCGCGGTGCGACCCAATCGCTTCGACGACGTCGAACGTGCGTTTGCCGAGGACGATAGCGGACGATGCAAGATCGCCGGCTTCTTCCACGAAATCGTCATGATGAACTACGGCGGACGCCTGCTGGGCAAAGACTTCCTCCAGCGAACCTACGAGTTGTGTCGGCGGCACGACGTCGCCACGGTGGTCGACGAAATTCAGAGCGTGCTGTGGCACCCCGATCTGTACATGTTTCGCGAGTACGGGCTCGAGCCCGACTTCGTCGTCCTCGGCAAGGGCTGCACCGGTGGCGAATATGCCGCGTCGCGCGTACTGTTCGGCGCGGCCTACGACTCGCTGCCGCAGTTCGGGGCCCTGGTGACCAACGGGCAGGAGGAGATCGCCTCGCTGGTCTACCTGATCACCATGCGATGGGCCCAAGCCAACGCCGACGTCACCCGCGCAATCGGCGACTACTTCCAGCAGCGCCTCCGCGATTTCGCCGACAGACGCCCGGAGCTGATTACCGCCGTGGACGGCAGCCGCCACCTGGCGGGCATCTGCTTCGCCGCCGTCGAGCCAGCCAAGGCGTTCGCCGCCGCGCTGAACGAGAGCGGCATCGACATCAGCGTCCAGACCTACAAGACAACGTGCCCGCCGGCCGCCCTGATCAAGCCGCCGCTGATCGCGGGCTATGAGGTGATCGACCTGCTGCTCGACAAAATGCAGGCCGCCATCGAAAACGTTTCGCCCCGGCCGACCAAACGCCCGACTGACACGTGACAACCTCGCGTACCGCGCGACCACACGGAGCCAACGCATGGCCAAGCGCAAGAAAGACCCGATCTTCGGCACCGACAAGCGGATCCGCCTGGGCATCTGGGGCCTGGGGCGGGGCATGAGCTTCTACAAAAGCTGCAAGGCCCTCAACATCGACGTCGTGGCCGGCTGCGACTTCAACCGCCACATGCGCGACCGCTTCCTCGAACACAATCCGGGCGCCTTTGCCACCGACGACGCCGACGAGTTTCTCGCTCGCGACTTCGACGCCGTGCTGCTGGCCACCTATTGCCCCGCCCACGCCGACGACGCGATGCAATGTCTCCACGCCGGCAAGCACGTGCTCTCGGAGGTGACCGCCTTCCACACCATGGCCGAGGGCGTCCGGCTGGTCGAAGCCGTCGAGAAGAGCGGCCTCGTGTACAACCTCGCAGAAAACTACCCCTTTGGCCGAGCCAACATGTTTCTCGCCGAAAAATGGCGGGAGGGGCTCTTCGGCGAGCTGATGTACGCCGAGTACGAATACGTCCACGAGTGCCGTTCGCTGGTCTACACCTATATCGACGGCGTGCCCGTCGACCCGGGCTACACGGTGCACAACTGGCGAAGCTGGCTGAACTTCCACTACTACAACACGCACTCGCTCGGTGCGGTCATGCACATCACCGCCACGCGGCCCACGCGGGTGGTGGCGCTGCCCGGCTCGCAGCGGCTGGCGGGTTACCTGGTCAACAGCCCTCGCGGCATGGGCGGCATCGCACCGTCGCTGATCACCATGAGCAACGGCGGCATCGCCCGCAACCTCATGGGCGCCACCACCAACGACTCGCACACGCAGCGCCTCTGGGGCACCTTGGGCGCGGCCGAGCTTCGCGACGGGCTGGTGCTGCGACTCGGGGCGGCCGGGCTGGGCACTAAGCTCGAGGTCGAGCCGCAATGGCCCGCCTTCGCCGAGCAGGCAGCCGCCACCGGGCACGGCGGGGGCGATTTCTGGGTGCTCTACTTCTTCGCCAGACAGATCCTCACCCACCAGCCCGCGCCGTTCGACATCTATACCGCCGCCGACTGCACCATCCCCGGCATCCTGGCCGTACGCTCGTCACTCGAAAACGGCAAGCCCTTCGACGTGCCCGACTTCCGCGACACCAGGCAGCGCGCCAAGTATCGCAACGACCACTGGGCCCAGACGCCTTACGACGTGGTCAAAGGCTGCTTCCCCAAGAGCGCCGACCGCAAGCGGACCAACCGCTTCGCAGCCATCATGAAGGACCTGATCCACTATGCCGTCATGGTCCGCGCGTACGTCGACTGGGAGAAAGTCTTCGACAGCGTCAAGGAGAAGCACAAGGTCGTCGAGCTGGCCGACAAGGTCGTCGCCGACTACCCAGCCATCGTCTCGACGATGAAGGCCGCCCGTCGGCTCGCCAACGCCTATCCACGCAGCGACGGCGCCAAGGTGCTCCGCGAGATGCTCGACGTCGGCTGCGAGCAGGACGTGCTGGGCAAAGGTTTCCTGCCCGCCGTCAGGCGCCGCCGCGCCGCGATGAAACGAAAGGCCCGATAGAGCCGCGCCGGAAGGAGCATCCATGGCCGAGCATATCTTCGTCGGCATCGACCTTGGCACGACCGTGTTGAAGGCGGCCGCCTTCGACGCGTCCGGCGGACGACTGCTGGCAGGTTGCACAAATCCCCTCAAGATCGGCGTCGGCCCCGACGGCTCGCGCGAGCAAGACCCCTCACAGATCGACCGCGCCCTGGACGGCGCCCTGCGCGAGATTCGCCGCACTCTCGGCAGGGCATGGAACTCGGTAGGCGGGCTAAGCCTGGCTGCACAGGGCGGCAGCGCCCTGATCGCCCACCGACGCACCGGCAAGGCCCTGTCGTCCATGATGCTCTGGAACGACGCGAGGCCCAACCGCTACATGGCCGAGATCGCCGCCGGCAAGCCCGCATCGTACTGGAGGCGGCTCGCCTGGCGCGACGGGCCCGGCGCCGGACTGGCCAAGCTGCGCTGGTTCCAGGAAAACCAACCGACGCTGATCCGCGACAGCAACATCTACGTCGGCGCGGGCGAGTACCTCTACCACCGGCTCACCGGCACGTGGCGACAGGACGCATGCAACGCCACGCAGATCGGCTGCTACGACGTGCCCAACAACACGCTCGTGCAGGCGGCGCTCGACGTGGTCGGCGTGCCCCTGTCGTTTGTCGCGCCGCTGCGGCAAGGCCACGCCACTCATCCGCTCACCCGCACCGCCGCCCGGCGTGTCGGCCTGGGTGACGGCATCCCCGTCGCCGGACCCTACATGGACCACGAAGCCGGCTACATGTCAGCCGCCCACCTTGCGCGACGCCCCCTGCAGTGCTCGCTCGGCACGTCATGGGTCGGCAACTTCGTGCTGCCCAAAAACGCCAAGTGGTCGTCACCGTTTCAGTTGGTCATCCCCGCGCCGGTCGGCAACGGCTGGCTGATCATCCAACCGCTGCTGACCGGCAACGTCAGTTGGGACTGGGCCCTCCAGACGCTGCTCGAGGCCGACAAGACCCGCGCTATCGCCCGCCTCGACGAAGTGTTCGGTGAGTCCCTGCTGCCGCCCGAGCATCTGGTGTGCCTGCCGTGGCTGGCCCGGCCGAACCCACTGGCGGAAGACGCGTTCGGCGGCGGCGCCATGCTGGGCATCAGCCCCCACACCGACGCACACGACATGCTGCGGGCCCTGGCGGCGGGCATGTGCTACGAGTTCTTCCGCGTGTTCCGGCAGGTCCACCGGCGGCGCCGGATCGACGCAATCGTCCTCGGCGGCGGCGCCAGCAAAGGATGGTTCTTCGCCCGGCTGTTCGCCGCGCTGTTCGCTCCGATCCCAGTCTACACCACCCAAGATGAAGACCTCGCCGGCGCTCGCGGCGCCATCTACCCGTTCAGCCCGAAGGCCGCCGCCTGCCAAGCGAAACGCGTGCGATTGCCAAACGCCCCAACGCGCCAGAGCATCGCCGACGGACTCGACAACTATCTCAACACGTACGACCGCGTCTATGGATCGGTGGCCGTCGGAGGCCCAATCGAACTGCGCTAGGAGACGTACCCATGCCCGAAAAGCCCAAGATCGGACTGCTGCCGCTGTACGTAGCCCTCTACGACAAAGTCCGACCCGAAGCCCGAAACGACTTCGAACCGTTCCTCGGGCAAATCGTCGAATGCTTCGAAGGCAAGGGCATCGACGTGGTCCGCTCGAACATCTGCTGCGTCGAAAGCGAGTTTCGCACCGCCGTTCACCACTTCGACACCCAACGCGTCGACCTGATCGTCACGTTGCACCTGGCCTATTCGCCCTCGGGTGAGGCCATCGGCCCGCTGTGCGACACAAAGCTTCCGCTGCTCATGCTCGATACCACCATGGACCACGCCTTCGGCCACGACGTCGAGCCCGATCGACTCATGTACAACCACGGCATCCACGGCGTGCAGGACCTGGCTGCCATGTTCCGCCGTCACGGGCGGGCGTTCCACATTGTCGCCGGCCACGTCACCGAGTCCGACGTGATCGCGCGGGCAGCCGACTTCGCCCGCGCCGCGCTGGCCGCCAACCAGTTCAGGCAGACCAAGGCGCTGCGGATCGGCGAGTCGTTCGAGGGCATGGGCGACTTCGCCGTCGAGGCCGACACCCTTCGCAGCGGGCTCGGCATCGCGGCTGAGCAGATCGCGCCGAGCGACCTGGCCGAGTTCGCCGAACGAGTAGGCGACGACCAGATTGATGCCGAGATCGCCCAAGACACCCAGCGCTTCGACGTTCAGGCGTCGCCCGACGTCCATCGCCGCAGCGTCCGCGTGGGGCTGGGTCTGCGAGCCTGCCTCGACGCCCGCGGCTGCCACGCATTCAGCGTGAACTTTTTGGCCTTCGACTCACCCCAGCCGCCCGTCGACACCGTGCCGTTCCTCGAGGCCTGCAAAGCCATGTCACGCGGCCTGGGCTATGCCGGCGAGGGCGACGTGCTCACCGCGTCGCTGGTCGGGGCGCTGTCGCGCTCGCTCGGCCGCACCACCTTCACCGAAATCTTCTGCCCCGACTGGAAGGGCAACACGTTGTTCCTCTCGCACATGGGCGAGATCAACCCCGACGTCGCCGCCGCCACACCGCTGTTGTTGGAAAAGCCGTTCCCCTACACCCGCGCCGCCAATCCCGCCTACCTGGCCTGCTCTATCCAGCCCGGACCGGCCGTCCTGGTTAACCTGTCCCCCGGCCCGCACGCGTCGTTCCGACTCATCGTCGCCCCCGTTCGCATCGGCGAAGACTCGCCACGAAAAGACCTGCACTCCATGATCCGCGCGTGGATCGAGCCCGCCTTGCCCGTGCCGCGGTTTCTCGAGCAATACTCGCGTCTCGGCGGCACGCACCACAGCGCCCTGGTCCTCGGCGACAAGGCCGAAGCCATCCAAACCTTCGCCTC
>CBFCZG010000127.1:0-10998 GCA_965602375.1 uncultured Phycisphaerae bacterium | reverse complement strand
CTCGCTCTTGCGGATAGCGGACACATGCGGGGGCACGAGGCGCTTCGTTTCGCGCGGCGTGCGTTCGACCGAATCTGGGATGCCGCGTTCTGGGTGGGGGCCGACGCGCGTTTCGTGTACGTGAACGATGCTGCGTGCCGGCTCGTGGGTTACTCGCGCGACGAACTGATGACCATGAGTGTGTCCGATCTCAATCCATATTTTCCGGCAGAGGCCTGGCCTGAACACTGGCGCGAGGTCCGCAAACTTGGGTCCTACACATTCGAATCCCGCATACGAACGAAGGATGGGCGCCTCACCCCGGTAGCAGTTTCTGTGAGTTTCGTGGTGTTCGAGAGCCAGGAATACAACTGCGCGTTCGTCCGCGACATTTCAAAACAGAAGCGATCCGAGGAGGCGCTGCGGGAAAGTGAAGAGAAGTTCAGAACGATATGTGCTTCCGCTCAAGACGCCATCATCATGATGAACAATGAGGGCAATATCTCCTTCTGGAACCAGGCCGCTCAGTCGACATTCGGGTACGCACCGGAGGAGGCGCTGGGCAAGGACATTCACACGCTCATCGTTGCCGAGCCATTTCGGGAGACACACCGCCAAGCCCTTCAGCAATTCCAGGAGACCGGCCAAGGCGCCACTGTGGGAAAGACCGTCGGCCTCGTAGGCGTCAGGAAGAACGGCGAGGAATTCCCAGTGGAGCTATCCCTGTCGGGCGTGAGAATCAAAGGGGAATGGCATGCCATTGGGGTATTGAGAGACATCGCCGAGCGCACGCGGGCGGAGCAGGCCCGGCGCGAAAGCGAACGAAGGTGTGCCGAGATGGTTCGGGGGGCACCCGACGCCATCGTGTCGGTGGGTACTTCGGGGCGAATCGTGGGCCTGAATCCGGCTTTCGAAGAGATGGTCGGATTCTCTGAGGACGAGTTGCGGGGGAGGCACTTCGCCGATGTCGGCGTTGTGACAGGTGACTCGCTGTCCAGGGCGCAGAAGGAGTTCGCCCTTCTGCTGGTAGGTCAGCATCGTCGGCCCTTCAAATTGACCTTGACTCACAAGGGCGGAGAGCCTCGCTTGGTGGAAGTCAACCCACGACCCCTCCACCACCAAGGGAAGGTCACGGCTGTGCAAGCCACCATTCGCGACATCAGCGAACGCAGGCAAGCGGAGGACGAACTGCAGCTCGCCCACGCACAGACCCGACATCTACTCGAATCGATCCCTTCGGTTCTGGTGGGACTGGACGAGAGCGATAGGATCACGGCGTGGAACGCAGCGGCCGAGAAAACGTTCGGCGTCGCCGAAAAGGAGGCCATCGGACAGTCACTCGATGATTGTGGTATCGAGTGGAACGTGGAGCCCCTCAGAAAGACCATATCAGAATGTCGCACCCACGGTCGGCCGACTCGTCAACACGAGACGCGCTTCACATGTCGGGATGGCCGGGAGGCGTTTCTCGGTTTCACCGTGAGCCCGATGGGATCCGACGGTAACAGCACAGGGAATGTGCTCATCATTGCTACCGACGTCACCGAGAAGAGGATACTCGAGAGCCAGTTGGCCCAGACACAGAAACTGGAGTCGATCGGCCGGTTGGCGGCCGGCATCGCCCATGAGATCAACACGCCTACCCAGTTTGTGGGCGATAATACGCGCTTCCTTCAGGACGCTTTCGAAGACATGCGCAAGCTGCTCAGCGAGTACGGTCGACTTACGCAGGCTTGCCGAAACGGACTGGTGACGCCGGACATATTGGCCAAGGTGCAGCAGGCGGAGAAGGACGCGGACCTCGATTATTTGACAACGGAGATACCCCAGGCGATCGCCCAGTCGTTGGAGGGAATCGAGCGGGTGAGCAGGATCGTTCGAGCCATGAAGGATTTCTCGCATCCCGCGGCGGAGGGAAAGGAAGCCGTCGATCTGAACAAGGCCATCGAGAGCACGGTCACCGTCGCCCGAAACGAGTGGAAGTATGTGGCCGACATGGTGACCGACTTCGACCCCTCCCTCCCGCCCGTGCCCTGCCTGGTGAATGAGTTCAACCAGGTCATCCTCAATATCGTAATCAACGCCGCCCACGCCATCGCCGACGTGGTGGGCAAGGATACCGTCAGAAAGGGAACCATCACGATTGTGACGCGGCTGGACGGCGACTGGACCGAGATTCGCATCGGCGACACCGGGGGCGGCATCGCTGAAGAACACCGTTCGAAGATCTTCGAGCACTTCTTCACGACCAAGGAAGTGGGTAAAGGAACCGGTCAGGGCCTGGCGATGGCCCACGCCGTGATCAACGATAAGCACGGCGGCACCCTCACATTCGAGAGCGAAACAGGCAAAGGGACGACCTTCATTATTCGGCTGCCGATCGATGCCCAGTCGGCCGCTGCCGAGGAGGCGCCATAGCATGAAGAAGCGCATTCTATTCGTTGACGATGACCCCAACGTGCTCGCCGGGCTTCGGCGAATGCTGCATCCCATGCGGACGGAATGGCAGATGGCCTTTGCCTCCGGCGGCGAGGAGGCCCTGGCCGCCCTGGCTGATGATGCTTTCGACGTGGTGGTCAGCGACATGCGCATGCCGGGGATGGACGGAGCGCAGCTGTTGTGCGAGGTCAAACAACGATATCCGCGGGCTGTTCGCATCGTGCTTTCGGGACATTCGGAAAAAGAGACGATCTTCCGATCCGTCGGGCCCGCGCATCAGTACCTTGCCAAGCCGTGCGACACCAAGCAGCTCAAGGACGTCATCAGCAGGGCATGCGCCCTGCGCGACCTCCTCCGCGAGGGTTCCCTCAAGAACCTCGTGTCGCAGATGAGCACGATCCCCAGCTTGCCGGAGACCTATACCGAAATCGTGAGCGAACTGCAATCCCCGGAGGCGTCGATCAAGAAGGTTGGCCAGATCATATCGAAAGACATGGGCATGACCGCCAAGGTCTTGCAGCTGGTGAACTCCGCGTTCTTTGGCCTGCGGCGCCACGTGTCCGATCCGGCGCAGGCGGCTAGCTTCCTCGGGGTCGATACGCTCAAGGCGCTCGTCCTCTCCTTGCAGGTCTTCTCCCACTTCGACGCCGTCGAGATCGAGGGGCTCTGTCTGGACACGCTGTGGACGCACAGCGTCATGACCGGGGCGTTGGCCAAGCGTATCGCCGCTGTGGAGGATGTCCCGGAGGAGCTTCGCGACTATGCGCTTCTTGCGGGGCTTCTGCATGATGCCGGCAAGCTCATCATCGCGGCCAACCTCGCGGAACCCTACAGCGAAGTATTAACGGCCGTCGACGATGAGAGACTTACCTTCGCGGAGGCCGAAAGGCAGATTCTGGCGAACACCCACGCCGAGGTCGGGGCCTACCTGCTCGGGCTCTGGGGGCTGCCCGACCCCATCGTAGAAGCGGTCGCGTTTCACCATAGCCCGGGCCGATGTATGGCGGACGGGTTCACTCCGCTGACCGCCGTACACGTGGCCGATGTACTGGACCATGAATCGAACCATGTACCGGAAGCTGCGAAGGCGCGCTTACTCGACGCCGAGTACCTGGAGCGACTTGGTTTGGCCGATCGGCTTCCGGCGTGGCGAGGCCTGGCAGCCGACGTCGCACAAGGAGCATCTGCCCGATGAGTGAGAAGGTTCTGTTTGTAGATGATGATCCGAATGTCCTGCAGGCGTTCCGCCGCCAGTTTCGCAAGGAGTTCGACGTCGAAACCGCCGGCGGCGGGGTGGAGGGCCTGGAGATTGTTGCCTCACGCGGTCCTTTCGCCGTTGTCGTTTCCGACATGCGCATGCCGGGCATGGACGGCATTCAATTCCTCAGCACGGTTCGGCAGCGGGCTTCCGAGAGCGTTCGCGTCATGCTGACGGGCAACGCAGATCAGCAAACGGCCATTGAGGCGGTGAACGAGGGACAGATCTTTCGTTTCCTGACCAAGCCGTGCCCGGCGGAAGCCCTGGCCAAGACCCTCGCTGCAGGTGTAAGACAATACCAGCTTGTCACGGCGGAGAAACAGCTCTTGGGCAAGACCCTTCGCGGCAGCGTCCAAGTCCTCACCGACGTGCTGTCGCTCATCAACCCAACGGCCTTCGGTTGCGCGTCTCGCGTGCGGCGCCTGGTCCGAAGGCTCTGCAAAAAGTTGAACGTCGATCAGCCGTGGGAGTGCGAGATCGCCGCCATGCTGTCGCAGATTGGTTGTGTTACGGTGCCCCCCGACACTCTGGACAAGATATATCACGGCCAGCCATTGACGCCGGAAGAATCTGCGATGTTTGAAGGTCATCCTTCCGTCGGGCGTGACTTGGTTGCAAACATCCCCAGGCTCGAACCCGTAGCAGAGATCATCGCCTATCAGCAGAAGGGCCTCGACGGGTCCGGTTCTCCGTCGGATTCGCCGGCCGGTAACGAACTGCCGCTGGGCGCCCGTATCCTGAAGGTCGCCCTTGATTACGACTCGCTCACATGGAGCGGGCTTGGCGAGGTGGACGCGATTGTAGAACTGCGCAAATGGTCAGACCGATACGATCCTGAAGTACTCGCCGCTCTCGAAGTGCTCGCCGATTTCGCGGAGTCGTTCGAGATCCAGCAAGTTCGGATGAGCGACCTGACGACGCGAATGGCACTGGCCGACGACGTGACAACAATCAGCGGTACCTTACTCGTGAGCAAAGGGCAGGAAGTGACCACGTCGATGCGGCAGCGCTTGATGAATTTCGCACGCGACGGGCAGGTTCAGGAACCGGTCCGCGTTCTCGTGCGCACCAGGACCGGCCCAGGTGCAACCTAGTCTGTGTCGGGCGCGTTGCGTCTTGCTGCCCCGCGCTGCCGCGCCGACAGCAGCAGCCAGCCGATCACGCTAAGGAGGATCAGCGGACCGCCGATCAGCGTGGCCGGCGGAACGGCTTCACCCACTGTCACGTAGGTGAACACGGGGTTGAAAATCGTTTCCACCAGCAGGATCAGCGCCGCGCGGTGCGCTTCGATCCGCTTCAGCGCATACGAGAACAGCGCGTACGGCGCCGAGAACTGCACGACCCCCAGCAGCGCGATCAGCCCGAGCTGCCCGGGCGTCAGCGACAGCCCGCCCGACCACACCACAACCGGCGCCAGCACCAGCGCCGAGCCCAGGCAGTTGACCGATACCGTTACATACACGTGAACGCGCCGCAGCCCGCGAATCATGACCGTCAGCGCGCCGTATCCCACACCGCTGAGCAGCGCGATCACCAGGCCGAACGTATCGGCACCCCCGCTGCCGAAAAAGATGACGCCCACCCCCAGCATGCCCAGCAGCAGGGCGGCGCCGTCGGTGATGTTCGCTCGCTCGCGCAGCAGCAGCGGCGACAGCAGAAACACCCAGATCGGCGAGGTGTACTGGAGGATGATGGCGTTGGCGGCGGCGGTGTGGATGGTGGCCACCACGAAGCAAAGCGTCATGACGGTGAAGGACACCACCGTGCCGATCAGCCAGGCAGGCGAGACAGCCGCCAGCGACCCGCGACGCGACCAGGCCATCGGCAAAAAGAACAAGCCGCCGATCAGCGATCGATGGAACGCGATCGACGCACCGGCCGCCGGCTCGACAACGCCGCCCATACCGCCCAGCAGCTTGATCAGCGGCCCGGCCAGACTCCACAGCGCCGCCGTCGCCACGAGCGCAGCGACCGCGGGCCACTGTCGAACGGCGGCGTTGTTTGGCGGCGAAGACATAAGGGCATTGTACGGGAATTCGGCAGTCGAAGAGGATACGGCGGTCGGCGGACCGTGCGTCGCTCTTTCCCGAACGGTAATCCAACGCAATGGGAGGTGCGCAGGACCGTCTGGCACGACCGACCGTGAATACGGACGAGTTGTTACTTGGGCGTGAGCTTGAGGTCTATGGTTCTTTGCTCGCGGTCGTTGTCAAACGGCGGCGACAGGGCTGGCTCGTAGCCTTCGGCCTGCGCTCTGAGCACGAGCCCCTTCATGGATGGCTCGTCGAACGTCAACTCGTAGCGACCGTCGGAGAATCGCACCGGCGGCATACACGTTTCACAGACGGTCTTGCCGCCCTTGTGCGCCAGGCAGACCGCCACTTCGAAGTTGCGTATCGGTGCGCCGGTAACGGCATCGGTGACCGAGCCGGTGACACGCAAAGGCGCTCTAAGCGTAAGGGCAGCCTCGCCCTCAGACGGCTTGACGGGTTGGTCTCTAACAGACGTGTAGCCTGTCTTCATGACATGCACGAGCACCTCATGGTCGGGGACATTGGCCATGCGGAACCGCCCCCGCTCATCCGTAGGCTCAACCCATACCCCGAAACCCGAGTAGTCTGGCAGCGGAGCGACCACGACCATGGCATCGCGCACCGGCGCGCCTTGAGCGTCAGTTACTCGCCCTAACAGGGGGCGGCCGCGTTCCAGACGAATCTCAACCGGCTGGACCCCGGATGCTATGTGTACCCGTTGGATGGTCGGGGCAAAGCCCGTTGCCTGGACGCGCAGCAGGCCGACGCCCCATTTAGCGTTGGCAAAACGGAAGTGGCCGGTAGCATCGGTCCGCGTGTGCGTGTAGCCGTCCACAGACCGCTCGCTCTGTGTGTCCAACACAACCGAGGCGTCTTCGACCGGCTTGCCGTCGCCGTCCAGAACCTTGCCCGCCAGGATCAGTCCCGCTTTCATAACTTCCACGTGGGTCTGGGCCCGCGCCTCACGCAAGGTGTCGCCGCCTTTCAAGTAGCCAGCGAGGTATTCGGGATGTGTGAGTTTCAGGCTCAGGCTCTTCACATCACTCGGCACACCGTCGAGACGCCAGCGCCCGTTCGAATCGGTCTGGACGGTCCGTTCAATGCGAGTTAGACCATCCTCGTTGGACAGGAATTCCATAACGCGGACGGTCGCGCCGGCGATCGGTTCGTCCGCCTCGTTGCGGACAACCCCGCCGATCGGCAGCGCCAGCTTGAGACGCATCGTGTGTACTGTGGGCACCTCCACGAGGGGCGCCGGCGCGTTGGACCAGGTCTTCGTCATCGCCACGAAGCCATCCTTGTGGGCGAAGACACTCACCGACGGTACGGGCCCGGACGGCAGCTCTATTGCGCAGCTTCCACGCGCGTCGGTGGCGTAAAGCGCGGAAGCGATGGTCATTTTGCTGCGTGTATCGTCCAACACCACGCCGACGGTCGCGCCGGACAGCGGCTCGCCCGTCTCGGCGTGGACCACACGGACGTTAAGCACGCGATCGCCCCGGGCGGCAGGCGGAGCGTGAATTCCGCGGTCCGCAGTCGCTTCCAACGAGACCCGAAGCGAAACGGGCCTGCCGCCAACGCGTCGGTGCATCCAGGGCACGTTAAGTTCCGTGTGCTGCATATGCTGCTGGGTGGTTTGGCTCCGTCGCCCCTCGAAGATCAGCGGATAATCGGTCGGTTGGCGAAGCACAGCGCCGTGCCGATCCAACGCCTGGACAGTTACCCGCCACATGGAATCTCGCGCGGTCGACCAGCCAACGCGGGCGGTGATTCCGTACGCATTGGCGTAGTTGGCCTCCAGGCGGATCCACTTGACCTCCCCCAGTCGCGGATGCTCGGCCGTGCCGACTATCAGGTCGACAGGGATTTCAGTGTGCAGTGCAAATGGCACTTCGACGGCGCGCGGACGGATGAGTGCGGCGTCTGTCGCGGGCGTCTGGCGTCCTCGCGGTTTCGATGTATCGTCGCCTGTCATATGCTGCCGAAGCACGGTCGCGGAGTTCGAATCTCCCTCGCTTTCGGGCCTGTCGTTCGCGTTGCTGCCGTTTGTGTCTTCCATGGGGTCGGCAGCCAGCGGTATGTCGTCAGCAGACCCGCGGGCCGGTTTGGATGTGGTGCGGCTGCCGCCACCCTCGATGATGACCTCGGTCTCCTCCAGCACGATGTCGACGCCGGTGATGGTGCTTCCGTCAGTGGCGTAAGGGAAATCGTCTCTCATGTTTTTCCAGTCCTCTTTATCCTGTTGATCCCCGTGCCGCATTGCCAACTGACCGAGAGCCCTCCAAAGGCGCCGGGCCGGCCGAAGCTGCTGTTCAGAGATAAGGGCCACTCGCGGAACACTGTCCTTGGGCTGGGCGAAGCCATCGGCTTCGACGTGGATCTCGAAAGCCGCCAGATCCCCTCCCTTCAGATAAATCGCAGCGCGCCAGGTACTTCCCACAGGCCTGACTCCCGGCATGACATAGACGCCGTCAACATCCGTCAGAACCGCGATAGGGGCCTGAAGTAATCGCTTGGCGTCCGCCGAGTCGGGTATGGGAAACGGCTCGCCTTTGACTCGCGCGCCGGCGACGGGCTTGCCGCTTGCATCCGTCACACGCCCCGTGAGCGTGATAGAGGGCCAGTCAAACATTATCGTGATCGGCCCATCGCTCGGTACCGTGATCTGTTTGCGGACGATCCGTTCTGTGGACTGCTCAGGCGTAAAGGCATGCGGCGGTAGGGTCGCAGTAAGTTCATAGGATCCTTCGGGCAGGCCCGCGAAGGTGAACCCGCCCCTCTGGTTCGTCGTGGTTTCTCTGGCGAGCGAATCGCCAACCAGAGCCACCTTGACTCCCGCCGGGCTGAAAAGATCATCGAAATTCTGGTGGAAATCCCCGTGGATTTCCCCGTCCGAAGAAGCGCCCAGCTTGTTCCACGCCTCATCCGAGGCGACGGGTATGGCGTCAAGAACTTTGCCCTCAACCAAGTGTAACGTCCTGGGCGTTTCGGCGGGCGCGCCGGCGCCGTACCGGCTCAGACGCTGCCTGGTTTCCTCCAACGCCTTCTCGAACTCTTGGGTCGACAGGAACTTAACCAATGCGGGAATGAACAACACGTTAGTCCCATCCTTGTCGATGTCGGGGCGCTCGTACGCAAGGATGTTTCTCGGATCGCTGTTGGTGCTCTGACGGGGGATGTAGACATAAGAAATGTCATCCGTTGGGTCATGCGGGGCGTGGAGTTGCTTGGGCGCGATCAAATCCCTATCGAGCAGGGCCTCCCAGTTCGGCGGAAAGCGATCGTTGTGGTCGACTGCGTAGATGTAGCAGGCTTGGCCGATACGCCGCAGATTCGCGGCACTGGCCGATCTGTCCGATAGAGCCTTACTGGTTTGATCCGACTGCGCGGCCGCGGCCGACCCGCCGAGCGCGCGCTGGACAGCCGCCTTCATCTGTGGCCCGCGCAGGTCCTTGGCAATGATCTTGCCGTCGGGGTCGATCAGGAAAGTCGCCGGAATACCTCGCACGCCATAGCTGGCTGGCAAGTTGGTCTTCGACCATTCGCCCAGGAATCCCTGAATCCATTCCAAGTCGTTCTTCGCCGCATACTCCTTGGGGGTATCAACGTCCTTGTCCAAGCTCAGGCCGATCATCACGAACCGATCATCGTTGCCGAAAGCTTCCCAGACGGCCTTGAGGTTTGGCGTCTCGGCCCGGCACGGCCCGCACCAGACGGCCCAGAAGTCCAGCAGCACGTACTTGCCGCGGTAATCGGCAAGTTTGATCGACCTACCGTCGAGCGTCTTGACCTTGAACGGCGGAGCGGGCTGGCCGACCGCCAGCCCCTCGTCACGCTTCTCGAGCGCGAGCGTCAGCGTTCCCAAGTCGAACGGCTCGTCACTCCTTCCGTCGGGCATGTCGGGTACGACGAACTCGCGCGAGATCGATCCGATTACTTCGCCGGTAGAACGCCTACCTCCCTGAGGCGGTTGCCGCACGTCGATCCGCAGGAAGTACGTGCCCGCGGCAATGTCCTCAGCCCGAAACGACCCGTCACGTTCCAGCGTGAAGCCATATCGCCGTCGCTGCCGCTGCGCCTTCTCCCTCGCGTCCCCGTACGCCCTACCTTCCGGCGACTGCTGCCAGTTCTGATACCACTGGCGCTGCTGCTGTGGGTCCATCTGGTCCCAGTTGTCGGGCGTCGTTGGACCCGTTACGTCACTCGGTATTTGCACCTTAGTGGTGATGCTGGCGTCACTGTACGCCCAGTCGACATCCCCGTTGTAGCCCTGCGGTACGACGGCCCGCCCGATCACCGGTCTTCCGGTCCCGCCCAGCGCGACCGTCATGGTCTGGCCCGGCTCCACATCGACCCCGACTTGCTGGGCATACGTCGACCGTACCGACTGTCCGTCGTCAAGCACCGTGATCGTGCGGGCCACCCGCGCCTCGCCCCCCTTGACCCGCTCCATCACGAAACGCCCTTCCGCGTCCGTTGTCGTCCTGTTGCGGAATTCGATCCTCGGCTCGCCGGGATCGGTCTGTCCGGTCCTCCTGAGGTAAAGGACAATCTTCTCGTCGGTTCCGGGCCTGCCCCCAACGTGCACGGTTCCCTCGACGCGGCCCCACGGTTCCAACGTTATCTCCGGCGAGTCGGCCAGCTGGTCGGCCGACACCTGCGCATAGCCGCCCGCATGCACTACCACTACCGCGTAAGGGTCGGTCTGCGGCAGAAATGAGAACCGCCCCTCCGCGTCCGTCGCCACGCTCACCTGCGCCCCTTGTGAAACCGCGCCATTGGTGACGAACAGCATTGCCGGCGGGACCGCCAGCGCGACCTGAGCCCCGACAGCGGGCGTGCCGTCGGGCAGGTGAACTGTAGCGCTGGGCCCGGTTCCTTTCTCGAGCTCGAAGTCGTACGTCTGCTGGCCCTCGTCGTCCGTGAACGTCCGCGACTCGCCGGGCCTGTAGCCTCGTGCCTCAATGCGTATCACGTGGCCCGGGTACGAGCTTTGGAACGCCAACTCGTACTCACCGCCCGTGCACTCCACCGCATTGCGACGCTGCCAGTGCGGTCGATCCCCATCCCTAAACCGAATGCCGGGAATGGCCGTGAACGCATCGACCACCTCGCCGGTCTGCCCGTCCCGGACCTTCCCGCGGACGCGCAGCGGCGGGTTTAACACGATGACGTGTTCCTCGGCCGATGGCGACAGCGGCCAATTGGACACGCGCATGTAGCCCTTTTTCCAAATGTCGAACGCCACCTCATCCGCCGGCGCGCTGGTCCACTCGAAGCGCCCGTCGG
>CBFCZG010000126.1:0-11025 GCA_965602375.1 uncultured Phycisphaerae bacterium | reverse complement strand
GCAAGATCGCACCGCTCGAGCCCGACCACTGGTACCGCGTCACCGTCCACACCCAATTGCGCGGCATCGACGACCCGCGGCACCAGACCTGGGTGCAACTGCTGCTAAGTCAGCAGCATTGCCGGCACCTGGCCGACGTGACGGTCGGCTCACACGGTGAGTGTCGTTACGAAATGACCGGCCAGGCCGAGCTCGATCGCGCCTTCCTCGACGTGCTGCTGGTGCGATGCCCCCGCGGCGAGATGACCGTCAGCAAGGTCGTCGTCGAACCGGTCGAAGCGCCGCCCTCGCGCCTCGTGCGGGCGTGCAGCATCTACGACTATCCGCCCTATCGCCCGCATGACAAGCCGATCGACAACGCCCGTCTGTTCGCCGACGACGTCGACCAGGCGCGCGAGCGCTTCGGCCCGCTCGATCTGGTCGTGCTGCCCGAGGCGATCAACATCGTGGGCATCACCGAGAAGCACTACGAAGGCGCGCTCGACGTGCCGGGCCCCGAGATCGACGCGCTGGCCGAAGCGACCCGCCGCGGCAAGACCTACGTCGTCGCCGGGCTGTTTCAGCGCGACGGCGACGTCATCTACAACGCGGCGGTGCTGTTCGATCGAGCCGGCCGGATCGCGGGCATCTACCACAAGGTGCAGCTACCTAACCAGGAGCTTTCCGACGGAATCAGGCCGGGCGACGATCTACCGGTCTTCAACACCGATTTCGGCCGGCTGGGCATGCTCATCTGCCACGACACCACCTATCCCGAGCCGGCGCGGGCGCTGCTGCTTGGCGGCGCCGAGATTGTGGCTGTGCCCATCTGGGGTGGACGGGAGGTGCTGGTGCGGTCTCGGGCATACGAGAACGGCTTGTGGCTGGTCACCAGCGGCTACAACTATCCCTGCCAGATCATCGATCCGAAGGGCGACGTGATCGCGCGGACGCACCCGGGCGACGGCGCCCGCGGCGAACGCGACGCCATCTTCGCCACGCTCGATCTGGCCCGTCCGCCCGTCCAGCCGTGGTATGGCGACATGCGTGACCTGCAGTTCAAAGAGCGGCGCGACGAGCTCTATGGCCGCATGCTCGGCACCCAGGCAGCCGCCCTGCCCCGATGGCAGAAGCGAGACCAGACGCTGTAACCGTCGTGCGACAATCGCGATGATCGACAACACACGCGGAGGATCAATTGTGCTGAAGATTCAGGACATACAGGCCAAAGAAGGCGAGGTGGTGTACGGGCAGTTTCACGTCGACGGCGTGGCCATCCCGATGATCCTCGCCGCCGGCAAGCAGGACGGCGCGACACTGGTGATGCACTGCGCCCAGCACCGCACGGAGTTTCCCGGCACGATGGCCGCCCACCACCTGCTCAACGGTTTCGACTTCGCTGCGATCCGCGGTACGGTCGTGATCCTGCCGCTGGTCGACCTGCCGGCGATCACCTCGACCCGCGTGGCCGACGTCTACCCCCGGCAGAACCAGGACATGAAGCAGTACGCCGGTCAGCTTCGCAGCAACATCAACCGCGTCTGGCCGGGCGACGCGGGGGGCAGTTGGGTTGATCGACTCGCCTATGCGCTCACACACGAGGTGTTCGCCAAGGCGTCTGCCGTACTCGACTTCCACGCGTGCCGGCTGTGCGACGCGCCGTTTGCCGCGTACCTCGACACGCACGACGCCTCGCGCGAGTTGGCGTACGCCTTCGGCACGCGGCTTCTCGACGAGGCCGACGCCGACAGCTTCCCGCCAGGGCAGTTGCACCGCACCATCCCGCCGGCGATCGACGTGCCGGCCATTCTCATCGAGGCCTGCCCCGCCAGCCACTTCGTCACCGAGGACATCGCCGAGGTGATGGTCCGCGGCACGTTCAACGTGATGCGCCATTTTGACATGATCGACGGCCAGCTCGAGCTGCCGCCGGTGCAAGCTGTCTCGCGACGGTCCGACCCGGTTACCATATTCCTGTCCGAACATCTGGGCTTCTTCGGGCCGTGCAAGCAGCGAGGTGAGGTGGTGTCGGCCGGCGAGTTGATCGGGCAGGTGCATTCACTCAGCCACTTCGAGGTGGTGCAGGAGCTTCGCGCACTGGCGGATGGCGTGTTGCCGTCGGTGGGACCCGATCACAGCATGCTCGTGCTGCCGGGCGAACAGGTGGCGACGTTCAAGCCGGTCCGCGATGTCAGGCGCCATACCTGATCGGCCGCAGGGGCAGGGCGTCTACCCGGCGCCTTCCATGTTTTCGCAAGAAAGACACGTTGCCGCCGCAACAACGCCTATAATGTCCAGATAGGCCTTTCGTTGGGGCGGGAGCAGGTTATGTCGCCGTCGGTTTCACTGAAAGAACTTCTTGCCCAGCACACGATGACGGCCGGGCCCGAGACGTCGCGCGCCGAGGATGATGGCGTGGTGCGGTGTCTGGCGTGCGGCCATCGCTGCCGCATCGCAGCCGGCAAGTCGGGAATCTGCCTGGTGCGGTTCAATGAGGGCGGCGAGCTGAAAGTGCCGGCCGGATACGTGGCTGGGCTCAACGTCGACCCGATCGAGAAAAAGCCCATGTACCACGTCCTGCCGGGCCATTCGGCCGTCAGCTTCGGCATGCTGGGGTGCAACTTCCACTGCTCGTTCTGCCAGAACTGGTTCAGCAGCCAGGCGCTGCGCGACGAGCGGGCCACGTCGTCGCCCACGTTCTGCGCAGCCGATCAGATCGTCGAGCTAGGCGTGCGGTACGAAGCGCCGATCGTAACCAGCACCTACAACGAGCCGCTGATCACCAGTGAGTGGGCCGTCGAGATCTTCAAGCGGGCCAAGCCGCACGGCATGCTGTGCGGCTACGTCTCGAACGGGCACGCCACGCCCGAGGTGCTCGAGTTTCTCAGGCCCTGCGCCGAGCTATTCAAGGTCGACATGAAGTGCTTCGACGAGAAGAAGTACCGCCAGCTCGGCGGCGTGATGCAGAACGTGCTCGACACCATCGCCAACGCCCGGCGGATGGGATTCTGGGTCGAGGTGGTCACGCTGGTCGTGCCGGGCTTCAACGACGGCGACGACGAGCTGCGGCGCATCGCCGAGTTTCTGGTGTCGGTCGATGCGGACATCCCGTGGCACACCACGGCGTTTCACCCGGACTACCAGATGACCGGCCCGCCGCGCACGCCCGTCGAGACGCTGATGCGCGCCCACCAGATCGGTCGCAAGGCCGGTTTGAGCTTTGTGTACTCGGGCAACCTGCCGGGCGAGTGCGGCAACACCGAAAACACCTATTGCCCCGGCTGCGGCGCGCTGCTGATCGAGCGATGGGGCTTTTCGATGCGGCAGAACCACATCCGTAGCGGCAAGTGCCCCGACTGCGGCCGAGCCATCCCCGGTGTATGGCAGCGACCCACGACTCCGTAGGCTTCTCGGGGGTGCCACTGGCGGCTTGCCCGCCAGTGAATTGCCGCAACTGGTAGAGTGGGTCTGGACCCACCACCGCCGCTTGGGTGCCTTGGGTCCATGCAGTGAGCCGAGTCGAACTGCTCTGGACCTAGGGTCGTCGATTTCGTACACTAACCGCGCGATCGGCGGGTGCTTTACTTCATGGTTCCATGTAAACGCAAAACGCGAGCCTGAAGCCATAACAGTCGCGCAGCTCTCGCGCTCTTTCTTCACTTCGGGACAACCCGGCCCGCCGTGATGCGCTGGAGGACCTCATCATGCCTGGCACGGTCTCTGTAGAACGCCATGAGGGTCGCCGCTTCGGGGTACTCGCTGTGGCCGTCGTGGTTTCGTGCTGTCGGCCTGCTGTCTCTGCCCATCTGAGTATCGACGAGGCGATAGGGAAAGTCACCGGACGGAGTGCAGAGACTCGTCCCACGTCACAGGCCGCCGCGCGGGCCGACGATCTGGAGATACTCAGCGCTCGGTATGGAGCAAGTGGGCGATGGGTCGACGTGACCGCGCAGGCGCGAGCGTGCGTCCGAGACGGGCGGCTGACTCTAGGGGCCGGGAACCAACTTGCCGGCGACCCAGTATTCGGCGTCCCGAAGGTGCTGACCGTGCAGTACCGAGTTGCCGGTCAGACTCGCAGTCACCAGGTGACCGAAGGCGAGACGCTCCGTCTGCCTCTCGGCCCGGATGAATTCCGCGGATGGCGAGCGATCCGCACGCCCCGGCAGCTGGTTGCCCTCGCCAAGTTGTGCCCAGCCGAAGTGGGCTTTTTCGGCAAGAACCTGGGCACCAGACAGACGGTCGAGTACCGTCCCGACCAGCCTTTCTGCCTGGCTAGCATTGTTAAGTTGTTCGTCCTGGCAGAGGCCCTCCGGCAGGCCGAAGAAGGCTCCCTCAAAACGTCGGAATCGATCATAGTGCGGCGCCATGCTAAGGAAGACACCTTGACCATCGACGAGGCCCTCGATGCCATGATCGGCCTGAGTGACAACGAGGCGACAGGCGCCTTGGCCGAACGTGTGGGGTACGAACGAGTCAACGCACTAGCTCGTTCACTTCACCTGTCTGGGCTTGCCCACGAGGTCATCCCGAAGCCCGGCGTGCTCGATCGCGTGCTCGACGAGCGACTTCGCGGCGACCACCTCCTACCGTCGTCAGAGTTACCTCCCCAGCACGGTACTGCTCGCAGTCTGGTGGCGTTCCTGGAGCTGCTCAGCCATGAGAAGCTGGTGGACGGTGCCGTGAGCCGCCGTGTGCTCGACGTGCTCAGGCGCAATCCAAAGCCCTTCGCAGCCCGTGCCACTCCCAGCGACTGTGTGAGTGTCGGCAAAGGGGGGAGCCTCCTCCGGTGGCGTCTGTTTCGTGGCCACTACAACATGGTCGGCTGGGCCCTGCTGATCGACGGTCGGGATGGATGCCAGCCCGTCGCGTTCTGTGTGATCTGCGAGTGGTTCCCGTGGAGCGTGCGCGAACACGAGAAAGGCGAATGGTGTTCGACGCTGTCAGACTGCATCGTGAACGTTCTGATGGGCCCACCCGCTGTCTCTCGAACAGCGCCCCGGTGAAGAGGCGGCGAGCCACACCCCGCAAATTCCTCGCGACAGTTCGCAGCGCGCGTCCCCCGGTGCAACGTCTTCATCCATACACATGCCCACGCGACATGCATTGCCCACCCTTCGCTTCGCGAAGAACGGGGCACCCGCCATTCTCACAAGACTTCGCCATGAGCTCAGTCGAATACGCCGGGATCGACCGTGCCACCCTTGGTGACACCCTCTCGCTAAACAAACATGCCCACGCAATCCCGACGTACGTCGGGACGTGGGCATGCCACCCGACCGGATGTAGTGGGTCGACGACCCACCCTACGCGTCCCGTCGCAAGGTCACAATGGCAAGTTCCGGACGGCAATTGAAGCGAATCGGAATCCCCACCATCCCCAGCCCGCACGACGTGTACACCTGACAGCAGGGCCCGTCGACCAGGCCCGCGGCGTAGCGCCGGTGGCGGATCGGCAGGCGAGGCCGCGGCCCGAACGGAATCTTCACCTGCCCGCCATGCGTGTGACCGCAAAGCATCAGATCGACACGTGGTGTTTGCGGCATGTCCTCGGCATAGTCGGGATTGTGACACAGCAGAATCCGCGGCGCCGCTTCGGGCACACCCGCCAGCGCCGCAGCAAGATCGGGCCTGCCCTCCCACAGGTCGTCCACCCCAGCCACACAAAGCCCGTGCCCACGACGTTCGAGCATCCTGCGTTTGTTGGTCAACTCCTCGATGCCGGCATCGGCAAGCAGCGAGCGAACCGACGGCGCGCCAGACCAGTAGTCATGATTGCCCAGCACCGCAAACCGCCCCATTGGCCCGCGCAGCGCCCGCAGCGCATCGACGAGCCCGGGCATGGTCGCCCCGCCCTCGCTGACGAAATCGCCGGTTATGACGACAAGATCAGGCGAGGCCGCATTCGCCAACTCGACGACCCGAGCGACGTACTCCACGTCGATTACAGGCCCAACGTGCAGGTCGGTCAGGTGGGCAATTCGCACCCCGTCCCAGTCGGCCGGCAAGCCTTTGATAACCACGTCGGGATAGGTCACCTGCACCCACCGGGGCTCGATGGCCACCGCATCGAGCGCACCGATCCCAGCCGTCAACGCCGCGCCGCCATAGGCAACCAGGAACCTGCGCCGCGTCAGCTTTGGTTTTGATGGCTTGGTCACGCTTTCCATACGCCCCCCGTACGGGCAGGTTCGCCATAGTTCAAGTCTTCATCCATACACATACCCACGTGACATGCATTGCCCACCCTTCGCTTCGCGAAGGACGGGGCACCCACCACGATTCTCATACGCACAATACACCACCAGGTTCGGCGTAGTCTGGGCGGGACGGTCCGGCTCGGAGGGTCATGGGCTGGAATTCATCTGCGATACACGACCGACCTGACGGTCGACCGTGCCGCCCGCCACATGTCGGATCACCCGGGCAGAGGCATCAGCGCAGCAATTTAAGTCCGCCGCCGGCCAGCACGGCCTCGCGAAGCCGGGCGCCCAGTTCCATAGCCGCTTCGATCAGCGAGCAATCGCCCTCGATATTCTTTACGCCGACCGACGCGACCGTCGCGTCGGACCCGCCGATCATCCTGACACCGCTGAGTTCGCACTCGTCGCCAAAGCCGCAACGAATGCACGGCACGTTGCCCAGGACCACCATCGACCCGAGGTCGACCATCTGTTCTTCCATCATCCAGAACGCGATCTGTGACTGCGCCGTCTGCGCCGCGGGCGGCAGGCCCTCGGTGCCGACGGGGCAGGCCGTCGTCACCACCGATACGCCCGGCTTGCCCCGGTTCAGGCCCGTCTTGTGGCGAAGACAGTACATCCGCTCCATAAACGCCTTCGTCCGTGCGTCCAGACTGCTGTAGGGGGTATAGCCACCCAGCACGAATCCCTTGGCGGCCCGAAACGTTTCCGCCAGCGCCTGCCCGTCGTCCTCGATCACGCAGCGGTTTGTCTTCACACAGGCCAGGCATGCCCGACACGGCTCGACATCGAGTTCGCTAAGCTTGACGAACTCGGTCGTCAGTTGAGTATGCTTGAGAATCAACTCGATCGCGCGGTCGGTATTGCTGTGGGGCACGGGACTGCCGCTGATGCCGATAACTTCCGCCGCCATGAGCTGTTCCTTTCTCGTCGAATGCCTGCCTTCTTGGCACTATAGGCTTACCGGCGCGCTGTTTCTTGCACACACGAAATTCCCGTCAACGGTCGGGCCGAGACCCTTGCCCATTTATAGGGCTTACACGTTCACTTCAGGCCCCACCGACGACCGTATTCACGCATGTCTCAGGAGAAACTGGCAGAACTGCAGATCGATCGGCGTGTTAATGTCCACGCTCCGCTCGCGCGGCATGAGGTAGCCGGCTGTCCGCGGCCCATACATGCTGCGGCGTTTGAGGAACGAGTCGATGTCGACCAGGTAGATCGCGCCGTTGAGGTAGTACATCGGCGGGAACGCCTGTCGGCCCGGCTGGGCCCGCCCGCTGAACCCGGCGGGGTGCAGAAAGTCTTGCTCATCAGGTTGCATGGCCAACCATGGATGTGGCTCGGCCTCGCACACGCTGACGACGACGTCGGCCTGCCGCTCCTGCATAAGACGACCTGCCGAATCGATATCGTCAGCCGTTCGCAGAGGCGACGTCGGTTGCAGCAATATCGCCCACGGACCGGCGAAACCCTCCCGCCGCATTCGCTCGATCGCGTCGATGAATACCTCGACGTTGCCGGCGTCGTCTGTGGCTAGTTCGCCGCTGCGAAGAAAGGGCACGTCGGCGCCGGCGCTGGTGGCGGCTGCGGCAATCCGCTCGTCATCGGTGCTCACGATGAGACGGCTGACCAGCTTGCTGGCCCGCGCGGTCTCGATCGTATGCGCGATCAGCGGCCTGCCGGCCAGATCGACCAAGTTCTTATCAGGTATGCCCTTGCTGCCCGACCGGGCAGGAACGACCCCCAGCGTCTGCGGAAAACTGGCGTTGCTCAAGATTGCCTCTGCCTAGCGCGCCGCGCTCTGCGCGTTGACCGACCGCACTGCGCGTGCTGGAACGCCTGCCACCACCACGCCCTCGGGCACGTCGCGGGTGACCACCGCTCCGGCACCGACCAGCGAACCGGCGCCGATCTCTCGGCCCTCGAGCACGACCGCACCCATGCCCACGTGCGCCGCCGCCGCCACCTCGACCCCACCGCCCAGCACGCATCGCGGCGCCAGATGCACGTGATCGCCGACCACACAGTCATGTTCCACAACCGCGGCCGTATTGACGATCACGTTGCACCCGATCTGCACACGGGTGTTGATGATCGAACCGGTCAACACCACGCTGCCCGCGCCGAGCGTGGCCGACGGCGACACCACCGATCGCGCGTGCTGCACCACCGGCAGCTCAAAGCCCACCTTGCTCAAACGCTCGAAGAGTCGTACTCGCGTCGCGGCATCACCGATCGAGCCCACGCCGACCAGCGCACCAACGATCCCCTGCTCGCGCAACTCGGGCAGCATGGCGTCGCCACCGACGATCGGCACGCCCAGAAGCTCACCTCGTGCGGTCGGGTCGGTCAGCGCCGCGACCTGCCATATGCCCTGCGAGCGAACCGCCTCGATCAGGACGGCTGCGTGCCCCCCCGCCCCGGCGATGACCATCCGCCTGTCACCAGCCATCAGACTGCAACCTCCGACGGCAGAGGGGTATGGAACCGCTTAACCAGCCCCCCCGGTGCAAGCTCGACCTCGGCGAGAACCTGCACGATCCGCTGCGATGTGTGCCCATCGCCATACGGATTGACCATGCCAGCCAGCGAACGCCGGAAAGTATCCGACAGGGCCTGCTTCAGCCCATCTGTGATCGCCTCGCCCTCGCACGGGACATCGATCATGTTGGCCGCCCGTTGGCGTCCCTGCTGACGCGGACCCACGTTGACCACGGCAAGAGGGATGGAGGGCGCTTCGATGATCCCGCTGGAGCTGTTGCCCAGCATCACCGCCGCATGGCGCATCAGATTGATGTAGGCCTCCTGCCCGGCGCTGGCCACAAGATGGGCGTTGCTGCGCTCGTGGCAGAACTCTTCCAGTCGCGAAGCCACGACGGCCGAACCCGCGTCGGCGTTGGGCCGGCTTATCACAAGCTGTCGCTCGGCACGGGCCAACCCATTGGTCAGTTGCGTGACCTGGTCCTCCGGCGACTGCGCCGACAAGGTGGCTGGGTGATACGTCACCAGCACGAAGCCCGCCTCAAGCCCTATCCCGATGGCCGTCGAGAGCTCCTCGAGGCTCATGTGCTTGCACCTGGCGATCGTTTCGAGCCCGGGTGCGCCGACGACGTGGACCTGGTCGGGCCGTTCGCCAAGCTGGACGATGCGGCTGGCGGCCTGCTCGGTCGCGGGGAAATGGATGTGGCTGAGTTTCGTGATGGCGTGGCGGTACGACTCGTCCAACGCCCCTTCGGTGGTCTCACCGCCGTGCAGGTGCCCGACCGGTATCCGCAGGGTGGCCGCCGCGAACGCCGCTGCCAGAGTCTCAAAGCGGTCGCCGAGCAGTAACACCATGTCCGGTCGAAGGTTACGCAACTGGCGGGCAAACCCCTCAACGGCCCGCCCGCCCGCGACAGCCACATCGGCGTCGGCGTCGCCACTGCTGGAGGCCAGGAAATCGACCTCTGCGTCGATGGCGAAGCCGTCCTGCTCGATGAACCTGCGTGTCAGGCCATGCTCAGGCCGCAAGTGTGTGCCGCCCACGATCAGTTCCAGCGCGAGATCGGGATGCTGCTGGATGGCGCGGAGGATCCAGTACCACAGCCCGTAATCGGCCCGCGTCGTCGTGACGACGGCGATTGTGCGTTCGGATCTCACTGCAACGAGTTATCGGCTGTTGGGCGCGGCGGCTTGATCCAAGAGGCGGGCAGCGGCCGCGCAATCGCCAGTAGCGCCGATGCAATCTCGGCAGTGCTGCCGGCGTGCGCAACCCTCCCAGCCAGCAGGGCTTGCGGGCCGCACCCACGTGAAAAGGCTCATGCGTGAAGCCTGCCGCGGACGATGATTCATCGGGGTACGCCTGGAGAGTGCGCCTTGGCCGAAGCGGTCAGAACCAAACCCAAGCGGATCGCACCCACGCCCGCCGGGCGGGACGAGTTGGTCGCTCGTATCAGCATTGCCGAGGGGGCAAGCCTGCGCGAAGCCATGGAAGCGATCGACCGCGGCGCGGTGGAGATGGCTTTGGCGGTGGACGCTTCGGGCCGACTGGCGGGGCTGGTCACCCACGGCTACACGTTGGAATCGCCGGTAGCGGATGTGCTGAACCGTCGGCCACTGTCTCTGCCCGAGTCGGCCAGCCGCGACGAGATCCTCGCCGCCATGGGGCGACACGGCGTGCGGCAGCTTCCGTTGGTGGATCAGGACGGGCGGGTCAAGCAGATCGCCTGGATCACCAACCTGATTCGCGCCGATCTGAAGCCAAACCATGCGGTGATCATGGCCGGCGGGCGGGGCACGCGGCTTTGGCCGCTGACCAAGGACGTGCCCAAGCCGATGCTGGAAGTGCAGGGCTGTCCGATCCTCGAACACATCATCCGCACGCTGCGCGAGTCCGGGGTGTTTCGCATCACGATCAGCGTGAACCACCTTCGCGAGATCATCGTCGAGTATTTCGGTCGGGGCGAGCGTTTCGGCGTGCAGATTGATTACATCCAGGAGGATCGCCCACTGGGTACGGCCGGCGCACTGGCTTTGCTGGAGGACAAACCCGCCCATCCGCTGATCGTGATGAACGGCGATTTGCTCCAGCGGGTCAATCTCGACAGCCTGTTGGCGTTTCACGACCGGGGGCAGTTCCAGGCGACGATGTCGTGCGTAAGGCGGACCGTGGAACTGCCCTTCGGCGTAGTCGAGGTGCAGGGCAGCGAGTTGGTCGGGCTGACCGAAAAGCCCACTCAGACGCTCAACATCAACGCCGGGATCTACGTGCTCAACCCCGGGGTGCTGGATTACCTCACGCCGAACGAGTGCTGCGATATGACCGAACTGATCACGCGCCTGCTGGCGGCCAACAAGAAGGTAG
>CBFCZG010000125.1:0-11086 GCA_965602375.1 uncultured Phycisphaerae bacterium | reverse complement strand
CCACGCGTGAAAATAGCCGAGCCGTGCGTCCGCGGCAGGACCCCCACCTCGCACGTGATCGGGCGCACCTGGTCAATCGCACGTCCGTCCGGTCGCTGCTGGTGGTTCAGCAGGTAATCCCTGACAACCTCCTCCTCCACCTGCTCCAGACACGCCTTCACGTCGCTCCGCTCGTAAGGCGGCGCCTCGGCCTCCGCGGGCGAGAACTCCTCCAGCACCTCCTCGTACGCCTTTTCGACCGCGGCCTCCTTCTCCTGCTTGACGGGCAGACCCTTGGCCTCACGCAGCGCGTCAGCCGCCCGATCTCGAACCTTCGCCAACAGTTCACTGCGGTCGGGCGGCTCGAATTCACTCTTGGGCTTGCCCGCCTTGGCAACCAACTCTTCAATCAAAGCGCATATTCGCTGCACTTCCTTGTAGCCGAACGCAATCGCATCGGCCACGACCTCGTCGGCCACCTCCTTGCCGGTCAACTCCAGCATGTTCACGCCATCGCTGTGCCCGGCAACCAGCAGTTCCATGTCGCTCTCTTCCAGCTGGCTGGCGGTCGGGTTGATCACCAACTCGTCGTCCACACGTCCGACCCGGACCGCAGCGATCGGGCCGTCGTACGGGATCTCGCTGATGGCCAGCGCCGCCGAGGCGCCGATCATGGACAGAACGTCGGGATCGTTCTGCTGGTCCGCCGAAAGCACGATACATTGGATCTGGATTTCGTCGCGGTAATCCTTCGGAAACAGCGGACGGGTCGGCCGATCGATCATCCGCATGGTGAGAATCTCTTTGGTGGTGGGCCTCCCTTCACGTTTGTAGAACCCACCCGGAAACTTGCCCGCTGCGTACGTCTTCTCGCGATAGTCCACCGTCAACGGGAAGAAGTCGATCCCCTCTCGCGGCTTACCGCATAGCACCGTCGCCAGAATCACCGTGTCGCCGTACTGTACCACTACCGCGCCGTTCGCCTGCTTGGCCACCTTGCCCGTCTCGATACTCAACAGACGACCGCCAATCTCCAACTCAACCCTGTGTGTCATCATCACCTACTCAGTTCCTCACATCTATCATCTATAAAATCGTGTTCCACGTTCTCTTTGGTCCCCTGGCCGCCCCGTCCCGCCTAACCGGCAACTCACCACCCCAGTTCGACGCCAAGTATATCAGGCCCCGAGAACTGGTCGAGTACACCATTTCGCCTGTTCGAATCCGCTTGGCAGACAAGCCGAACTCGGCCCATGCGGGCCCTATTTCCGTAGCCCCAGGCGCCCGATGATGTCCTGATATCGCTGCCGGTCCGTCCGGGCCATGTACTTCAGCAGGCTGGACCGCTTGCCCACCATCTTCAGCAGGCCGCGGCGGGAGGCGTGGTCTTTCTTATGGCTCCGCAGGTGCTCAGTTAACTGCTCGATTCGCTCGGTCAAGAGTGCGATCTGGACCTCCGGCGACCCGGTGTCCGACTGGTGGGTCCGGAACTCACCCACAATTTTCTCTTTACGCTGCTGTGTCAGGCTCATGAACGATAACCGCCACATCCCCACTTTGCCCAACGGCCCACGCCACCGAGCACAATTACCTATCTTTACCCAATCCCTTTCTTCCCACCAGGTAGAATAAATGCAGACCCGATCAATTGCAACAGCAAAACGGCCCCGCCTCAGGGCCGCCCTACCCGGCAGTGCCCTACTCGGCCAGCACCTTCTCGGCCGACTCCATGAGCCGGTTCATCGGGAAGGGCTTGTAGAGGTAGTCCTCCGCACCGATGGCGAGGGCATATTGCTGGTGCCGTTTGCCCTCGTTGCCCGTGATCATGATGATGTGGGGCTTGCTGTTGCGGGGCTTGCCCTTCTTGAGTTGCTCCAGAACAAGGAAACCGCTGCGTTTGGGCAGCATCATATCCAGGACGATGAGATCGGGGTCCTCTTTGACCGCCGTCTCAACCGCCTTATTACCGTCCGACGCCTTGCTGACGGTGGCCCCGGCCGATGAGAAGCTCACCTCCATGGCCCCGAGAATCTCCTGATCGTCATCCACCAGCAGCACGGACTTGCCTTCGAGTGTGCCCGCCACGGCTGATTCCTCCTACAGTAGGATCCCTTCGAGCAACGATACGTCGCCCAAGCCTAGGATTCAAGCCCCAGCGCGCACGGGCTTTTACGCTACCCCCTTCCGGCGGCCCTCGCGTCGCCGCGGGGCAAGCTTGGCGAGGCCGTCTGCCCACCCCCTTCCCATGCCCCCTCTTCTCTGCCCTCCATCGCGGTCCTCCCGGCCAGCGGCGAGGCCGCCCGCCGCCGGGTTGTCCGAATGCGTGATCGGTGGTAGCATCCCCTTTCCATGTTGCCGCCAGCAGCGATTCGCCACATGATTACCGGCCAGACGCGTGGCCACGGCGTGCAGCCCGCCAGCGTGACCGGTGGGTGTCCACACCGCCGTTCGCCCCGTGTCCGGAACTTCGAGCTGCCTCGATCGAGACCGCCGAACCCCCTGATGTTGCTGGCACCGCTACTGGCGTTGGCGGCGATCGGCTGTACCGACGCCCAACTCGATGCGGGCGTCAAGTCGCTGTTCAATCGGCGGAGCCCCGGCCAGGAGCTGTTCGTGGCCCTGCAGGAGGAAGATCCCGACCGTCGCCGCCAGGCCGTCCGCGCCATTGCCCGCAGCGACGTGGTCGCGCAGCAGTGGGCCGTCACGGCCTTCGAAACGATCGCCCGTACCGATCCCGATCCGCAGGTTCGCTGCGCCGCCATTCGCGCTCTCGGTCGAAGCGGCGATTCTGCGGCGGTGGCGCCTCTGCTGATGATCCTCAACTGGCGCGAGAATCCCGACCGTGTCCCCTATCCACCCGACGACGAGGTCCGGTGGGACGCAACGGCGGTGCTGGCCAACCTCGCAGGCTGGCAACTGGTAGCCGGCCAGGACCAACCCCAAACCAGAAGCACCTTCGCACGCCTGCTGCAAGAGGATCAGAACCGCAACGTACGTTTGGAGGCTGCCCGCGGTTTGGGATGCCTGAGCGAGGATCGCGCGACGCTCGACGTCCTCGTCACCGGCCTGAGCGACCGTGACTTCGGCGTGGTATACGAGTGCGAACGGTCGCTCATCAAACTAACAGGTATGACCTTCGACTACGACCCGCAGGTCTGGACCGACTGGTTGGGCAAGACGTCCGATCCTTTCGCCCTCGCCGGTCACACACCAACCACTTTGATGCCCGAACGCCTGAGTTGGTGGCAGCGCGGTGTCCAGGGGGTGCGTCGGACGATCATTGCATGGCAGGGCGAACGTAAGGAGTGACGCCCGTCCGAGCGGCCCACGCCGCACGCAATCGGGCACGTCGATCGCATGCGAGCCATCGTCTACAAGGGCGGCAAAGTATCGGTCAAGCGAAGTCAACCGGACCCCAAGCCCGGCAAGGGCGACCTGCTGATCGAGGTGCGCCAGGCCGGCATCTGCCGAACCGACCTGGAGATCGCCAAGGGCTACATGGATTTTGAGGGGGTAATGGGCCACGAGTTTGTCGGCGACGTAGTGGGCGGGCCTCGCGACTGGCGGGGCAAACGCGTCGTCGCCGAGATCAACTGCGTCTGCGAAAAATGTGAGATGTGCCGTAGTGGCATGGCCAACCACTGTTTGCGGCGGACGGTGATCGGCATTAAGGGGCGGGACGGCTGCTTTGCCGAGCGGATCACCATGCCGATTCGGAATTGCCATAGCTTGCCCGACGCCGTCAGCGACGAAGAAGCCGTGTTCGTTGAGCCGCTGGCCGCCGCCTACCAAACGATTCACCAGGTGGCAATCGAGCCCCGTATGAAAGTCGCCGTCCTGGGGGCCGGCCGACTCGGGCTCCTGATGGCCCAGGTGCTGGCCGGTACCGACTGCCAGCTCGAGGTCATCGGGCGAAACCCCGACAAGCTGCTGTTCTGTGACAAAAAGGGTATCCGCACCGCGGTGCTCAAGGAACTGGTCCCCAGGGCCGATCGCGACGTCGTCGTGGAATGTACCGGATCACCCACCGGCCTCGAGCTGGCCATGAAGTTGGTCCGCCCCCGTGGGACGATCGTACTGAAGACCACTCTCGCCAAGGCGGCGCCGGTGAACACGACGCCACTGGTGATCAACGAAATCACGCTGCTGGGCAGCCGTTGCGGCCCGTTTCCCGAAGCCATCAATGCGCTGGCCCGCAAGCAGATTGACGCCCTTTCGATGATCAGCAAGACATTCCCGCTGAGCAAAGGCCTCGAAGCCTTCCGTGCCGCCGGTGACGGCCATAGCATCAAGGTTCTGCTGAAGGCCAGGTCCTGACGGCCATCCGCTATCGCCCTCCGCAAGCCGCTCCGCCCAGGCCTGGCTTTGGCACGCCCATAGCCGTTGGTGCACTGCTTCGGTCGCATGTGCCGATACAAGCAAAGTCTCACGAGGCTTGTCCCCATGTCAGCAGGCACGGCTTTGGTCCTAAACAGCGGCGGGCTGAACAGTTGTGTCCTGACCGCACTGGCCCGACAGGAACACCGCCTGGCGATGCTCCATGCCGAGTTCGATCACCGGAGTGCTCGACGAGAATCGGAGTGCTTCCAGGCACAGGTGGAACACTTCCAGGCCGCTGAAGCGCTGACGGTGCAGTTACCTCACCTCAAGCAGATGCGCGGTAACGCTCTTGTTGACAGGAACTTAGCGATAGAAGATTCCGCACAGCTCCGCAGCGGAGGCTGCAACAGCTTTGTTGCCGGCCTGATCCCCACGCTATTGGGCGTTGCCCAGAGTTGGTCGGCCGCGGTCGGGGCATCGGTCATCATGATCGGGGTCTCGGAGAACCTCGCCGGGCCCGGGCCAGCCACCAAGGACCTCTACCCCGACCACCGGGCCGAGTTCTTCCACCTGTATGCTCAGACCCTTGCATACGCGACGTTGGCACGTAATCCACTTCGCCTCGAAACGCCCCTTCTTTGCATGACCAGCGGCGAAATCGTGCGCCTGGGGGGCCAACTTGGCGCGCCTCTGGCAGCCACCTGGTCGTGCCTGCGCAACGAAGATGAGCCCTGCGGCAGTTGCTATGGCTGCACGAGCCGCTCCGGCGGCTTTGCCGCTGCCGCCATGCCCGATCCGCAAGTGACCACTTCGGCCGGCCACTCTCGCTAGGGCATCCATCACGAGCCCTGCAGCCGCTCGCCCTGTCCCGCCATGGCTGGACGGGCCAGCGGTCGCCCCAAGGTCGCAACAGAGCGTTGGGCGGACCCATGCGGGAGTTTCTCCAGCCTTACCCCTTCGCTGGGCGCTACAATAACCGTGCGTGACTCGCCAGGAGGACCCCGGACATGACCACGACTGCCGATGCATTGGCCAGACAGAACTGCCAGGCCCCTCCAGCCGGCAGCAAGCCCCTCGAATCGGGTGACTGTGAAGCACTAGCAGCCGCCCTGGACGGGTGGCAGGTGGAAAACGGAACTCACCTCAAAAAGGAATTTCCCACACGGAATTTCCGCGACACTATGGGCTTCGCCAACCACATCGCCGAGATCGCCGAGCGCGAGGACCACCACCCGGACCTTCATCTTTCCTACCGCCGACTGTGCGTTGTCTTGACCACACACTCGGTCGGCGGTCTCAGCCGCAACGACTTCATCCTCGCAGCCAAGATCGACCAGGCCCGCTTACAGAAATAGTGGCTCGCTCTCCGTCGAGCGTCCGGTGCACAGCCGGCCACGCCTGCGATCATAGGCGTGGCCCGGGCACTCACCGCAACTGCCTTTCACATGCGATCGACAGTCTCGATGCCCAACAGCCCCAGGCCGGTTTGCAGTGTTCGGGCTGTCAGGTCGCATAGACGGAGTCGCGAGTCGCGCAAGGCGGCGTCGCCGGCTTTGAGCACAGGGCAGTCCTTGTAGAAGCCGCTGAACGCCTGTGCCGTTTCGAACAGGTAGGTCGTCAGCACGTTGGGCGCGGGCGTGGTTGCAGCAGTCTGCCGGCCGGGGCGCGACTGTGTGCCGGCAGCCGTCGCCACCGTCTCGCCGAACTGCACGAGCTTCTTACCGAGGGCCAACTCAGCCGCTGAGTCCAGCGTGATGCGGGTGTCCGGATCGAGCTGCCGGTAGTCCACCTCTCCCTTGCGTCCGATCGACTGGACTCGGGCGTAGGCGTACATCATGTACGGAGCGGTGTTGCCGTCCATGGCCAGCATTTTGTCCCAACTGAAAACGTAATCGCTTGCGATGTTATGCGCCAGATCGTTGTACTTGACGGCCCCGACTCCGACCCTGGTGGCGATCTGAGCCCGGTGATCGGCGGGCATTTCCGGGCTGTTCTGGTCGACGATCTGACGAGCGCGCTGCTCGGCCTCGTCCAGCAGGCTATCGAGCCGCACGGCCCTTCCTTCGCGAGTCTTGAAGGGCTTGCGGTCCGGGCCCAGCACGGTGCCGAACGGTATGAACTCCAGGCGAACCTCAGGACCCACATATTCAGCGCGGCGAGCGGCCTGAAAGACCATGGCAAAATGCTGGGCCTGCCGGGAATCGTGCACGTAGATGATTTGATCGGGCCGGAAGTGTCGCCCGCGGTAACGCAGCGCCGCCAGGTCGAACGTGGAATACAGGTATGTGCCGTCGCCTTTGCGGATGATCAAGGGAAGCTCTGAACCGTCCTTCGCAGTGAAGAGAGGTCGGCCCTGCCCGTCGCGCAGGAACATGCAAAGCGCCCCGGCGTCATCGACGGCCAGGCGCCTCTGCTGCAACTCGGCCAGCATCGGTGCGTAGTCTTCGGCGTAAGCGCTTTCGCCCTGAACGTCCTTGGGCCGCAGCTTGGCACCCAAGCGGTCGTAGATCGCCTGACAGGCCTGCAACGTAGCCTGCCGAACCCACTGCCAGCGCCGGTACGCCGGGTCCGTGTGATTCTGGAGGGCGTGCAGCAGTTGCCGGCATCCCTGCTCGACCGACCGATCCCTGACAAAAAGGTCGCTTACCTGCTTGTAGGCGCGCTCAATGTCTTCCAGTGCGCCAGCCAACTCGCCGATGATCGCCCGCTGCCCGTCGCCCTCCAGCCCATGTTGGCTCTCCAGCTGGGCCAGCCGATCACTCACGGCGTGCAGCACCATGCCCATCTGGAGCCCCCAATCGCCGATATGGTTGCGGCGGATGACCTCGTGCCCGGCGAACTCCAGCAATCGCACGATGCTGTCGCCGACGATAGTGCTGCGTAAGTGCCCAACATGCATGAGTTTAGCGACGTTAACTCCCGAGTAGTCGACCACGATTCGCCGGCACTGCTCGGCTGCCGGCACGCCCAGACGCGGATCGGTCTGGATCTGCCGCAACGCACGGGCGACGAAAGCGGGCGAGAGCGTCAGGTTGATAAACCCAGGTCCGGCCAGCGACGGCGACTCGCACATGTCGGCCACGTCGAGATGGGCGACGATCTGCTCGGCCAGCTCCCGCGGCTTTGCCTTGAGCCGTTTGGCCAACGCCATCGCGCAGTTCGCCTGATAGTCGCCGAATCGCGGGTCCTGCGTGGGCCGGATTACAGGATCGGTGTCGGCCAGGTCTGGGCCGACACGAGACAGAGCGTCGGCTACGCGTACGTTGAGTTGATCGATAATCGGCGTCACGGCAAAGCTATCTCCTCAGCGGTCTTACGACGACCGGGGGGTATGCTACACGCGAACCGGCCCGGCCAAAAGCGCCTGCTGCTCAGCGCGACACACCAGGCCGCAACGGCCACAGGCCGGGCGCTTCGACGGTCCTGCCCCGATGCTTTTCTACCCGACGGACTGGCCCTACAATGCCGATCTACACGGGTGATCAAGGCGTCCAGACTACCAGTTCAGACAGAGGTGTACTCACATGCTCCACACGCTCGTATCCGTCGCACTCCTGACCGTCGGCTCGTCGCTATCACCGCCCACGCAACCTGCATCGCAACCGGCGTTTGAAGTCACCGAGGTCATCTCGTACCCCAATGCGGGGCTGACCTTTGCTGTTCCCGCCGGCTGGATACGTCGCCCGGCACCTCGACCGAACCAGCTCTATCAGGGGAATCGACCCGCGTCACAAGGCCCGAGGGTCACGCTTCTGGTCCGGTGCGAGAAGGTAGGCCAGAAGTCTGTCCGCGTGGTGGCCGAGGAGGATGCGGCGGACGGCAGGCGGTTTCGTCGAGTGATCAAGCCGGAACACTCAGGCTATGTGCCGGTGGGCGAGACGCAGTTCTACGAGGTGGCCGGCACCTCTCACCTCGCCCGGCAGGGGCACTGGTTCGTATGGCGCTATCTGAAGCGGGACGAACTGTGCTACTCGGTGCTCGTGTCGGCCGCGTTCTCCGAGACGTACGCGGAAGCGGCAGCCTCCCAGATGGCCGGGGCCCTGGCCGATGCCGTGTGTGCCTCGTTCGAGTTGTCGGAACTGGAGGATCCCAGCCACAGGATGTATGAGCTGTCCCGCACGGAGGATCTGACCAGACTTCGCCTCAAGATGGGCATTCCCGAAGCCTGGCGATGGACGAGACTGTCGCATAGAGACCCGACGTTTATCGTCGCTGTGGGTTTGATGGACTACGAGCGTGACTTGGCGCAGCCGGCGCTGCTGGTACGCGCCGAGTACTGCCCACCCGGGATCACAGCCGAGCAGATCGTCGAGGGGGCTTACCGGTCGGCTGTAGCTGAACTGGCTGAGGGACAGCAGATCGAGCGCCTGTTCTCGGGCGCCACGATGCTGTGCGGCAGAGAAGCCTGGGATCTGGTCACAAATGTCTCGATCGACAAACCTTACACCGAGGCCCGCCGCACCATCGTACACGACGATGGCGCGCTCAGTCTGATCGTTCGGTATGCCGACCTGAACAACACCCTCGCCCTGCGCATGCTGGACCGTATCGCGGCATCCCTGGAACTGCTGGGGCCGCGACGACCACGGGGGGGAGGCATCTAGCCGCCACGCGGCCCGACCCCATTTCGATCCGCGCTGCCCCGATCAGCGGCCGACAATGAGCGTCACGACGTGGGTTCGGCGGCCACCGGCAAAGCCGATCGGCTTGGTGGTGTGCATTCGCCAAATGGTCTGAGGCCAAGCAAAAAAGAGGCTTGGGTCACCCAAGATGAGCAGCCCAAGCCTGAGAGGGAGAGAGAGTATCGGTTACGCCTGTCGTAGAGCAGGCGAGATTATGCTTTGCGCGTCTGCCTCCTTTGCAGTACCCGCGACGACGGACAACTCGTCAGCCCGCACGATCAACGGCACGGAGACGCCCTCCACATCGATGATCGCAAAATGGTCTTTTTTCCGGCCGTAGTCGCTCACAAGCACGACGTTGCCGGTCAACTCAACAAGTCCCGAGAGGCTACACAGCACCCGCTGCTGGTCCGGACACACAACGGATCCGAGCCTGAAGCGAACCATGGTGCCGCTGTGCAGCTTCGGCGTCTGCAACCCTGCCCGCCTCCCGCCGAAAGCCAGCCGCCGCGTCTGGGAAAAAACAGAAAGCAGCCGGCTTTCGCCGAACTGCTCTCTCTGCCTCATTCATTAATTTACACCGAATTGCGCCTGTGTCAACCACAAATCGCAGATGGATCCAGGATTTTCCCTATAGAACGTATCCTTCGCATGTTAATAGACTTACAGCATCCCTCGGCTGGTCGCACGAGTGGCCGACGGTTCGATGGGCGGCCGGCGGGTGCTACCGGCCGGCAACCGACTGGGTTCCGGCATGGGCCAAGCTGAGGAGCTTGGCAGCCATCTTGTCGAGCGACACGACGTGGCCGGCGGCACCGAGCTTTATCGCCTCCTTGGGCATGCCGAAAACAACGCAACTGGCCTGGTCCTGAGCGACGGTTTCGGCTCCCTGTTGTTTCATTTCGAGCAGGCCTTGAGCCCCGTCACTGCCCATCCCGGTCATGAGTACACCGATGGCATCGTGCCCGGCGTGACGGGCCACCGACTTGAACAGCACATCGACGGAAGGCCTATGACGACATACCAGTGGTCCGCTCTTGATCTGGACGGAATACCCCGTCCCGGATCGACGCAGCAGCATGTGATAATTGCCCGGCGCAATGAGCACCCCACCCGCGACGACGCGGTCGCCGTTTTCGGCCTCTTTGACGTTTGGTGCGCATAGCTGGTTCAGCCGGTCGGCAAACGATTGAGTAAAGTGCTCGGGCATGTGCTGGACGACCACCATTGGCGGGGCGTTGGGGGGCATGGCGGTAAGCAACGTCTGAAGGGCCTCGGTCCCGCCCGTCGAAGCGCCGATGGCCAGAACCGTGTTGCTGCTCTGTGCCATGGCCAGGCGAGGCGCGGACTGTCTGGATCGTATGTGGCTCGCGCCGGCAGGCGACCTGGCGACGTTGACTCTGGCGGCGGCCTTGACCTTGTCGATCAGCTCTACCGTCATGTCGCCGACACTGTACGCAGCGCCGGGTTTGCACATCACGTCGACGGCGCCGGCTTCGAGCGCCTCAACGGCCAGCGCCCCGCCTCGCCGTGTCAGGGAAGAGACGATGATCACCGGCAAGGGATAGTGGATCATCAGCTTTCGCAGGAAGGTCACGCCGTCCATGCGGGGCATTTCGATGTCGAGGGTCACGACGTCGGGTCTGAGTTGGACGATCTTGTCGCGTGCGACGTATGGGTCCGGCGCCGTTGCGACCACTTCGATATCGGGGTCACGCGAAAGCTCGCGCACGAAGATCTCGCGGACCACCACCGAATCGTCCACCACCAACACGCGGGTCTTCATGCCTGCCTTCCTTGCGCGAACTCCAACAGGACGACACTATCGTCCACGGACAAAGCCACCGTATCGGGCCGCTCCAGCAGGTCGGTCCACTCGCTGGCGTCGAGCGTGGACGTCCGAGGTACCGACAGGTCGAATACGGGAGTCTCGCCGACCAGCGCGGTGAGCACGTGTCCGCAGGTGACGTTGAGCACCTCTTTCAGCGCGTCGAGCGAGCCGGCTACGGCCCGGTCATCTTCCGGGTCGACGCCCAGCACATTGGCGGCGATTTGCGGACACAATGAAGCAGGCACGGTCAGGGCAAGCATCCCGCTGATGTGGCCGGTATAGGTCATTGTCGACTGAATGTATGCCGCTTCGGGCGGGGCGGACCCCTGTTTAT
>CBFCZG010000124.1:0-11100 GCA_965602375.1 uncultured Phycisphaerae bacterium | reverse complement strand
GGCTGATGCTGGTGGCGGCTATCTTCGCCGTGCAGGCGGCCTTTGCCCGCAGCGGCGAGCCGCTGCTCGGCCCGGTGACAACCGAAGGGGCAGCCGCTGGCGGCCAAGCGGCCGGGAGGCTGCTGGTGGTCGTCCTGGCCAGCACGCTGTTTGTCATCACCACCGAGCCCTTCTCGCTGTCGTGCGCTCTGATGAATCTTGGGCTGCCCTATCGCTGGGGCTTCGCATTGGTGACCGCGCTGCGCTGGGCGCCGCGGTTCCGCTTTGAAGCACATCATGTGTATCGCGCTCAACTGGCGCGTGGCGTAGCGTACGAGACCTTTGGCCCGAGACGCTGGTGGCTCATCCTGCGTCATCTGTGCTTTCCGCTGTTGGTATCGGCGATGCGCGCCGCCCATGCGCTGTCGTTGTCCATGGAGGGTCGAGCGTTTGGATTGCACCGAAAACGCACCTATCTGCGCCAGGTGGCCGCGGGTCGTCGCGACATCGTAGCAGCAGCGCTACTGGGTGCGTTGGTGCTGGCGGCTATCCTCCTGAGTTGAACGATGCGCAGGCCTCGCGGCAGCAGTCATACGCGGACGTGTTGACGGGGCGCCGGGGGAAGACGCTGACAAGCGGCAGGGCTTGCGTGCGCACACCTTGCAACCGCGGCTGCCGGCCCTGCCTTCCCGAAATGGCCCGGACACCGTAGTTCCCGGCAATCATCGCCCGCTTCGGCAAGCCAGACTCAACCCCACACGTACAGTCAGACGTGAAGCCATGGAGCGTCAAAACTGACGGCTTCCATCTAAGGCCTCGCGATGTAAACGGATGGAACTGGGCGATACTGGACTTGAACCAGTGACCTCCTGCATGTCGAGCAGGCGCTCTAGCCAACTGAGCTAATCGCCCTGTCGCCCATTAATAGTCGGCCGGCAGAGCGTGTCAATAGACAGCTGTGTTGGGGCGGCGCCGGATTGACAGGCGTCTCAGGTCCGGCGCGAGCCGCCCCGGCGCTCGCCGGACGGCTGCGGTCGGTTGACACACTCAAGTGGGCGTGTTAGCGTCGGTAGCAGCCGTCTGTGCGAGGCGGCTCCTCTGCGTAAGTCTTTGCATATCATAGGATTGCAGTTGATCGCGGAGCCGCCCGAAGCCCAGTATGGTCGCTGCTGGGGCGGGGCGGGTATACTCCCGCAAGGCGCCGCCTGCCGCGACGACCGGCGGCGGAGCGGTGTGTCGGGCCAGGACATGAAGCAACCAATCGACCAGAGCTACGGGGTGCTGGCCGCGCGGAGCATCCGCAAGCAGGCCAAGGCGCTCTCGCGTCAGATCGATGGCACCCGGGCCGGCGAAGACGTGGAATGTCTTCATCAGGCGCGGGTGGCGTCGCGACGCCTGCGGGCCGCTCTGAGCACCTTCCGCGATTGCTGGCCGGGCAGGACGTTCAGGAAGTGGCGGAAGCAGACTCGGCAGTTCACCGTTGCGCTCGGGCCGGCTCGCGACATCGACGTGCAGGTGCTGTACATCCAGCGAGTCCTCGCGGAGTTGCCTGAAGACAGGCGTCCCTGCCGAGCGGGCGTGGCGCGCCTGCTGCTTCGGCTGCGGCAACGGCGCGAGGCGCTTCAGCCGCGCGTGGTCCGCGCTCTGGACCGCCTGGAAGGCAGCAGCGTGCTCAAGGAGATGCGATCGGCTACCGATCAGGTGTTAGCCGGACAGGAAGACAACCCCACGCTTGCCGCCAGCCCGTTTGTCTTCGCACGGGCTCGCGAGCACATCGTTCGTCGCCTGTATAAGCTGATGGGGTACCAGGGCAGTCTGGCCGACCCCGGAGATCAGCGGCGGCACCACCAGATGCGGGTAGCGGCCAAACGCTTGCGGTACACGATGGAGTTGTTCAAGCCCGTGTATCAGGACACGGTGGATGAGACCATCGCAGCCGTCAAGCAGATGCAGACCCTCCTGGGCGCGGTTCATGACAGCGACGTCTGGACCGACGATCTTCAAAGGTTTCGCGACGAGGAAAAGGAGCGTACGCGGCAATACTTCGGTCACAGTCGGCCCTTCAAACGCCTCGCACCGGGAATCGACTACCTTCTGGGACACCAGCAAGAGGTGCGCGAGCAAGCATTCGCAGAACTCAAACGGCGCTGGGGCGAGCTTCAGGATGCACGGATCTGGGAGCGATTGATCCAGACACTCGATTCTCATATCGACAGAACCGAGCAGGGCGACGGGCCTCGCGTCGAGGCCCACGAGGATAGTGCGGGTGAGCAAGCCGCTTCCTGAACAGAGGACAAGCCGGCACGCTGCCGGACCCACCGGCCCGAACGACGAACGCGCCGTGCTCGAAGCGGTTCTCGCCTTCGCCGAGGATTGCGGATACGAATGGGGGCACTCACACCAGGTGACGCGATTGGCCCTTTTGCTGTTCGACGCGCTAGGGTCGCTGCACAAGATGGGTCCTCGCCAGCGGTTCCTGTTGCATTGTGGCGGGCTGTTGCACGATATCGGATGGGCATACGGCAAAGCGGGGCACCACAAATCGGCGCTGCGCATGATTCTCCAGGACCAGTCGCTGCCGTTGAACGACCGCGAACGGCTGCTTGTGGCGCTGATTGCGCGGTATCATCGCAAAGCGCCGCCACAAGACGGTCATGAGGACTTTGCCCGTCTGGACGGTGACGATCGGCGGCGCGTGCGAGCGCTGGCCGGAATTCTGCGGGTGGCTGACGGTCTCGATCGCACCCACGCCGACGCCGTGCGCGACGTGCGATGTGAGGTGTCGGCGGAGCGAATTGTGATACGTTGTGAGGTCGACGGGTCGGCCGACGCGGAGATGTGCGCGGCGAGCGAAAAGGCTGATTTGCTCGAATCGGTCTTTCACCGGAAAATCATTATCGAGCCTTTTACGGCGCGGCGCTGATCGCGAGGAGCACATTTCGTGGGAGCATCGGAAATCGATCGGGGCGGAGGTGGTGATGTCCGAGACGACGGTCAAGCCGCCAAGCCGCCAAAAGACCAGCCGGCGAGTATCGTTGCAGCCATTGACATCGGCTCGAACTCCATTCGCATGGCGATCGCACAGATCCTGCCGGACGGCGAACTCGAGGTTCTGGAGCATTTGCAGCGGGCGGTTCGCCTGGGACAGGACACGTTCCGGCGTGGGCGCCTTGGCGGGCAGACGGTGCGTGCAGCCGTTGCCATCCTGCGGGATTACCAGCGAGTTCTGCGGACCTACGGCGCCCAGCACGTGCGCGCGGTCGCCACCACCGCCGTGCGCGAAGCGGCGAATGTGGACACGTTTCTGGACCGTGTGCTGATGGCCACGGGCCTGGACGTCGCGGTCATCGACACCTCGGAAGAAAGCCGTCTTACGGTGACGGCCGTGCGGCACGATCTGGGCAGGGCGTTCGGCCTGGCTCGCCGGAATGCCCTGATCTGCGAGGTCGGTGGAGGGAGCACGGTGCTGACCGTGCTTCGCAAAGGCGAAATCGCCGCGTCTCAGAATCTGAACCTGGGCTCGATCCGTTTGCAGGAGATGCTTTCGACCACCGAGGATTCGCCCGATCGCTCTGCCGAGCTGCTGCGCGACCAGATTGCCAACATCGTTGTCAGTCTTCAGAGTGAGCTGCATCTGAAAAGGATTCGAACGTTTGTTGCAGTGGGTGGCGACGCCCGGTTTGCCGCTCGCCAGGTGGGTAAGCGCACCAAATCGGGCGACCTCTCGGCCATCGCCCGATCGGACTTCGACAAACTTGTGGCGAAGTGTCAGCGCCATACGACGGAGGAGTTGGCCAGGATGTACGGCTTGGCTTTTGCCGACGCCGAGACGCTTGACCCCGCCCTGGTGGTGTATCAGTCGCTGCTGCATGCAACCGGAGCCGAGCAGATCATCGTCTCCCATGTCTCGATGCGCGACGGTCTGCTGCTTGATCTGGTGCGAAGCGTGACGGGACAGGAGGATGAGTCGGTTTCAAAGGGGGTGATCCACTCGGCTATGGCGATTGCGGAGAAATACCGCGTCGATCTGAAGCACGCGCGGCACGTGGCCGACCTGTCCGTTCGTCTCTTTGACGAGCTTCAGGGGGAGCACGGCTTGGGCGCCCGGCATCGCCTCCTTTTGCGGGCAGCGGGGCTGCTGCACGAGGTGGGTGGGTTCGTCAGTAGCCGGGCCCACCATAAGCACAGCTATTATCTGATTGCGAATTCAGAGGTTTTCGGCCTCACACGCGACGAGTTGCTGGTCGTCGCCCACGTGGCTCGGTACCACCGGCGCGCCTGCCCGAAGCCGACGCACGTAGACTACATGGCCATGCCGCGTGACACGCGCATGGTCGTAAGCAAACTGGCGGCCCTGCTGCGCGTGGCCGACGCGCTCGACCGGGGTCATGGTCAGCAGGTTCGCGACCTCCAGTGCGAGCGGCGCGACGAGAATCTGATTCTAACGGTGGCAGGGGCGGCCGATCTGACGCTCGAGCGAAGGCAGATCGCCGCCAAGGGCGATCTTTTCGAGGACATCTACGGCTTGAAGGTGCATGTGGAGGAAGCACAGCCGGCGCGAGCCCGCTCCACCAGGTAGGACAAGCGGGGGCCTGTCGACGCGCCATGGCGAGACGCCGCAATCGGGCCGGTTGGCGAATGGCTTGCGGAACCCGTCAGTCGGTGTAGAGTCGGTGGCCATATGGCTCGCGATGACTTCAACTCGCCCGAACTGTTTATCAACCGCGAACTGAGCTGGCTGGGGTTCAACGATCGAGTCCTGAGGGAGGGCCTGTCGGACGAACTGCCGCTGCTCGAACGACTCAAGTTTCTGGCGATCGTCAGCTCGAACCTGGACGAGTTTTTTCTGATTCGTGTGGCCGGCCTCATGCAGCAACGTGCCGCAGGCGTGCGGAGGCGCGACCCGAGCGGGTTGACGGCCGGTCAGCAACTCGCGCACCTCGCCGAACGCGTTCACCGCATGGCGGATGAGCAGACGGCTGGCATTCGAGAGGTGCTGGCCAAGCTGCGGGAGCATGGGCTTCGGGTGTTGCAGCCGCGCGACTGGTCGGCGGCGCAGAGGGGGTTCCTGCAATCGCACTTTTCGTCCGAGATCGCCGCTGTGCTGACGCCGCTGGCCGTCGAGGAGTTGGATCGCGCGTCGCTCCTGCCCAGCCTGCAACTGAACGTGGCGGCGGTGATCCGGTTCGGGCACGGCGCGTCGGCTTCGGAGAAAATCGTGGCCGTCCCGGTGCCGGGCCTGCTTCCGCGGTTCATCACCATTCCCGCCGAAGAGGGCGTCAATCTCGTTCCGCTGGAAGACGTCATTGCCGAGAACATGGGCTTGCTGTGCCCGGAGGGCCGCGTGCTGGCGACGACTGTGTTCCGCGTGACACGCGACGCCGACGTGGCCATACAGGAGGATGAGGCTGCCGACCTGCTTCACGCAGTCGAGGAGGCGGTCCTGGCGCGCCGGCGGCGTGCGGCGGTTCGGCTGAAGATCTCGACGAGTCCCGACGGTCGGCTGAGGGACTGGCTGGTTCGATCGCTCGAGCTTCGGCGCGAGGACGTGTACGAGGTCGACGGCCTGCTGGACGCAAGCGGCCTGATGGAAATCGCCAACCGTCCGGGATTCGAGTCGCTGAAGATCCCGGAATGGCCGCCGCAGCCGCCGCGAGATCTGATCGGCAGTGAAGACCTGTGGGAGACGATCCAGGACCACGACGTGATGCTGTTTCACCCCTACGAAAGCTTCGAACCGGTCGTGCAAATGGTGGCGCAGGCGGCCGAAGACCCCAATGTGCTGGCGATCAAACAGACGTTGTATCGCACCAGCGGCGACTCGCCGATCGTCCGCGCGCTGGAAACGGCGGCCGAGAACGGCAAGGAAGTAACGGTACTGATCGAGCTGAAGGCCCGATTCGATGAAGCCCGCAACGTCGAATGGGCACGCCGACTCGAGGATGCAGGATGTCACGTGATATACGGCGTCGCCGGACTGAAGACCCACGCCAAGGCGTTGTTGATCGTGCGCCGAGAGGGTCCCCGCATTCGCCGGTACGTGCACCTGTCGACCGGCAACTACAACGACGGCACGGCAAAGATCTATTCAGACATCGGCCTGATGACCAGTGACCGCGACCTGGCCGGCGAAGTGGCGGCCTTCTTCAACGTGCTGACGGGATATTCTGAGGCGGTAGACTTTTCCTCGCTGACCATCGCGCCGACAGCCCTCCGCAACCGGTTCGTCGATCTGATCGACAGGGAGATCCGGGCTTCGACGCCGGACCAACCGGGCCTGATCATGGTTAAGGTCAATTCGCTTCAGGACAAGCGCATTGGCCAGGCCTTGTACCGCGCCGGGCAGGCGGGCGTAAGAATCCTGCTCAACGTGCGAGGCATCTGCTGCCTACGCCCGGGCGTGAAGGGCGTCTCGGAGAACATCGAAGTGCGATCGATCGTGGATCGCTTCCTCGAACATGCCCGCATCTTCTACTTCCGCAACGGCGGGCATGAAGAGGTGTACCTTAGCAGTGCAGACTGGATGGAGCGCAACCTGGACCGGCGACTCGAGCTGCTGTTTCCGTTAAGGGATCCGCGGCTGGTGAGGCGCGCCGTGGGCTTCCTCGAAACGTTCTTCGCCGACAACGTCAAGGCCCGCCGTCTGCTGCCGGACGGAACCTACCAACATGTGCCACGGAGGGGCAAAGCCGTGCGGGCGCAAGAGGTGCTCTACCATGAGGCGGTGGACGCTGCCCGTTCGGCCCAACAGGTCAGCTCGCGCTTTCGCCCGTTGACCCGGCCGCAGAAGTAGCTGCCGCGTCGCGCGGGGCAACGGCAAAACCTCCCAGTCCGGGCTCTATCACAGGCCCGGCGCGTGCAGACGCCACCGAAGGAGCCAGGGGTTATGGAATTCAGCAAACGTTTCGTGGTCAAGCCCGGCAGTGATGTGAACCTGACTGAGCGTGATCCCGACGACACGGCCGACTTCGATCGCAAGAAACAGGCCAAGCCGGTGATAAAGGAGAACCTCAGGCGATTGTCCGAGCTACAATATCTGCTCTATGCCGAAAACAAGCGGGCCGTCCTGGTCGTGCTCCAGGCGATGGACGCGGCCGGCAAGGACGGCACGATTCGACACGTGATGGGCCCGCTGAATCCGCAGAGTTGCCGGGTTATGTCTTTCAAGGCGCCGACCGAAGAAGAGTTGGCGCACGATTTCCTCTGGCGGATCCATCGGGCCACGCCGCGCAAAGGTGAGATCGGCATCTTCAATCGGTCGCACTATGAGGATGTACTGATCGTCCGCGTCCGCAAACTCGTCGACGAGTCGATCTGGTCGCGCCGCTACGACCAGATCAACGACTTCGAGAAGATGCTCGCCTCGCACCGCGTGCACATCCTCAAATTCTATCTGCACATCAGTAAGGATGAGCAACTCAGCCGATTCCGAGCACGCCTGGAAGATCCCACCAAACACTGGAAGGTGAACCCGCAGGACTTCAAGGAACGGCGACACTGGAGCGACTACATGAACGCCTACCAGGACGTACTGCGCCGATGCAGCACGGCGCACGCCCCCTGGTTCGTCATCCCGTCGAACAGAAAATGGTTCCGCAACCTGGCTGTGTCACAAGTCCTGGTCGAGGCGATGACAAGCTGGAACATGGAGTTTCCCGAGGCCACCTGCGACGTCTCGAAGATCAAACTCGAATAGCAACGCTCGTACGGCACAGGCCGAGTCGAGCCGCTGTGCCTGCCCGTCGGGCGATCGCGGCAACGGCTAACACGTGACGTGGATCAGAGCGGCCTTGCGCTGACGGCAGGCATTGTAGGCATCAACGGCTTGCGGGGTCGGCAAAACCTGACAGGTTACGCCGCGGCGCCGGAGGTACTGCTCGGCTTCGGCGTTCAGCTCAACGCAATTGGAGTGTCCTGCACCGACGAACAGCACTTCGGGTGCCCCTTTGCAGACCTTGGCAGCCTCCTCGGGCCCGATCACGTGGCTGTCGCCGTACAGCCGTTTGGCCAGCTTCTTCTTACGGGCTTTCACCTTGCCGTTCGCGCGGATGTACACGTCGCGGTTATACGTATCGGTGCCCACTGTGATCTGCCCGAAGTCGCATCCATGGATCGAGGGCGAGGCCACGCCTGCCGCCAGAGGTTTGCCGAAAGGGCTTCGCCCTATGTGCTCGCGAGCCAACGCTACGGCACCCAGGACCCCCGCGTCGTCGCCCAGGGCCGAGAGCACGATCCTGCCGCTCTCCGGCGTGCCGGGATAGGGGTCGCCGCTCACGATACGTTCCACGAAGGCGAACATGAAGTCGCCGCATGCTTCCATGACGCCGCCGCCCAGCACGAGCACTTCAGGATCGAGCACGTGCCGCACCGTCAGACACGCGTAGCCAAGAACTTCCGCCGCGCGACGAAGGACCTCACTGACCAGCTCGTCTTCGCTGGCCAAGGCGCGCTTCAGAGCACCGCTACGAATGATGCTCAGGTCGCCATCCAGCATCTCAGTCAATACCGTCGTTCTGCCGGCAGCCACCGCATCGCGGATGTCTCGCTGGATGGCCGTTCGGCTGGCCAGAGCCTCGAGGCACCCGCAATTGCCACAGCCGCACTGCGGGCCGTCGATCTGCATAATCATGTGGCCGATTTCGGCGCCGAGTTCACGATGGCCTCGCCATAGCCCATTCTGCGTAACAAAGCCGCCGCCGATGCCCGTACCGACAAAGATGCCCATGACACTGTCAGCGTCGCGGCCGGCGCCCAGCCACTTCTCCCCGAGTGTCGAGAGATTGGTGTCGTTGCCGAGGGCGATGGGTATGCCGAAGTGCTCCGCCAGCGGCGGCACGATCTCCATGCCGCCAAGATTCATGTTGGGGGTCGCGACGATGCGGCCCTGGTCCGGGTCGACCACCGCCGCCACCGCAACGCCCATGGCCGCCAGCGCGTCGGGTAGCAGGCCGTGCTCCTGCAGCAGCTCGTCCACCGTCTGATAGATCGCCTTAAGCGTAGCCTTCGGGCTCGCGTCAGGTGGCGTGCGACAGCGCCGATTCCCCGCGATCGTCCCGGACTCGCAAACCAACGAAGCCTGAATCTTCGTACCGCCGATGTCGACGCCCACGTACGGGGTTTCTCCGGCGAGCGATCTTCCTTTGGCCATTGTCTTCAGCCTTGTCTGTCGGACGAACTCACGCGACGCCCTGTCGCCGCAAGCACAGGGCACCTGCCCTGATGCGTCACCACCACTTGCACGCTACACCCAACTCAAAACCATTATAGTGGCCCTCGCAGGCCTAGGTACAACTTCAGGCGATTCCAGTCGAGCGGTCGCCTCTCCTGGAAACTTCTGCTATGGTGAGAATGGGACTAACCAGGAAAACAGCGGACGCACAATGGCTAAAAGAAAAAAGAGAAAATGGACGGCCAAGACGGTCGACCGGTACGAGTTGTACACCGAAGCGGTGCAGGCGCCCGAGGCGGAGGTGAAATTCGCCCGCCGGGTGTACCGCAAGCAGAACGGCTCATCACCGATCTGGGTTCGCGAGGACTTCTGCGGGACGGCCGCCATCTGCTGTGCCTGGGTCCGGTCGGACCCGGGCAACCGGGCGATCGGCGTAGACCTCGATCCGGCGCCGCTCGACTGGGGACGCCGCCACTACCTGGCGAAGCTCCGCCCCGATCAGGCCGAACGCGTCGAACTGATCCAGGGGAATGTGCTGGAGGTGAAGGTGCGGCCAGTGGATGTGATCCTGGCGCTTAATTTCTCGTTCTGCGTGTTCAAGCAGCGAGCCGTGCTGTTGCAGTATCTGCGCCGCTGCCGGCGATCGCTTGCCGACGGCGGCATCATGGTGATGGACATCTACGGCGGGCCCGACGCGCAGCGGCCCAAGAAGGACCGCACCCGCAAAGAGGGTTTCACCTATGTGTGGGACCAGGCCCGCTACAACCCCATCACCAACGAGGCGCTTAACCACATACGATTTGACTTTCCGGACGGGTCACGCATCAAGCGGGCGTTCACGTACGACTGGCGGCTGTGGACACTGTCCGAGCTGCACGACGCCTTGCTGGAGAGCGGCTTTGCCGACGCCCACGTGTACTGGGAAGGCACCGACGAGGACGGCGAGGGCAACGGCGTGTTCCGGCGACGCGATCGCGTCGAGGTGGAAGACGCGTGGGTAGCTTACATCGTCGGCGTCACACGGGGCGGCTGACCGCCGGGGGCAATGTTGACGACAAGGCGGGCAGGATCGGATGCCGTCTTTGCTCGACCTATCTATTTATAAGGGCCTTACGATCTGATATGTTTCCGCGCGCCCGGTCACTCGGCAACAGCGACGGGTTCGGCCACGGCCGACGCGACCGGCGTGGGTCGTTTAGGGGCAACGGGCGGCCCTGCAGTCCTGGCTTTGCCGCGAGCGCGGGCCTGGCGGCGCTGCTCGCGCTGCCACACCTCCCAGTGTCGTTGCAGAAGATAGTCACAGCAGTGCTTGGTCTTGCCTACCAGCGAGACGAACGCCAGAACGGCCAACCCGCTTGACGCTGCCAGCAAGACCCAGAACCAAGTCAACGTAATCCCTCTCTTCGGCGAGCGGTCCGGGAAGTGTATCGACCACTCGGCGGCGGGCAATTTAGCGGACCCGACGGGGCAAGCCCTTCGCCAGGCCGTTCCCCCGAGACACAAGTCTCTTTTCTGTCGACAGTTAGGTATGCCTCGCCGTCAGTGACCGTGTCGGCTGGGCCACCGATTCGCACGATCCGGAGCTGGGCAACGCTCAGGTGGGTTCGGGACGGGGCCAGGTTGACCAACCTGGGTCAGTAGACCGTGATTCCTTCCGTCGATTCTCGTGCCGCGTGTAGCTGCCACGCCCACAGTGTGGTGTTGGGGGGCTTGAGTTGTGCAGGGCGTAAGCGGTGGCGTGGTTGCTGCGCCCGCACTGGCCTTGCCTCGCTAAAGACGCCGCTTTACGATGTAGACTGTCAGTCTCGGTCTGGGGCACGCCGTGACCAAAAAGACGCGTTCATGGCGGCGGCTGGTATTTCTTAGCGTTGTGGCGGGCGCCCTCATCGCTCTTACTGCACACTGCGCGGTCCGAGTTCTGGGCATCGACGCCAAACACGCCCGTTGGATCG
>CBFCZG010000123.1:0-11112 GCA_965602375.1 uncultured Phycisphaerae bacterium | reverse complement strand
TACACCTTTGAGTTTGCGGCGCTCGACGCCTACGGCAACCACGTGACCACGGGCTGCAAGCTGCGGCTTCTGGGCGGCTACGACCCGACCAAACGTACCTATTATCGGCCGGTCGGCAAGAGAGCAAGCACAATCTCCGGCCCCGGCCGTGCCATACAGGCCTGAGTGGTGTCCAAGTCCGGCTCATATAGGCGAGGATCGAGCGTCGGCTGCCAACCGCTCTTCACGGTCCCTCAAGACCCACAGGGGCGCGCCCACCGCTTGGCCGCCGGGCAGCCGCTCGCCTGCTTCCCCCGTAGCACCGGCCCCAGTGCGGGCCGGACGCCACCACGGCTCGACAGGTTGGTCGGCTCGCCAGCCCAGCCGTTCCAGTAGCGGCAGACACGTACAGACGACCAGCCAGACCGTCCGCAGGATGATCCGGACATCCAGCCAGAGCGACTGATGCCGGACGTACTCGATGTCATAGTAAATCCATTCCTGGAAGTCGCTTTCCCCGCGCTGTCTCGACCGGCTGATCTGCCACAGGCCCGTAATCCCCGCGCGAACGGCCAGTCGGGCTTCACGCCAACCGGGACAGATGCGATTCTCCTTCTCGGGCGAGGGCCGAGGCCCCACCACGCTCATATGCCCCATCAAAACGTTCAGAAACTGCGGCACTTCGTCCACGTTCGTTCGGCGCAGCAGGCTCCCGATGCGGGTGATCCGAGGATCGTCCCGAACCTTGATGTGCAGACCGTCAACCTCGTTAACCCGCGCCAGAATCTCCTGCTCGCGGACGTCAGCGTCGGATACCATTGTCCGAAACTTGATGCATCCGAAAACGCGGCCGTCTTTCGTCTGTCGGCGGGCAACGTAGAATACCGGCCCGCGGCTGTCGAGCTTGATGGCCAGTGCAATCAAGGGCAAAACCGGCAGCATCAGCAGCAGCGCGACCACGGCAATCACCAAGTCCATAGCCCGCTTGATGAGTTCATCGAACCGGTCGCGGAACGCCACCTCTGCCGGTAAGACCGGATCGGCACCGACGGCCGCCATGGTCACCCGGGGACCGACAGCACGGCACTGAGGCGAGCACCGCGGCGGCTGGCGGCGCGTGCCCACCGGACCCACGATTGACGATTCCACCCTTTGACCCGCCGGAAGCGATACCTCAGGCAGAATAACACTGTTGCGCACAAGGCACCCGTCCCCAATGATGGCACCATCGCCGATGGTGCACGGGCCCAGCACGACCGCTCCCGAACCGATCTGCACCCCGCGTCCTAGGACGACCGCGCCGCGCACGACCGCCGAGTCCGCCACAGAGCCATCCCGTCGGCCGGCGTTCGACTCGGACAGAGTGCGGCGTACACCCATCGGCAAGAGCTGCCTGCACCGCCAGACCAGGTCTGCCTGAAAACGCAGCACGTCCTCGTCCGACGCCAAATGGTAGTTCCGGCCGGGTATGATCGCATGCGGCAGGCGGATGCCCGCCTCGCTCAGCCTCGCGCGAACCGTGTCCAACTCGGCAGGCACCTCGCCTGCCATGACCGACGCAAGCACGGATTGACGCACCACCAGCATGTGCGGATACGACGACTCGAAGTCTCGCTCCGACGAGTCGATCGTATATTGGCGCCGAATGATTTGCAGATTTCCCTGCCCGTCCAGCGCCACTTCCTCCCGGTAGCAACTGCCCGCGCACCCCACGCAGAACAGCGCCGCGTCGCACGAGCCTGTGTGTTCCAACGCCTCCTGAATCACCCGCGACGTCAGTCCCGCCGTGACCCGGCAGTCCGTCAACACCGACCACCTTTCGTCCCGATGCGACATCCGCTGCTCTGCCCCGCCCAGCCGCTTCTGCGACTGGGCCGAGCCGCCGCCGTGGCCGTTCCCGCTCACCACCTCCAAGCGACAACCAAGCTGGCGATTCATCGCCACCTGCGCAATCCCGCCTAGGGTGCTGCCCAGCAATGGCAGCTCCAGTCGCCGGCGCATCGGCTCCCCGTCGCCCGATTCGGTGCCCGAACCACCCAGCAGAATGTAGCAGGTCTCGAGCATGTCAGGTCAGACCAGTCGATGATGCCTGGCCGCCGGCGGTTCGTCTCCGCCCTCCGCAGGCGCCGACTCCTCCGTCTCAGGAAGCACTACCAGCGGGCTCGACGCCGGATCACGCCCCCGCGCGCCTGCGTCGCGGCTGGCCCCGTAGTAGCCATACCCATACCCCGCCTGGGGAATGTTGCCCACCACAGCCCCCAGCACGTTGGCGCCCACCTGGCGGAGCCTCGTACACGCCTCCCAAACCGATGTCCGTTCCGACGCACCCGCCAGAACGGCACAGATCACACCTTTGGCAACCGCCGCCCACACCAGACCGTCCGCCACCGCCAGGACCGGTGGAGAATCGATGATCACCACGTCGTACAGATCGTCCGCCTCCGCCAGCAGAGCTTTCGCCCTGCGCGGCGTCAGCCAGCGAGACGCGTGGCCGTTGCCGGGAACGGCCGGCAATACGTCCAAGTGCTTGACCGACGAACGAACCACCAGTTGGCCAAGCGGGCGTCCTCCCATCAAAGCAGGACGCAGCCGATCGCACTCCTCCAGCTTGAGGAACCGTCCGATGTTGGGCTTTCGCATGTCCCCGTCGATCAACAGGACCCGCTGACCCGTTTCGGCAATGCTTGCCGCCAGACTCAGCGCCAGCCCCGTCTTGCCGTCGCCCACCTGTCCGCTGGTGACCAGCAGTGACCGCGGCAAAGCCCCGTCCGATGACTGCGCCAGACACGTTCGGATGATTCGGTATGCCTCGGCGAACTCCTCGGCGGCAACGCGACCGGCCAAAAGATCCCTCAACCGCGGCACCGTGCCCAATACACGCAGGTGGGTCTCTGTTCCGACGTCCCCCAACATCCGAACGCGCGAATCAAAGCGGTCGATCAGCAGGGCAACCGCCAGACCCAACAGCAGCGATCCCATAAACGACACCGCCGTGTACTTCCAGCGTCGATCCGAAGTGGGAGCCTTGGGCGCTACCGCCGCTGAGGCCAGACTTACACGCGCGGGCCGCTGACTTTCCACCGCCAACTGCCGCAGACGCACGTTCACCGTCTCGTACTGCTGCTTCACGTCCTCCAGCTCGTCCTGAATCGCCTGTATCGACAGGAGCTTCCCGCCGATGGCCGCCGACTCCAGATCCTTCTGCTTCAATGCATCGGCCAGCAAAGCCTTCAGCCTGGCGCTGCGATTGAATTCCTGCTTGGTCGCCGCCAGCGCCGCCGCCGCCAAACGCTCTTCACGGGCTCCCAGCTTACTGTCGAACTCATCGCCTGCCCGAGCTTTCTCGGCGGCCAGCGCCTCACGAAGCCCGTCGATGCGTTGCGAAACGTTCTTCACCCGATGGTGTTCGTTGGTCAGGCCTGCCGCCACATAACCCTGATATTCTGCCAGCGCAGCCGCCAGCCGCTCTGCAAGCGACGTGACGAGGTTGTCGCTGTTGACGTACGCCTCCCGCTGCGACGCAAGCGACTCAGCCGACGTGACGGTCGCGCCGTCCTTCTCGAGCTGCTCGATCCTGGCCTGCGCCATCAGGGAGTCGACTTCCGCTTGCGACAAGGCCGAACTGAGTTGCTTGATCGCATCCAACGTCACAGCGTGACGCTCGTCGACCGCCGCCGTGCCCACCTCGTCGGCGACTGTATGCATCCGTTCGGCAAGTGACTTTCGCTTCGCCACCAGGGCCTCACGCTCCGCCTTCAGGGACGCTATCGCACGGTGGTCGTACTGAACGTCGGCGTTGGCAATCATGTCCATGTAGGCGTCCACCACCGCGCTCACCACGGGTGCGACGACATCCCGATCGGGCGACGCCATCTTGATTTCAAGAAGTTGCGTGTTTGGCAGCAGCTTCACGTCCACCGCCGAGACCAGACCCAGCGCAGGATCGTTCGCGTCCGGCGCCGGAGAGATATGCTTAAGCTGAGGGGAACGAGCGGCACGGGCCAGAATCTCATGGCTCTTGAGCAATCGCGCGTGCGTGAAGACAAAGCTGTCGTAGGCCGGCATCGGCTGAGAATGTTCCGTCCGATATAGAATGTGCGGCACGACCGGAGCGATCCGAATCAGCGCCGACGCCTCATACAACGGCTTCATGCGAGACCAGATCACCGCTGACAGGGCCAGCGAGCACGATAGCGTGATCGCCGCTACGATCCGCCACCGCCTCCGCGCAGCCGCCACAGCGTTCCAGCCACCCTCTTCAGGCGCCGGGGTCTCGACAGCTAACGACGACGACTGCTCTGCCAGCAGCGACTCAGGATCGGGCGGAACTCGCTCAATTGAGTTCGGCAAGAGACGGCTCCTCCGTCGGCGATTCTGATCGACCGCGTTCCGATCGTACCCGCTCAGTTCAGACGCCCTGGTCCCGACCGCCACGCGGCTCGGACCGTATCGGTCCATGTCTGAGCGGCACCGCCGCAGCGCGACGCACGCGCGGCGCCCCGCGCCTCCTCCTGCGCCGATCCGTTGCCCGGCCGCGACGGAATGGCCGCCGCATCCACCGACGCTCCCTCCGGCACCGACGCGCCGACCCCCAGAACCGACTCACTCACCAGCGCCGCGGCACCTATCCGGGCACCGCCCCACAGCACGCTTCGGCTGATCACAGCACCGCGACCGATACAACTGCCTGTCCCCACTACGGCAGGCCCCACCAAAACCGCCTCCGCTCCGACTTCCACGCCGTCCAGAAGGGCCAGCGGGCCGAAGAGACGCGCCGACGGATCGATCCGGACGTCTGCCCCCACGTGAATCGACGGCGTCAACTCTTGCAGCGAGCCAAACGACAGACCGAAGCGGTCCGGGGTCATCAGAGCGTCGCCGATGGCGTCCAGATACGACGGAAGGTTGTCCCAAGTCAGGTAACTCCCCTCCAATACGATCGGAACCACACGTCGGCCCGCCTGGGCCAGCGCCGGTATCACCTGCTCCTTTATATCCTGATAGCTGCCCGTACTGATGTAGTCGAACACCGCCGGCTCAAAAACGTACATCCCTGCCGGCTCGAGAACGTCAGCGTGGCTCGATGGCCTCAGTACGACCGACAGATCTGCTTGCCTTTGCTGGTGCCGCGCTATCACCGAATCAAGCCGCTGGTTCACCAGGACGTTTGACTGCACAACCAGGTAGCGATCTTTGCCCCACATGGCAGCCACATCTGCCACGCAGCCCGCCGCCCCGCGCGGCAACCTGTCCTCGTAGAACCGCACGCTGCCCCGCCCGTCCGACCAGCCCGAAAATGAATCCATGAACGCGTCGGTGTCGCCGTTGGCACAAATCGCAACCTCAGAGACGCCTTCGCTTGCCAGACGCTGCAAAAGGTGATGCACCAGCGGGCGGTCCACCAACGGCCACAGCCCCTTCGGAGTCGTCGAGGCTAGTGGGCATGCCCCGTAAGCATGATGCCCCGCAAGTATAACTGCCTTCATGCCTTCCCCCTCCGGCGGCCGCCATGAAGTCCCGCCGACCCCGCAGCCCCGATAATTGCACGAGTACCAGCACGCATCAGAACGGTCCCTCGCTCGAAGCCGATACCCCAAGTGACCACAGAAGGGAAAGCCGTAGCCTCATCCGCGAGAGTAGGATGAAACAGCTTTCTAAACGAACGCGACGGCAGACACTGTGAAAACCACGCCGATGTGCAGTGTACACGTTCCTGCCACCCCCACGCCAGCCTCAATCTACCAGTGCGCAGGCCCGCCCCGACGAGCCCGGAATCGGTCCGAACAGACCGATAACCATTGACTAGCGGTTTGTCTGCTGGATACAATTGTGTTGCCGTACCGGGCATGGGGTTAAAGCCTCTGAGCCCGTTGCTGGCCTACCTGGGCCGGTTCAAAGATGGGTTGGCGCCGATCTGAACCGGCCCACGTTTTTTTCATCATCCGGCGCCCGCCAAGCGCTGTTCACAGCTGCTTTCGCGCTGCCGGCGCCGGTAGCAAAGCCCTCTTATCTTGCCCTGTCCAGGGAGCCCCCGAGGCCAGCAAATGCCGACTCCCCCGGCACTCCCATACAGTCGCCCACCTTCCTCCCGGCTGGGGCGAGCCCGTCATCCTCCCCTACAATTCTCAGTTGGCGCTACTGTGGAAAACCACAGCTCCGAAAACACACAGGCCCGCAGAAATGAGGTACGGCCAATCGGTTGCAGCCCACACTGAGCCCAAAGACTTATCTACCCACCGGCCCTGCGGTCACCTCTCCAGTTGCCTGGGCCGCCTAAATCTGCTCACACTACTCTAGACCACCCGGGCGGCCTCGTCAAACGCGGCAACCACAGAATCGCGCTTACCTGCCCCGAGGCGGCGTTCTGCTGGTGTGGCCAAGTGTCCTCCGGCCGATATACATACTGGTGAAAAGAACTTTGCGGAACGTGGGTTCGCGTCCGATAATAGGTTGAGCGCGGTCGTCGCTCCCCGTTGGCTGGCCCGAGATGGTCCGCGATGAAGAGCATGTGTCGTTCTGGCCCCTGTCATCGCCGGTCGCGCCGCACGGTGATGGCCTGCACGGATACGGTCCAGTCTGGGCTCGACTGTCACCCCAAGCTCGTCCGGCAATATCCTGAGCAGATGGGCGCAGGCTCTCGGCCCAGGCTTGACTCAGCCTACGTTGGCGCGAAGTATCCAACGCGCGGCCGGCGTGCGAGACGCTGTCTAACAGATTGCGTCGGGGCAGCGGTACCGTCTTTGGGCCGGCTACCGCGCGAGCCGGCACCGGTCATTCCGTCAAACGGCTCTATAGGTGTCCAGCCCGCTAGGACTGGCTGTCGCTTGGCGCCTGTGGAATATCGTGCGGATTCGGCGTCTGGCGCCGCCTCTCCGAGACGGTTGGCGATCGCGCATGCAACTGACGGCTCTGGCCCGGTGCAGCGCGGAGGCTGCCCCGCGGTACCGAGGGAAACGTGCTGAAACTCCACGATAATCCACCGATGAAACCGCAAAATTGGCCTCGCTTAGCCGATGTGCCGGGGCGGTGGTATGTAGCCCACACCAAGGCTCGGCGGGAGAAGGCCTTGGTATGGGTCCTGTTGGCAGAGGGCGTGGCACATTTTCTGCCCATGACCGAACGGCTGACCTCCAACCGAGGTCGCCGGTTCCGGTCGTGGCTGCCTCTCTTCAGTGGCTACGTATTCTTTGCCGGCGACCGACAGGCACGCCAGCGGGCGCTCGCCACACGCCATGTCGCCGGAGTCCTGGACGTGGTAGACCGCGACCGCTTTCTGGCAGAGCTGTCGCAGATCGAGAAGGCTCTGGACGCTGGGGCCAAGCTCGACCCCTACCCGTCCATTGGCCACGGCAGCCTCTGCCGCGTGCGTTGCGGGCCATTTGCTGGCCTGGAAGGCATGGTGGTGCGGAAAAACGTTACCCGCCTGCTGTTGCAGGTGGAGATGCTCGGCCAAGCAGCAGCGCTGGAAATCGACGGTTCGCTGCTCGAGCCGGCGGCATAGGCCGCGAAGATGTATAACTCCTTTATTCCTCGTAGGTTGCGAGAAAAACCAACGCGCAACCGACGGGGACGGAGTCTGCCCCGACACCATGGAACGGCTGCTGATCGGCAACACCTGGGTCGACAACGTCACCATGTCCGAGGCTATCGCCGAGGTCGACAGGATCATTCTGCGGCGTAGGCCGGCTACCGTGGTCACCCCCAACGTCGATCACGTCGTGCGAATGACCAGCGATGCAGCCTTTGCCCAAATCGTCGCCACCGCCGACCTCGTGCTGCCCGATGGCCTGCCACTTGTCTGGGCCTCTCACCTGCTCGGCTTCGTGCTCGGTCAACCCAGCCTCAAGCAGCGGGTCGCCGGCTCGGATCTGTTTGTCACGCTCTGCGAGCACGCTGCTACGGTGGGGCATCGGGTCTTCTTTTTTGGCGGCGCCCCCGGTGCGGCCGACGGTGCCCGCGCGGTCCTGACAGAGCGGTTTCCCAACCTTCGCGTTGTCGGTACCCACTGCCCGCCTATGGGCTTCGAGCAGGATGCCGAGTTGAATCAGCAGTGCATAGGGCAGATCCGCCAGGCCCGGGCGGACATCCTCTTCGTCGGACTGGGTTCGCCCAAACAGGAGTTGTGGATCACCCGGCACAAGCACGAGTACAACGTGCCGGTGTCTATCGGCGTGGGCATCAGCTTTGCCTTTGCCTGCGGGCACGTTAGGCGCGCGCCCGTGTGGGTCCAGCGTGCAGGTTTCGAGTGGCTGCACCGAATGGCGCAGGAGCCTCGCAGGCTCTGGCGACGCTATCTGCTGCGGTGTCCGAGATTCCTGCCCCTGATCGGCGCCCAGATATTCGGCGCCCGATCCGCTCGACACAAGCAATGTCCCGGCATCCGGGCGCCAACATCCGTGAGCGCCGCCGCCAGGAACCGGGATCGCCCTTGACGCCGCGATCGCGGCCAGGGGCTTCGGCTCGCCATTCGATACTCCGGCAGCGCAGGAGGCACAGACCCGTGATTCACCAGGTTCGCACCAAGCCACTCAAAATGATCCCCGACGAGCGCGGCTGGCTTATGGAAGTGCTGCGTAGCGACGACGAGATGTTCATTCGGTTCGGGCAGGTCTACGTCACGGCTGCCTATCCTGGCGTCGTGAAGGCGTGGCACTACCACAAGAAGCAGTGGGACCACTTCGCATGCGTACAGGGCATGATGAAACTGGTGCTGTACGACGGTCGCACGGACTCGCCCACCCGTGGGCAGTTCGATGAGTTCTTCGTCGGCGACCGCAATCCCTTGCTCGTGCAGATCCCACCGCTCGTCCATCACGGATTCAAGTGCATCGGCCGGGAGCAAGCGATCGTTGTGAACTGTCCTACCGAAGTATACGTTTACGACGAGCCGGACGAATACCGCGCCGACCCGCACGACGGCACGATCCCCTACGACTGGGCCAGGAAGGATGGCTGACATGAAGGGTGTGATTCTGGCCGGTGGACTGGGCACGCGGATGGCGCCGCTCACGAAGATCACCAACAAGCACCTGCTGCCCGTCTACGACAAGCCGATGATCTACTACCCGCTCCAGTGCCTGGTCAACGCGGGCATCCGCGACATCCTGCTGGTGACCGGCGGCAGCCACGCGGGCGACTTCCTGCGACTGCTGGGCAACGGGCACGAGTTCGGCCTCAAGGAGCTGCACTACACCTACCAGGAGGGCGAAGGGGGCATCGCCGACGCCCTGCGTCTGGCTGAGGACTTCGCCGAGGGCGATAAGATCGTGGTGGTGCTGGGCGACAACATCATCGAGCAGGACATCCGGCGGGGTGTGGCCAACTTCTTCACGCAACCATCGGGGGCGCGGATCTACCTCAAGGAGGTGCCCGACCCGCAGCGGTTCGGCGTGCCGGTGTTCGAGGACGGGCGGATCGTACGGATCGAGGAGAAGCCCGCCCAGCCGAAGAGCGCCTACGCCGTGATCGGCATCTACATGTATGACGCGCAGGTGTTCGAGTTCATCGGGGGCCTCAAGCCGTCGCAGCGTGGCGAGCTGGAGATCACCGACGTGAACAACATGTACATCGAGCGGCAGGCGATGGAACACGAGGTGCTGGACGGCTGGTGGACCGACGCGGGCACGTTCGCGTCGCTCCTGCGGGCCACGAAGCTGGTGGCCGAGGGCGGCGCGAACCACGTCCTGCAACAACCGTCGTCCTCGGCGGTGCGTCGGTAGGGAGCCATCCCGTGAAGCGACTGCTGGTAACCGGTGCCGCGGGGTTTATCGGCTCGAACTTCGTCCGGCGGGTGCTCGAGCAGCAGACCGACTGGCACGTGCTGGGGCTCGACGCGCTCACCTACGCCGGCAACCCGGCCAACATCGAGCACCTCGAAGATACTGGCCGCTTTGAGTTCGTCCGAGGCGATATCTGCGACGAGCGGGAGGTGTCCGACCTGTTTGAGGGCGGTCTGTGGGGAGTGATCAACTTCGCCGCCGAATCTCACGTCGACCGCAGCATCCACGGCGGGGCGGCGTTTGTCCGCACTAACGTGGTGGGCGTGCAGGTGCTGCTGGAGCTCAGCCGCCTCCACGGTGTCGACCGCTTCCTCCAGGTGTCCACCGACGAGGTGTACGGCTCGCTCGACGCTGAGGGCCGCTTCGGCGAAACTTCACCGCTGGCGCCCAATAGTCCCTATAGCGCCTCGAAGGCGGCCGGCGACTTGCTGGTCCGGGCCTACCATCACACGCACGGCGTTCCAGGCATAATCACCCGGTGCAGCAACAACTACGGACCCTATCAGTTTCCCGAGAAGGTCATCCCGCTGTTCGTCACCAACCTGCTGGAGGGGCGAAAAGTTCCGCTGTATGGCGACGGGTCCAATGTCCGCGACTGGATCCACGTGCAGGACCATTGCGACGCCCTGATCCGCGTCCTCCAGGACGGTCAAGCGGGCGAAATCTACAACATCGGCGCCGACAACGAACTATCCAATCTCGAACTGACCCGAGCGATCCTGCGGCAGCTAGGCCAGGACGAATCGATGATTCAGCGAGTCACCGACCGCCCGGGGCACGACTGGCGGTACGCCATCGATGCCGGCAAAGTTCGTCGCGAGTTGGGCTGGTCGCCGCAGGTGCCCTTCGAGCGGGGCTTGGCTCAGACTGTACAGTGGTATGTCGAAAACGAGCCCTGGTGGCAGGCCGTCCGGAGCGGCGACTACCGCAAGTACTACCAACAGCAATACGGCACGCGTGAGGACGTCGGCTCATGAAGACCGTAGTGATCGGTGCCAAAGGTCAACTGGGCAGCGATCTTTGCGCGCGACTCGCCGGCGACGTGACCGGTCTGGACCTGCCTGAGTTCGACGTACAACAGCCCGACCGTGTGGCGGCTGTCCTGGGTGAGGTTCTACCCGACGTGGTCATCAACTGCGCCGCGCTGACCAACGTGGACGCCTGCGAAGATCGCATCGACCAGGCTCTCGCCGTCAACGCACTGGGCGCGGCACACGTAGCCCAAGCCGCCGAGCGAGTCGGGGCAGCCATCGTATATATCAGCACGGACTACGTTTTCGGCAAGGATACCGATCGCCGCCGGCCGTACACCGAGGATGACCCGCCCGGTCCGGTGAACGTCTACGGTGCGTCC
>CBFCZG010000122.1:0-11168 GCA_965602375.1 uncultured Phycisphaerae bacterium | reverse complement strand
AAGTCGTATCCAAGCCCGTACAGCTCGTCCAGGCACGACTGGGCGGCAAGATCGGCGTTAGTCTGCTTGTCGAGGGCATCGGCCGCTGTCACCAGATCCTTGGCCAGTTCGAACTCGTCCACCGTGAACTGCCCCTGGCGGGCCCGATCCATCTTCTCCAGGATGATCTTGAGAACCTCGCTCACCTTCGCCGGCTGACAACCCGCGATCGCGGCCACATAACCCGGCTCGACCCACGCACGATTCACGAAATGTACCGCATACACCAGGTCACGGACCTGGCCGGTATGTGGATCCGTGCCGCGCAGGGCGCTGTGCAGCCAGCCCCCCGGATACCGGTAGCCGCCCACTATGGTTTCCAGCACCAGCATCGGATAGTAATCGTCCACGTCCGTCAGCCGCATCCCGCGGTAACCAACCATCACACCGGCCGTCTCGGTATGCTTCGAGCCGGTGACAAACAGAGCCGGTGCTTCGGCAGGGCCCGGCTCGGCAGCCGCGGGCGAACCGACCGACCCGCCCGGAAGATCGCCGAACCGCTGCCGGACCAACTCGGCCACCCGATCCGGGTCGAGCTTGCCGAACACCGCCAGAACCGCCTGATCGCCCCGCGTTCGACGGGCATGGAACTCCTTGAGGGCCTCGGGCGTCAGCGACTCGACGGCCCCGACCGAGCCAAGCGGACGCATCGCGTACGGGCCACTGAAGAACACCTGGTGGAAGAAATCGATCAGGTGCGAACTCCATTCGTCCTGGATCCGCGCAATGGCGGCCACCACCTGCCTCTTGAGCATCTCCACGTATCGTTCGGGAAAGGCCGGCCTAGCCACCAAATCCGCTACCAGCGACAGGGTCTCGTCCAGGTCGTCGGTGAGACACTGCGACATGAAGTAGAACGTGTTCCGCCCGGACCCGGACCCGATCTCGATCCCCCGCGACTCGGTCAGTTCGGCGATTTGCTCGAAGCTGCGCGTCGCCGTGCCATACCGGGCCGCCGACGCCAGGAGGTTGCTGATGCCGTTGTCCGCCCGCGACTCGTAGAGCAGGCCGCCGTTGAGGTAGATCTGCACCGCCACCAGATCGACCGACGGGTCGGGACGTATCAGGACGCGCAACCCGTTATCCAGCACGAGCAAGCGCGTGTCGCTGTCCTGAAGCTGAGCGGCCGCCGACAGTTGAGACGGCCTCATCGCCTCCGGCAGCACCATGGTCGTGTTGCGGCGGTGCTCGAGAAGGTACTTGCCGGCCATCTGGCGGACCTGTTCGGCCGTCACACCCTGGATGTTGGCCACGTACGCGTCGTCGAAGTGCGGATCGCCCGTCGACATATAGCCGCGAGCCAGGCTGCTCGCGATGGCAGCCGCCTTCTGCCGTGAATACACGTGATTGGCGATCGTCAGGCGCTTGACTCGCTGAAGCTCATCTTCCGACACGAGCTCCGCCTTGACGGCTGCCAGCTCCTGCTCGATCGCCTCGGTTACGGCGTCGAGTCGTTCCGGCTCACAGGTGAACTGGATGTTGAACACTCCCGGTCCCCAGTGCGGCGTGTAACTGTAGGAATCGAGCGTGGTGGCCAACTGCTCCTCGATGACAATGCGCCGCACCAGTCGCGAGAGGCGCCCACGGCTGAGCACGTCGCTGAGCACGTCCAGCCCGTACAAGTCCTTGTCGGTCAGGCGTATGGTGGGCCAGGCCATGCTGACGCGACAGTCGGGCACGTCCATGTACTTGATCAGCTTGCGGGCAGTGGCCTGGGCGGGCTCGTCGGGCAACACAACACTTCGGACGGGCCGCCGGGCGAAATCGGCAAGCTCCTTCTGTACGACCCGCAGCGCCTCGGAAGGCACGATGTCGCCCGCCACCGCGAACACCACGTTGTCGGGCACGTACATGCGACGGTAATAGCCGATGATGTCGTCGCGCGTGAGCGTCTGCACGCAGGGTTTGAAGCCGATCACCGGATAGCGCGCCGGATGGACCTGGTACACGTTTTGATAGACCAGGTAATAGAGTTGGCGGACCGGCTCGTTCTCGTGCATCTCCAGCTCACGCTGCACGACGCCCCACTCACGATTGAACTCCACCGGATCGAAGGCCGGGCGAGTGATGAAGTCGGCCAGGAGATTCACGGCTTCCGGCAGATACTGTGAAGCGGTTTCGATGTAGTAACACGTATGGTCCTTGGTGGTGTAGGCGTTCGATTGCGAACCAATGCGGTCGAGGAGTCGTCGTGCCTCGTCCTCGCTTCGCGTGCGGGTCGAGCCGCCGTGCAGCAGGTGCTCGAATAGATGGCTCATACCACATCCGAGGTACTCCTGCTCGTACAGGCTGCCGGCCTTGACGTACATGCGGACCGCCACCACCGGCGCGACCCCGTGCCGCTTGAGGATCACCACCATTCCGTTTTCCAGTTCGGTCACGATCTCGTCGGGAAGATCGATGATCCGCTGTGCCTCGGCCACGGCGGCGGGCGCGGAAGTGGGCGGTGGCACCGGCGCCGTCAGGCACGCCAGTGCAGCAGCCAGCGACAGGGCAGAACTCATGACAGCTCCTCCGACCTCGTGCTGCCGGGTTCAAGCTTCTCGAGATACGCCATCACGCGGTCGAGTTCGCTCTGAAGATGCCGCACCCGCAGCAGCGTTTTCACACGGGTGACCAGTTCGATGCGGCTGACCGGCTTGGTCAGAAAGTCGTCGGTCCCGCACTCGACCGCCCGTTCTATGTCGCCCAACTCGTTGAGGGCGGTAACCATGACGATGGGGATCTTCCTGGTATCCGCGTCCGACTTCAGCCGCTTGCAGACCTCGAACCCGCTCATCCGCGGCATCATGATGTCCAGGAGGATCAGGTCGGGCTGTTCGGTCGCCACCTTCTCCAGGGCGTCGACCCCGTCGGTGGCGGCCACCGTTGAAATCCCGTCGACGTCGTCCATATAGGCCTGGAGCAGTTCCAGGTTTTGCACGTTATCGTCGACCACCAGGACCTTGCTCGGCGGGACGGGCTTCTCTGCCGGAATTTCACTCATCGTCATCTCCCCGATCGAAAACGGGTCATTTCGAGCCTTCCGATAGCCGGGCAGCATTATAGCCCATCCCAGGGCGGGCAGCCTCAACCGACCGACCATCCGGCCATTTCGGCCGCCGCGACACGGCGAGGCGCTCAACCCTCCGACAACTCGATCGTCCAATAGTAATGAGCCCGGGGCCGTCCGGCACCCGTCGCGTCACGGCCTATCGGCACGCATATGGCGTAAGCGTCTTGTACGTGCGGCACTGGCGGGTTATAAAGTTGTTGGTCGTGCGGGATCGGGGCGGATCCGGCCGGCCGGTCGCCCCTGGCGACCTGGACTCAGCAAGGAGCGAAGCATGTTGAGCTGGTCACGATACCACGCTACGCCGTGGTTGGCCCTGCTGTTGGGCGTTGCACTGACCGTCGGGTGCGGGGGGAACCCCTACCTGGCCTCGGGTATCTCGATCCAGCCTGGTGGCGCGGCACCGGGTGGCGGCACCGGAGGCGAAGACCCCGGCGGTGGCGGCGGGCAGGGCGGACTCAATCAGTTCATTACCATCAGCATGAGCAACAGCACCCTGACTACCGTACACTATTACCTGCATTTCTTCGCGTTTTTGGGCCCCGGCGCGACCGTGTCTGACGATAGCCTCGACCTGTACGAGTCGTTCGGCTATATCCGAACCGGCTCGAACACGTTCTCTTTCGGCAGTGTGACGGTAACCGCACCCGCCGGCGAAGAAGTGCTTTGGTATTGGCACGAGCGAGGCAGCTTCCCCGAATCGTCCATCGGGCCCCAGATCGGTGGCATCCCCGAGTTTGACGCTTTCTTCGACCAGCTTGGCGCTTTGGTCCCCGTGCCCGATCTGATCCTCTTCTATCAGGGCAGTCCGGCCGGCAGCCAATGCAGCCTCTTCTCGTATCGCACGACGGACGTTACGGGAATATTCACGTTGGAGGCGTTCGACCCGACACAGGTCCAGGGCACAGCATGCAACTGCCTGTCCCTGGACGACCCGTTTCAAAGATTGGCGCCGGCCACGGTGTCAACCACCAGCGCTCAGTGCAACGAATACCTCCGGGGATCCAGTATTCTCTACGACTTCCGCAACCTCGACCCTTCCCAACCACCGGCTCCCGAACGCCTGCTGTGGGAGGTTTCACTGGCCGGCGACGTTTACCACGACTTCGCATGGTAGGCGTGTCGGCGCGCCCCGTTGCGCCCGGCGGACCGCAGCGCCTTTCCTTGCCCGAACAGCGTGGCTGCAATGGGGTGTCGCCCCACGCACTGTCTCGGCAGCTGCGGGCCGTCAACCGACACTCATCCCATCGTCGACCAGCCCGGTAAGGCCGTAGCGCAAAGGCGAACCACCTGCGATGGTCCTGCTTCACCAGCTGGAGCACCTCGCGGGCTCTGCGTCGCCCACGGCTCGTCTAAGGCGTGACGAACGCCTGTTCGAACGACTCAATTCCGGATGAGATGAGCTCGCCGATCTCTCGTTCCGCAAGCTCGAATGTATTGGCTCCGGCAAACTCGGTGCCTTGGGAGCTACCGTCGATCACGCCGTAGATAGTGCTATATCCCCCGACCGTGCTGCTGTCGCGCACGGTGGCAAAGATCACCACATCACCGCAGAAGTAGTCAATCCCCTCCCGCAGATTCTTACCCAAAGACGGGATCTCCTGCCGCGTGTTGTCATCGAATATGACCAAGGCACCCGGCGCGTTGGGGTTGTCAAGGCTGCCCAGCGTGATCTGTGAAACCGGGCAGGTAACAAGCACGCCCCCATCCTCGTCGGGAGGAAGATTGAACCCTGTCACCGCGGAAGCGAGTGTGCCCGCTGGGACCCACTCAAAACTGAAAAGAACTCGCTCGTCGGTCATGTTGATGTTGCGGATGAGTACAAACGGCGCGGTGCCCGGCGCGATCGGTGCAAAAGGAGTGCCGAGCACTTCCATGAACTGCGGATTCAGGCTCTGCGAGGCCAAACTACAGCCGCCGAGCGCAATGGCGACACCAAATATTGCAGCCGCCGTCTCCAGTCCGATGTAACGTCCTATCATGGGCATCCCGCTCCGCGCGACTTCCGCCGCTTCATGCGGCCCTAGTCCAGGACCGTCTCCGTAGAGATCTCCCATCGAGGATTTCCACTATCGTCCACACCCTGGTACAAGAAGATCTTAATCACCGCACCACAGACGAACTCCTCGCCCTCGTCGAGCGGGCTCGGTGGCACAAATCCTACTGCTTCTTGGGTAATCTGCCCGGCATCGACCACGAAGACCGTCCCGCCGCTAATCGTGAGCTGGGTCACGCCACACTCGAACACCAGCGGCGTATAGGTCTCACTGGCCATACCGATCGTCCAGTCCTCGGCAAGCGTGGTGCGTCGAGTCACGGTAATGTCGATTTCCGCTGTCCAAACCGTCTCATTGACGAACAGCAGGACGACACTACTGCCCGGCTCGGGAAGGGACGACTGGCTCTGACCCACCGCAGAGAGAAACTGCGGATTGAGTGCGTCCTGACACGCCACGGGCGAGGCCAGCAACGCCAATAACCCGATCAAGCGCCAGCGACGCAGGCATCTGCTGAGCATCACGTATCTCCAACCACTACAACCACGCTGCCACCGCATCCCCACCACTCTCTTGGACGCCCCCAGCCCGCCGGCGTTGACACCGGGGCGACCGAAAGCCCCGCCAAATACTAGAGTAACGGCCCACGCGCAGCAAGATGTTTCTGACGAGCCGTCCTGGGACGACCCAAGGCCGCATCGAGATCCCCTCCTGCCGCTCCAGCCATCCGGATCTGGCAGCCGATCGAGAGCACACGGTTGCAGTCGCCCCTGCAACGACCACAATGATGACTATGTGCGGCATTGCAGGGATCGTCCGGTTCGACCAGCAGCCCATCGAGCCCAAGCAGCTCTGGGAGTTCTGCGACGAACTCGGCCACCGTGGACCCGATGACCGGGGCATCTGGCTGGGACAGATGGGCCCTTGTCCCGTGGGCCTGGCCCACACGCGGCTGGCGGTTATCGACCCGTCCCCGGCCGGGCACCAGCCCATGGCAGACCCCGATCAATGCTGCCAGGTTACCTACAACGGGGAAATCTACAATTTCCGGGAGATTCGACAAGAGCTGGAGGCGCAAGGCGCGCGCTTCCGCAGCCACAGCGACACGGAAGTGCTTCTGAGCGCCTACCAGACGTGGGGCACGGATTGCTTCCAGCGGTTGGTCGGCATGTGGGCGCTGTGTGTGATTGACGTCCGACAAGGCAGCGGAATCCTTGTACGCGACCCGTTCGGGATCAAGCCGCTGTACTATGTAAGCTCTGGCTCGCAGCTGGTCTTCGCCAGCGAGGTAGCCGCCTTGCTGCGCGTCGCGGGGTGCGACCGGCAGGTCGATCCGGTCGGGCTGAACCACTACCTCAGACTGGGTTTTACCCCGCACCCCCACACGATCTTCCGGGCCGTCCGCAAGCTGGGCCCGGGGCAGTGGCTTCGTTTCGATCAGGGCGGCGCCCGCCAGCCTGAACATTATTACCGGCTCAAGCCCGAAGCCGCCTCACAAGACGATTACCCGTCTGCGTGCCGGCAGATCCGCGAACGCCTCGCCCGTGCCGTAGCCGCCAGGACGGTGGCCGACGTGCCCATCGGGGCTTTTCTCTCCGGCGGACTCGATTCGTCCATCGTCGTGGCCCATCTCTGTCGTAGCGGCGCGCGCCCGGTGAGGACCTACACGGTCGGCTACCCCGTGCCCGAGTACGACGAAACCCGCTACGCCCGCCTGGTGGCTAACCGCTACGGCACCGAGCACCACGAACTGTTGCTGACACTCGACGACGTCATCGAAGCCATTCCCGGGCTGCTGGACCATATGGGTGAGCCATTCGGCGACAGTTCCCTGATCCCGACGGCCCTGATCAGCCAGTACACGCGGCAGCACGTAACCGTTGCCCTCAGCGGCGACGGTGGCGACGAGCTTTTCGCCGGGTATTGGCGGCACCGAGGTCTGGGCTGCCTCAACCGATACCGCCGGCTGCCCCGCTGCCTGCGGAAGGGACTTATCGAGCCGATGATTCGCCAGTTGCCGGCAGGCAAGGGCAGTTGGCTCGCCGACCGCGTGCGCCAGGCCCGTAAGCTCCTGCGGGCCGAAAACGTCGCCGGGGGCGACACCGTCGACGATTACCTTCGGTTCTGCACCATCCTGGCGCCTGAGGCCGAGTCGATCCTGTTGCCGGAGGCACGGGGCGCGCTGGTCTGGTCGGACCTGAAGCACAGCTACGAGGCCTGCCGGGCCGCGGACCATATACCTTCGGGCGACTTGGCCGGCATTCTTGGGGCCGATCTGCGCTACGCGTTGGCCAACGACATGCTCTGCAAGGTTGATCTGGCGAGCATGCGGTGCGGGCTGGAGGTTCGCGTACCCATGCTGGATCGGCAGGTGGTGGAATATGCGATGGGGCTGCCGGTCGACTACAAGCTGGCCGGCGGGCGCAGCAAACGCATCCTGGCCGACGCCCATCGCGACCTGTTGCCGGCGCCGATCGTCAACCGCCCCAAGATGGGTTTCGAGGTGCCCCTGGGGGAGTTTTTACGTGGGCGCCTGCGCGACCTCTTTCTCGATACAGTAAGTCGTGACGTAGTCGAGCAGATCGGGTGGCTGGATCACGGCCGCGTGATGGAAGTCTATCGACGACATTGCGACCGGCGAGACGAGCATGGGGATTTGCTCTATGCCCTTCTGGCGCTGTGCTGGTGGTGGCGACAATGGATGGCCGGCAGTTGACTCAGGCGGGAGAGCGGGCGCTGCGAGCCTGCCGGCGTAGCGCCGCCAAGCTGTGAATACGGAAGTAGTACCACCACATGATCTCGCCGAAGCCGTCCGTGGTCATCCCGAAGCCAATCGTCTGACCGAGGGTTAGATCGACACTGCGCCCGGCATCGGTCACGATAACCGAGTCGCGCCGCGGCTCGGCGATGACGCTCGGCTCGTGCCCGAGGTGCCTGTAACACAGCGTCTGCCCGTCGTACAGCAACGCGCCGTGGAGCGGCGCGACGCGGACGCGTTTGCCGATGATGTGTTCCGCGTTGAGTTCCAGTCGGTCCTGAACGTTGCGGGTCATGTGCAGGTAGGTCAGCGGCCCCTCCATCTGCGACGGTTCGGTAAGCGCTGAGCCGAAGGCAACAATCTGCGGGTGCGTCAGCGGCAGGCCGAACACCTCGACCGGTGCGTAGTAAGTGAAGTTGTGCGAGAGCACCAAGGCGAACTCGGCACGTTTCGGCGCGGGTTCTGACATAGTCCTCGCATCCGCACCGGACATACCGGCGAAGGCGCGCTCCCATAGTGTCGTTTTGCGGGGCGGAAGCGGCCGAGGCCCTGCTAGAACGAAGGGCAAACCTCAAACATCTGACGTCGGCCGCCTTCGGGCCGTCCAGAAGGGCTTCAACTCGCCCCGAGCAACGAACCTGCTCCGCTCCATATTATCGGCACGTTCGGCCAGCGTTGGTACCCAGGGACGCACCACAAGAGGAAAAACTGCGGTGCCCGCGAAGGCTGATCAACTTAAGATCAATCACAGCAAAAAGTTATGGCGAACTGACGCCTATGGGGTTCTCTCGGGAGGATCCCTCCTCGGTCGGCCGGTCGCGTGTGTGCGGGCCGCCGCCGCTGCTGCTACAATGTCCGGATGTGATTCTCGTAGTGTTGTTGCAGGGTGAAATAATGGATGAGATGCCAACGGTTCGGCTGGGTTCGTACACGATTTCGCGACTCATTGTCGGGGGCAATCCCTTCAAGGGCTACTCGCACTTCGGCGAGCAGCTCGATCAGCAGATGCGCGAGTACTACACGCAAGAGCGAATGATCGAGGTGCTGCTGCGCTGCCAGGAGCATGGCCTAAACACCATGCAGTCGCGCGGCGACCAGGAAATTATGGACATGGTTCGACAGTATCGCCGTCAGGGCGGATCGATGCACTGGATCTGTCAGACGGCGAGTGAATGGGACGACATCGACGAAAACATCCGCGCGATCGCCGAGTTGGAGCCGCTGGCGATCTACCATCACGGAACCAACACCGACCAGCATTTCAAGGCCGGGACGATGGACGTGGTGCTGCGGCGAATCGAGCTGATTCGCAGCCTGGGGCTGCTGGCGAGCGTCGCTTCGCACATCCCCGAGTGTCTGGAGTGGATCGAACAGCAGGGCTGGCCCGTCGATTTCTACATGTGTTCGTTTTACAACCTGTCGCGCGAGCACCATGAGTCGAAGCTCGTGACGGGCGGCGGATTCGTGGACGAAGACCACCTCTTCGGCGAGAGCGACCCGGCGCGGACGTGCCGGTTCGTGCAGGCTACGGACAAGACGTGCATCGTTTACAAGATACTCGGCGCCGGCCGTAAGTGCGCCGATCAGCAGATGGTCCGGGCGGCGTTCGCCTATGCCCTGGAGAACATCAAAGCGGGCGACCCGGTCATCGTGGGCATGTACCCGCGCGATGTGGACCAGGTAGCCCTCAACGCCTCGCACATGCGCGAGGTGTGCGGGCAGCTCCAGCGCTAGAGGGCATTGCGGCCGACGGTCCGATAACTACAATTGTGCCGCGGCAAGCTCGGCGCTGCCCCCCTGTCGGGGCGGGCCAACATCGCGGCCCACGGGGTTTTGAAGGAGATGTGGAATGGCACAGCAGGCAGACGGGGAGTATCCGACGATCATCGGGCCCGACGCCATCTTCAAGGGCGAACTGTCTTTCGAGAAGGGCGTGCGGATTCTGGGCAAGTTTGAGGGCAAGATCGCCACAAAGGGGGAGTTGCACGTGGCTGAAGGCGCCCGCGTCAGCGCCGACATCGAAGCCGGCACCATCCAGGTAGACGGACAAATCAAGGGGAACCTGTCGGCCTCGGGTAAGGTGCAACTGAAAAGCTCAGCCAAGCTGGAGGGCGATCTGCGGACGGCGAGGCTGGAGGTGGTGGACGGCGCGGTGTTCGTCGGCAACTGCGTGGTCGGTCAACAGGCGGTGCCCAAAGAGCCCCAGCCGGCAAGCGCCCGCAGCCAGCCGGCCCCGAGCAAGAAGGCGCCGGAACCGCAGCCGCAGCCGGCCACCAAGTAACCGACGCTCGAGACGGCCGCTATGCCGGGGACGCCGGGGGAGTCCAACCTGTAGCATGCCATGGGCAGAACGCGCGGCGAGAGTGTGATCAGAACGGTCTTGTGTCCGCACTGTGACGGCCCGATGGACGCCAGCACCAAGGCCATGTCCATGTTCTGCCCCAACTGCCGCAAGCGGGTGATCCTGGAGAATTTCAAGATCAACACGTATCACGCGGTGCGTCTGTTCGCCACGTGCGGCGATGTAACGGTTACCAAGAAGGGGCACGTCTCCGCACCGGTCAGAGTCGGCAGTATCACCATCGACGGCACGGTGCGCGGCAGCGTGCGGGCGCGGGACAAGATCGAGATCGGCAAGACGGGCAAACTGACTGGCGACATCACCGCCCGGCGCCTGGTGGTCAAGGACGGTGGCACACTGGTGGGCCGCTGCCGCGTCGAGCCGGACGGAAACGGCAAGCAGGCGAGCTAAGGCGCGCTGCAAGGCCACTGGCCCGTCGGCACCAAGTCCATCGAAAGCAAGCCCGGAAGCTCAGCTTGAAGGAGTCTACTTCTCGCAGAACTCCAGCACGCGATTGACGAGTTTGGAGACGCCGGCGAAGACCTCGGCCGGCCCACCGGCGAGCATGTAGGCCGGCGTGGTGACCAGCTTGTTGGGCTCGTCGACGACGATGTCGTCGGCGGCACACGGACGGTGCTGGGCGCCGGCGGCCTCGATGGCGGCGGCGGTGTCCTTGTCCTTGCCGATCGTCAACGTGGCCTTCACGCCGGCCTGGCCGAGGATGCGGGCGATCATGGCTGGGGCGATGCAGATGGCACCGATGGGTTTCTTGGCGTTGACCATCTGATGCACCAGCCGGGTGACCTCGGGATTGACCTGGCACTCCGCCCCTTCGGTAGCAAAGGTGCAAAGGTTCTTGGCTGCACCAAGCCCGCCGGGAAAGATGACGGCGTCGATCTCGTCGGCCCTCACCTCGGCGAGGTCACGGATCTGCCCGCGGGCGATCCTGGCTGACTCGACCAACACGTTGCGGCTCTCGCC
>CBFCZG010000121.1:0-11330 GCA_965602375.1 uncultured Phycisphaerae bacterium | reverse complement strand
GGCCGTCGCCGTCCAATTACTGCGTCGCGCCGGCGAACCGGACAGATGCCTGGCGGCCGGTCGAGCGATGATCGACCGATGCAACGATCTGAAGGCCAAGCAGCTGGCGCCCTACTTCGATAAGGTCATTCAGGCGGCGCAAAGCCTGTCGGCCGATCCGCAGCGGGCCGTCCAGCTCTGCCATCGCCTCCAGCGGGCCTCGAAGGAGCCCGCCGTACGAGCGCACGCGTGCGCCGTCGAAGGGGAATTATTGCTGGCGCACGACAGCAGTCTACAGAGGGCGGAAGAAGCCTTTCAGCGCATACTCGGCGAATACGCCGAACGTGCCGGCAGTGACGATATCCGTCGGGCCAGGATCGGCCTCGGCGACGTCGCGCGGCACCGCGGCGATCTGGCCTTAGCCGAACGGCATTACCAGGCCGCCGAATTGCCGGGCCAGGCCGACCGGCACCCCGCCAACCGAGGGCACTTCGCACGAACCGTCGAGGATTACATGCGCCGCGGTGAATGGACAGCCGCCCGGCAATTGCTCGATCAATGGGAGTGGGATTGCCCCACAGACAGACTGACAGGCAACACCTCGCTGCTGCGGGCCCGGTGCCTGCTGGCGGAGGGCAGGCCACACAAGGCATCCGAGGAAGCGCGCCTACTGGTCGACGTAAACCCCCGCTCGGCGGTTGCTCCGGAGTTAGTGATGCTGATCGCCGACGTCGATTTGGCGTGTGGTCAACCGGCGCGAGCTCGGCAGTCGCTCGAGCGCATCCTGCGCGAGTATCCCACGTCACACTTGAGAGCCCAGGCGGCTGAGCTACTGGCCAGTATCGAATCGGGCTACGATAGCGAAAAGGAACGGGACCAGAAGATCAAGGGAAGGGACTGATTGTGGATAGAACACGACGACTTCGTTTGGTGTCGATGACTTGGGCGATGGCAGTGTGCGGCTGCGCGGCAGCCACCGCGCCTGAGATGATGGCGACGAGCAAGCCGACCGATACCGGCGTCGACGACGTACGATTGGTCGAGCAGGACCCGGTGGCGTTTCTGCGCGAATGCCTCCAACGCAGCCGCCGGATACAACAGTACACGTTGCTGCTATACCGTCAGGAGCGACTCGGGCTCATCCCGCAGCTTCAGCCGCCCGAGCACATACGTGTGATGTACCGAGCCGATCCGCTGAGCATCAAGATGGTCTGGATCGAGCCGGACGACAGTGAAGTGGTCGAGTCGCTGTACGTCGAGGGCAAGCACGACAACCGGCTGCTGGTCATGCCCAGGCGCGGGCTGCTACCCGGCCTGCCTCCGACGCTGGGGCGGTACCGCCTGGAGGACCCGGTGGTATGGGGTAAGGCCAAACGGAGAATCACCGAATTCGGCCTCACCCGTATGATCGAGCGGACCCTCGAAGCCATCGACCGCGCCGAGTCGCAGCAGGCGGCGACCGTCACGTATCTGGGGCTCAAACAGCTTGAGCAACTGGATCAGGCCGTGTACCACTTGGACATCCACTATCCGCCCGGCTCGGGCGCGCGACACACACGGCAAGACCTCTTCGTAGGCGTCGAAACGGGGCTTGCGGCGGGCACACTGCTATGGTTGACCGACGAGGTGCTCGATGCAGCCTATCTGTACAGCCAACTCGACCTTACGGCCCGCCTGCGCGACGAGGACTTTGTTGTCGACGGAGCGGCCGACGCCGCGGCGACGCCCGGTTCAGGCGCTTTGGCCCGGCCCAACGCATCGGCCGGGTGAAGGTCGAAGCTGCAGTCGCAATCGTCAAGCACAGACGAGGCGCACATTCCACCTGGCGTCACGAGATTGTCCCGTTGCCGGCAGGGTCAGTTTCGCGATACAGAACCAGCGATCGGCAGGAAGTGTCAGCCTGCTCGCCGTGCACGAACGGCAGGCTCGGCTTGGGTCGGGGCTTCGGCGCCGTCCGCCCGCTCTCCCGCGCGATGGGGCAGCAGGCTGGTAAGACTCACGTACAGGTACCCGCTCATGAACAACACCAGAAATGGAATACCTACCGTCACCTTTTCATAGACGAAGCACAAACCCACGCAGGCGAGCAGATACAATCCCACGGCCAGTTCGGCGTAGGGCTGGACATCGCGTTTTCTGGGCTTCTGGTACGTCTTGACGCGATTGCGCCATGCCCGGTCGGACGCAGCCGCCACCCCGAACTTGGGCGTACGCACGAACTCACTCGGCTTGCCGAAAAAGCCCGCCAGGGCGGCGCGGGCATTGCTCAGCGCGATCCCAATGCCCAGCGCCATCAGCAAAGGCAGAAACTTGATCTTGTCGGCCCAGGTATGAAAAATCTCACGCTGACTGGCCAGATAGAACGTGCTCGGCGAGCACGTCGCAATCAGAAACAACGACGCGTCGAAGGCCACCCGGCCGAGTATGCCATCGCGGAACAGCGAGAGTTTCAGATACAAGGCCGGAAACAGCAGCAGCGTCAGGAGCACCATAAAGATGTACACAACGCAGCTGGTCAGGTGGAAGAACGCCTCGACCTTGATCTTCAACGGCAAGCGCGACCGCAGGATTTTCGGCAGCAGCTTCTTGCACGTTTGCGCTCCGCCCTTGGCCCAGCGGTATTGCTGCGACTTGAAAGCGTTCATCTCGGGAGGCAGTTCGGCCGGCGAGAGCAGATTGGGCAGAAACACGAACTTCCAGCCCCTCAACTGGGCTCGGTACGAAAGGTCCAGGTCCTCGGTGAGCGTGTCGTGTTGCCATCCCCCGGCCGATGCGATGCAGCTCTTGCGCCACAGCCCTGCCGTCCCGTTGAAGCTCATGAATCGCCCGGACCGGTTCCGGGCCGTGTGCTCGATCATGAAGTGCCCGTCCAGCAGGATCGCCTGCGTCTTGGTCAGCAGCGAATGGTCCCGGTTGATATGATCCCATCGGGCCTGCACCATCCCCAACGACGGATCGGCGAAATAGTCGATGGTCTCGCGCAGAATCTGGCGAGGGGGCACGAAGTCGGCATCGAAGATACAGACAAACTCACCCGTGGCGGTCTTCAGTCCCTCCTCCAACGCCCCCGCCTTGTAGCCGGTGCGATGGTCGCGGCGCAGGTAGACGATATCGTGGCCGGCCAGCCGCATTCTCTCGACGGTGTTGCGCGCGATGTCCACGGTCTCATCGGTTGAATCATCCAGCACCTGAATCTGCAAGCGGTCGGCGGGATAGTCGATCTGGCAGGCCTTCTCGATGACCCTCCGGGCCACGTACTGCTCGTTGTACATGGGAAGCTGGATCGTCACCCGAGGCGGCTGCACAAAACAGGCACGCAGCCGCGGCGCGTTCCTGCGGTAGCGGTAATACAGCCAGACCAGAACCCAACGGTGGAACCCGTACAGACAGACAATACTTACCACAACCAGGTACGGGTAGAGAAAGAGCTTGTAGACGGCGTCCGGGTCCAGTAGCACGCGCGACCAAACACCCATCCCGCAAAGCACCGGCCCAAGGACCCCAGCTAAGAACACCTGCCCGCCCAGTTCAACCATCCAATGTACCTCAAGAGGTCGCTTACACGGTGTTCCCTATGGCATGTTGGGGGATTGTATGAAGCCGCCCCGAAGCTGTCAATCATCGCCTACGCGCCCAACCGCTATCCGCCCGCCTGGTCACATGGGCCCGGCCAGCGCCTGCTTCAACGCAGCGTGCACCTGTTCGGCACGCCCCGCCGCATAGCTGCCCGCAGGCCAACGGTATCCCAGCGCGTCACCCGACCGACGCGGGATCACGTGGAAGTGCACGTGAGGCACGACCTGCCCGGAGGCCCGGCCGTTGTTCTGCAAGACGTTACAACCCTCGGCGCCGGCCACGCGGGTGACCGCCGCCACAAGCCGAGGCAGGTGTGCAGTCAGCGCCGCCACCAGATCGGGCGACATCTCATCGAGCGTCTCGAAATGATCCTTGGGGATCAGCAGGACGTGGCCTTCCGCCAGCGGGTTGATATCCAGGAAAGCGATGCTCTGCCCGTCCTCCAATAGCTTCATGGACGGGATTCCGCCCGCGGCAATCTTGCAGAAGACACAATCGGCTTGGGCGCTCACGACCTGGAATCCCCAACGACATCGAGCACACGCCGCGAACTCGGCGCCTACTGTTCCTGTTCGTCCGCCTCGTCGGCCGACGGCTCGGATGGTGTGTCGGCCGCCTCTTTCTCGGACGCTGCCGACGCGTCATCGGCCGGGGCCTCGGCAGCCTTCGACGTCGCCCGCGACGTCTGCAAAACGTCGCGCGCTGCCTGCTGTCGGCTCGTCGCTCGCTTCCGGCGTGCCCTCGTCCCCGACGAGCGTGCCTTGCCCTGCCCCTCCTCCGAACCGACCAACTGAACGATCGCCTGTTGGCCACCGTCGCCCACGCGCAGCGTCGCCAGCTTGATGATCCGCGCATAGCCACCGGGACGATCGGCAAAGCGCGGCGCAATCGTGTTGATCAGCCGGTTAACGACAGACTCAGCCGTGAACGACAACCCCGGACGTGGCTGGCCGGTCCGATGCCGACGTCCGCTGCGCGACCGCAACACCTTCTGTCGGCCGGCGTCGCTCATCAGATCGTAGGTCTCGCGGTGTTCGGCCGAGATGATGGCCCGGTCGCACAATTTCCTGACCAGAGCGTGCCGAGCGGATACGTCTCCCTGATGCGCTTTCTTGGCCAATGTGATGAGCCTTTCGGCAAACCGTCGAAGCTCCTTGGCCTTTGGAAGCGTCGTTCGCACCTGCTCGTGTTCAATGAGAGACTGGGCCAGATTCCGCAGCAGCGCCCGACGGTGTGCTGACGTCCGCCCCAACTTGCGTCCGCTTACAAGATGTCGCATGGGCGACCCTCCGGGTGTGATCGGCTACTCGACATTCGCCGCCTCGGCGGTTGACGGCGAGTCGGCCAACTGGGGCTTCAGTGGCGTCAGGTCCATCCCGAGACTCAGTCCCAAATCAGCCAGTTTGCGCTTTACCTCGCGTAGCGACGTCTTGCCGAAATTCCGGAACTTCAGCAGGTCGACCTCGGCCATCTGGACGAGATCCGCCACGGTGTTGATCTTGGCCGATACAAGGCAGTTGCCCGCCCGTACCGACAACTCCAGATCCTGGATGTTCATATTGAGCTTGCGCAGCATTTCCGGATCGGCCTCGGCCTCGCCCGTCACGACCTCGACCGGCTCGCCGGCCCGTTCCTCGCCCAACTCGAAATACTGGACGAAGGCGTTCAGATGCTTCCGCAAAATCCTGGCCGCCTCCACCAGCGCCATCTCAGGCGTGACCGTGCCCTTCGTCCATACCTCCAGGATCAGACGGTCATAGTTGGTCCGCCGGCCTACGCGCGTATCCTCTGTCTTGTATCGCACGCGCGTCACCGGCGAGAATACCGCGTCGATCGGAATCACTCCGATCTCCTGTTCCTCCTCGATCGTTTCCTCAGCGGGAATGTAGCCGCGGCCCTTCGCTACCGTCATCTCGATCTCGAAGGGTACGTCTTCGGTAAGCGTGGCCAGCAGCAAATCCTTGTTCAACACCTCGATCGCCGGATCCGCCTCGATGTCGCCCCCTCGCACCGCCCCCTTGGTCTCGCGCGCCACGCGCATGGTCTTCGGCTCGTCACCGTCGAACCGCACGACCAGCGACTTGATATTCAGGATGATGTCCGTAACGTCCTCCAGCACTCCGGGCAGGCTGCTGAACTCGTGCGGCGCCCCGGCAATCTTGACGCGCGTCACCGCCGCTCCCTCGAGACTCGACAGGAGAATGCGCCGAAGGCTGTTGCCTACCGTGGTCCCGAAGCCTCGCTCGAATGGCTCGATGGTGAAACGACCGTACTGATCCGTACCGGTCTCTTCATCACGGACTACTTTCGTCGGTAACTCCAATCCACGCCATCTGACTCGCATCTGGCTGGCCTCCCGAGTGCGAACAAGTGTCAACGCTGACCTAGCGGCTGCAAAGCTCGACGATCAACTGCTCCTCTACCGGAATCTGAACGTCATCCCGGCTGGGCAACGCGCTTACCGTCCCCTCGAGGCGTTCCGGGGCAACCTGCAACCACGGCTGCGGCCCCCCACCGCCCACCGCCTCCAGCGTCATGCGCGCCAATCGCGTCGACCGCTCCGACGGCTTGACCGTCACGCGATCGCCCTGCCTCACCAGATAACCCGATCGATTCAGCCGCCGCCCGTTGACGTACACGTGCCCGTGCTGAACCATCTGTCGCGCAGCCGGTCGAGACGAGGCAAAGCCCAGTTTGCTCACCACATTGTCCAGCCGGCGCTCCAGCAGACACAGAAGCGCCTCGCCCGTATTCGCCCGCGTGCGCTCGGCAGCCCGGAAGTACTTCATGAACTGCCGCTCGTATACCCCGTAATAGCGCTTCACCTTCTGCTTCTCGCGAAGGCGTACACCGTATTCGCTCGTCCGCGTGCGGCGCCACGAATGCATACCGGGAGGACGGCTGCGATATTGCTTCTCCATCGGACACTTGGCCGTCTCGCAACGATAACCCTTCAGCATCAGCTTGATGCCTTCGCGACGACACAGCCGACAAACTGGACCTGTATTGTGCGCCATAACCTTCCTTCGTCCGATCGGCCCACGGCCGATCCGTCGCCGATCACACCCGCCGCCGCTTCGGCGGGCGGCAGCCGTTGTGCGGAAGCGGGGTCACATCCTCGATCGCCTGAATCCTCAGACCCGCCGCCTGCAACGCCGTGATCGCCGGCTCTCTGCCCGATCCCGGGCCTTTCACCCGTACCTCCAACTCCGTCACGCCGTGCCGCTTGGCTGCCTGCGCCACGCTCTCCGCCGCTCGCTGAGCGGCAAAGGGCGTACTCTTGCGCGTGCCCTTGAAGCCCATCGTGCCGGCCGACGCCCAGCAAAGCGTCTCCCCGCTGTAGTCCGTGATCGTGATCAACGTGTTGTTGAACGTGGCCTTGATGTGGGCAATGCCCCGTGCCACGTGCCGACGAACGCGCCGCTTGCCCGCCTTAGCCACGATGCATCTCCTTGATTCCCTTCTTGCCTGCTACCGTCTTCTTCGGGCCCTTGCGCGTCCGCGCATTGGTGCGCGTCCGCTGCCCGCGAACCGGAAGCCCACGCCGGTGCCGCAGACCGCGATAGCACCCGATGTCACGCAGACGGGCGATGCTCTGCTGCACCTGACGCCGCAGCGCGCCCTCGGTCACATACTCCTGCTCGAGAATCGACGCGATCCGGCTCAACTCATCCTCCGAGAGCTTGCCGGCCGCCAAAGTCGGTTCGATCCTCGCCCGCTCGCAGATATCCCTCGCGCGACGCGGCCCGATCCCGTAAATGTAACGCAACGAGACGACTACATGCTTCTCGTTGGGTATCTCAACGCCCGCTACACGTGGCATAGCCTTCCTCCGACGCTCCCGTCGATCCCACTCTGTCCCGACCGGCCCACAGGCCGCCCGAGAAGCACAGTTACCCCTGCCGCTGCTTGTGACGCGGATTCGTGCACATAACACGCACCACGCCCTTGCGCTTCACAATCTTGCAGTTCTCGCAGATTCGCCTGACGCTCGCACGAACCTTCATGACGCCCACCTACTCGCCTGCTGCCGCCTTCTCATGTCCGTCCGACAACACATCCACGCCGTCGCTCGTCACCGCCAGCATGTGCTCGAAATGGGCCGAAGGACGCCCATCGGTCGTCACCACGGTCCAACCTGTGCTGTCGGCATATTTCACGCCTGCCGTGCCCAGGTTCACCATCGGCTCGACGGCAAGCACCAATCCCGACTCCAACGGAATGTCCTGCCGTTGCCCGGGCTCCACGAAATTCGGTACCTTCGGATCCTCATGCATCTCGCGACCGATGCCATGCCCCACAAACTTGCGGACCACCGACATGCCCGCATCTTCCACATGGCGCTGCATCTGCCGCGCAACCTCGTTCCAGCCTCGCCCGGGCCTTACCTCGCGGATCGCAACCTCCAGCGCCTCCTGCGTAACCTCCAGAAGCCGGTGAACCTCCGGCTCCACAGTCCCCACGGCAATGGTCGTAGCCGCATCGCCGCAGTACCCCTTCAGCCGCACGCCGCAATCCACGCTCAGGATGTCGCCCTCCTTCAGTTCCCGCGGCCCGGGTATGCCGTGCACCACCTCCTCATTCAGGCTGGCGCAGATCGCCGCAGGAAACGGAAACCTCGCCTCGGCCGATCGCACGCCCTTAAACAGCGCCTCGGCACCCGCCTGGCGGATCATGTGCTCGGCCACCGCATCCAACTCCGCCGTGGTCACGCCGGGCTTGGCGATCTGACGCAGGTGCTCCAGGACTCGATACACGATGCAGCCTGCCTGCCGCATCAACTCAATCTCACGCCTGCTCTTGAGAATCGCCATGCACGCCCGGCCGGCCCGCCAGCCATCTACTTACTTGCGGCTGCCCGCAAAGGCCCGCCCTATCTCCACCAGCCTGCCATGGATCCGGTCAATCTCGCCGCCGCCGTCCACCTCTTTCAACAGCCCCTGCTCGGCATAGTAGGCCGAGATCGGTGCCGTCTGTTCGTGATACGTCCGCAGCCGCTGACGAACCACTTCCGGTGCGTCATCGGTGCGGCTTTCCTTGCCTCGCCGGCCTGCCAGTCGCTGCACGGCCACCTCGTCGTCCACCTTCAACTCCAGGACCGCATCCAGCCGACTGTCCTGCTCGGACAACTGACGGTCCAGCGCCCGGGCCTGCCCGTCGGTCCGGGGAAAACCGTCCAGAACGTACCCATCCCGCTCTCGCTCGGCCCGAGCCATGTGCTGGGCCATCATCGACACGATCAGGTCGTCCGGCACAAGCTGCCCTGCGTCCATGTAGCCCTGGGCTTTCTCGCCCAGCTCGGTCGCCGCCGCACGTTCGGCACGGAGGATGTCGCCACTCGACAGATGGGCCAGCCCGAACCGCTCAGCGAGTAGCTTCGCCTGTGTGCCCTTGCCTGCCCCGGGCGGACCCAATAACACCAACCTCATGCGTACGCTCCCTTGATGCGTCCACCCTCGCCACCGAGGAAGCCGGTGTAATTCCGCATGATCAGGTTCGCCTCAATCCGCTGAACCAGGTCCAGCATGACGGCCACCACAATCAGCAGCCCCGTGCCGCCAAGAAACGCCGAGATCCGGAAATCGATCCCCAGCCGCGACGCCACCACATCCGGAATCACCGCAATCACCGCCAGGAAACCCGCGCCCACGTATGTAATGCGCGTCATGACCGTCTCGAGGTACTCCGCCGTGCGCCGCCCCGGACGCAGGCCGGGTATGAAGCTGCCGTAGTCGCGGAGGTTGCTGGCCATCTCCTTCGGTTGAAACTGCACCGTCGTCCAGAAGTACGCGAAGAAGTAAATCATCAAAACGTACGTCAACTCATAAATGTAGTTGCCGCGTCCGAAAGAGTCCGCCAGAAAGCTCCACACGCTTCGTCCGAAGCTCACCTGCGTTAACCACTCGAACACGATGCTGGGGAACACCAGCAGCGAACTGGCGAAGATGATCGGCATGACGCCGCCGTGGTTGACCCGCAGCGGAAGATACTGTCGCTGACCGCCGTACACCCGGCGTCCCCGCGTCTGCTTGGCCTGCTGAATCGGAATCCGCCGCTGGCCCTGGGTAATCAGGATCGAGCCGGCCACCACAAACACGAATGCCATGATCAAGAACAGAATCTTGCCCGGGCCCATGGTGGTTTGGCCACCCGGGGCCCCCATCCGCAGGTCGGCGTTTTTGATCACGAGAATGATCGCCTGCGGCATCCGCGCCAGGATGCCCGCCGTGATGATCAGGCTGATGCCGTTGCCGATCCCGTACTCGTCGATCTGCTCGCCCAGCCACATCAGGAAGATCGTCCCGGTGGTCAGGCCCAGCAGGCCCATCATCCATACCAGCGTCGAGCCCTGGTAGTCGGGGTACACCAGACCCATACGGTGGATGTAACTCATCCAGAAGAACGCCTGAACTATACACAAGCCCACCGTGGCGTAGCGCGTATATTCCTGGATCTTGCGGCGACCGGTCTCCCCCTCCTTCTGAAGCTTCTCCAGCGCCGGAACCACCGTCACCAGCAACTGGAAGATGATGGCCGCCGAAATGTACGGCATGATGCCCAGCCCGAAAATCGTACTCTGCTGAAGGCTCCCGCCCGTAAACAGAGCGAAGTACTCGGTCAACTGGCCCAGGCCCGTGCCGGTCGTCGCCGTCGCAAAGTGTGACGCCAGCTTCTCCTGGTTCACACCCGCCAGAGGCACGTGGAACCCGATGCGGTAAATGCACAGCATCGCCAGCGTGAACACCACTTTGCTGCGGAGGTCGGGTACCCTAAAAATGTTAAAGAACGCCCGAAACATGCCTGATCACGCCCTGCCTTGGCTACAGATGCCGTACCTCACCGCCCGCCTCAGTGATCTTCGCCGAAGCTGAACGGCTGAACTTGTGCCCGGAAACGCTAAGCTTTCTGGTCAATTCGCCATCGCCCAGAACCTTCACCGGCCTATCCGCGTCACGCACCAGCCCCACTTCGCACAACGCCTCGATACTGACCTGGGCACCGTCCTCAAAAAGATTGTTCAAATCGCCCACGTTGATCACGCTGTAACGGGTGGCGTACTTGGCGTTGCTGAATCCCCTCTTGGGAATCCGCCGATAGATCGCCATCTGTCCGCCTTCCCGGTGCTTCGGCGCGCCGCCGCCGGCGCGGGAGTTGCATCCCTTGTGCCCGCGGCCACACGTCTTGCCCCGGCCGCCGCTCTCGCCCCGGCCCACACGCCGGCCGTGCCGGTGTCGCCCTGCCTGTTTTGCCGCCTCGGTCAGATTCATGCCTGCCAACCCGTCACGAAGCCAATGATACCCCGCGAACCCGCTCCACCTGATCCGACGACCGCAGCCCCAGCAGGCCCGCCAACGTCGCCTTGACCAGATTCTTCGGGCTCGTCGATCCAAACGACTTGGTCAACACGTCGCGCACGCCAGCCAACTCCAGCACCGCCCGAACGCTCGAACCGGCAATCACGCCCGTACCTTGAGACGCCGGTACCATGACCACCCGGCTGGCGCCGAAACGACCCACCACGTGATGCGGAATGGTCGTGCCCGCCAGCGCAACGGGCTGGACGGCCTTCCGCGCGTTCTTAATGCCCTTTTCCACCGCCTGCGGCACTTCGTTCGCCTTCCCGTACCCCACGCCGACCTGGCCGGAGCGATCGCCCACGACCACCAGCGCACCGAAACTGAACCGGCGGCCGCCTTTCACCACGGTCGCGCAGCGGTAAATCTTCACCACCGTCTCTTCGAAGGGCCGTTCCTCTTCAACCTGCGTTATGGGCT
>CBFCZG010000120.1:0-11350 GCA_965602375.1 uncultured Phycisphaerae bacterium | reverse complement strand
GTGTTTGGCATCATGGGCTGGGACAGCAGTGTGACCGTGGACAATTGCGTCCTGAAGAACATGTCGCTGCCCGATGCAACGGGTGGGTATACCGAACTCGGTACGTACTTCAGAGCGCCCGGCTTTACAGATACGTCACGGGCTGCGGTCGTATTTACGGGCAATACGTTCATTGATGCGGGGCGAGTCGGCATCGTGACGCACGACTACATCAACGCCACCATCACGGGCAATACCTTTTATAAGGTGATGGACGACTTCGGCTACGCGATTGAGGTCGGTTCTCAATCGACAGGCACGGTGAGCAGCAACACGATTTACGGTTACGACACGCCCGCCGCTTCGGACGGCAGTGAGTCGGCCGGCATCTACGTGGAGAACTGCTTCACCGGCAGCAGTCCCAGCGTCACCAAGAATGTGACCGTAAGCGGCAACGAAATATACGACTGCCAGTATGCCATGTGGATCGGCAACGGCTACACCGGCTACGCAGGCGATGTGGATATCGTCGTGACCGTTTCCGGCAACAACTTCCACGACAACGTGGACGGGGCCGTCATCCTCCAGGACGAGGACAAGGAGGCCGGCTCATCGGTCAACGCCTCGTTCGAAAACAACGACATTGTCGACAACGGCGCCGTGGGCGTGTGGATTTTCACGCAAGGCGATGGGGATATAACGGCAAGCCTGTCCGGCAACACCATCAGCGGCCACGACGCGGGCGTCTACGTCGCCGATTATGCCAGCGGGACATCGGCCAGCAGCTACAACATCTCAGTCAACCAGAACGGCTTGGCGGCCAACACCAGTTTCGGTCTGCAAAACGACTACGCCGGCACGACCGTCGATGCGTCATCCAACTGGTGGGGCGACAGCGACCCGGACACGGTCGCGGGCGAGGTCAGCGGCAACGCGGACTTCACTCCTGTGCTGGTCTCAGGCGATACCGATGCCGGGACTATCGGTTTCCAGTCCGACCTGTCTGAGCTGACGGTGCACGCGCTGGGCCAGCAGAGTGGCTCGACCGGTCGCGTCCAGGAAGGCATCAATCTGGTCTCCGGCAGCACGGTCAACGTGGCGGCAGGCACCTACAACGAGCGCCTCTCCATCGGCAAGTCGGTCGACCTGCGCGGTGCACAGTATGGGGTCAATCCCACACTCGTCGGCGCCCGGACGAATTCAGCGGCCGAGTCGGTCATTACCGAGGCCGGCCTGTCGACACCGAACCCCGACGTAGTCATCGAGATCCCCAGCAGCGTGACCGACATGGGGATTGATGGCTTCACACTCGTTGGCGATCCGACCAATGCCACGGCCGATACGTGCGTCGTTCGTTGCTGGGACGACAATATTACGCTCGCGAACAACGTGGTTGATGGCAGGCTGGGTCTTCTCTGCAAGGGTGGCGACGGCGTGACGGTTCGTCGCAACCGGATGGTGGTCAACAAGAACGGCGTGGTCGTGCAGCCCGGGGTGGCCAGCAACGTGGGCATTGCCGACAACGCGTTCAGCCTGGGCAGTATACCAGCGGGTGACGAATCCGCGATCTACGTCACGGGTTGCACGGGCGTCGATGTTACCGGGAACCGCGCCAGCGGGTTCGTTAACGGAAAGGGCGTCACCGGCAGCAATCTTACAAATGTAACCGTCTCGCGCAACACATTCACCGGCAACAAGGACGCGGTTTCCTTCTGGGGAACCACGACGTACGTCGACATCGACAGCAACGTGCTCGGCGATTCGCTGCGATATGGCATCAGCATCAAGGGGCAGGACGTCACCATTTCGAACAACCACATCACCGGTAGTGGTGATGTCGGTGTGAACATCGATCGGCACGTGATCGACACCGAACGCGTGTTTGTCCGCAACAACCAGATCGAGGACAGCGTGAACTACGGCGTGCGTATCGGGCCGACCGTCAGTCACGCCAGCAACGCCGTTCACCACAATAACTTCGTCGACAACGGCGACGGCAGCGATCCGCAGGCCAAGGACGAGTCGGCCGGAGGCAACACGTGGTACGACGTAGCTACCGATGAGGGCAACTACTGGTCCGACTACACCGGCGTGGACGGTGACGCCGACGGCATCGGCGACACACCCTATGTGGTCGACACCGATCCAGTGGAAGATCCCTATCCGCTCATGGCGCCGGCGGCTGCGGGCGGCAACATCCTTCAGCTCGACGTCAACGGCTCGCCATTGTACGTGCCGTATAGCACACCCGTCGTCATCGATCTGGCGACGTTGAACCTGCTCCAGAGAGTCACAGGTGTGCAGGCATTGATCGGCTTTAGCAGCACCTACCTTACCTCGCCGAACGTGGTAGTTGGTGGCTACCCGTGGGATACGCTGATCTACGAGAGCATGCCGGGCGATGGCGAGCTGGACACCATGATCGGCGTCAACGTGACCGTGGTCCAGGATGCCGGGGGCACCGACGCCGACGCGACCACGGCGGTCATCACGTTCACCTCGGGTACGACCGACGGAACGACACAGGTCGTGTTCCGTCCCGACGGCACGGCCGGCTACGAGACGTTTTTCAGTGCGATCGACCCCAATGGGAACCCGGTCCCCGTCTACCCGACCAAGATCGACAGTCAAACGGTCGTAGTGGATGGTACCGACCCCAGCATTCAGGTCACTTACCCCAACGGGGGGGAGAACTTCAAAGGCGGCGGCAGCGAGACGATTACCTGGACGGCCAGCGATACCAACATCGATTACGACTCGGTCGAGATCGAGTATTTCGACGGTACAGTCTGGCAGGTGATCGCGACGGGCGAGGATAACGACGGAGCGCATGTCTGGGATCCGATTCCGTCGCTGGATATTGACACGGCGCTGGTGCGCGTGACGGTCTCGGACCTGGCCGGCAACAGCGCCAGCGATGAGTCGAACGCGGACTTCACGATCGACAGCACGGCACCCAGCGTCGACGACATTGGCGCCACGCAGGACGGTGGGCCAGATCTGACGCCCAGCGGTACGGCTATCCAGGGCGTGGTCGACATCGCTGTGACGACCTCCGACAACCTCTCCGGCGTAGCCGGTGAGCCGACGGTCACAGTCACACCTAACGGCGGTTCGGCGGAGGCGGCGGCCTTTGTGAATGAATCGCCGCTCGGTACCTACAACTACACGTGGTCGGTGACCGCCTCGACGCCCAACGGGTCGGCCGTGATTACCGTCAGCGGGCTGACAGACAATGCAGGCAACGTGGCTGCGAACGCCACCGACACATTCAACGTGGACAAGAACCAGGTCGTTGCCACTGTGGAACTGCAATCCTTGGCGGCCGACATCACACGGGACGTCACGTTCGTTTTCACAGACGACTTGGATGCCGAACTGAAGCGCGTGACGGTGCCGGTGGACTTCCTCGGCGCAACCGACCAGGGCACGGTGACGCTCACCGAGGCGCCCGAGGACATGGCCCATCTCAGCGCCAAAACCGCATGGAACCTGCGTGTGCGTCTGGATGTCGCACTTGACGTGGACGGCCAGGCCACCGCCAGCTTCACCGGAGACGACAAGCTGCTGGGCGGCGATATCAACGGCGACAACATCGTCAACACCCTCGACTACACAGTCTATGCGATGCACTACAACACGACCAACGAGGTGGCCGACATCAACGGCGACGCAGCGGTGAATACGCTGGACTATAACCTGATTTCAGCTAACGCGTTCGAGCGAGGAGATGACGAGTAAGGCCTTGGGGGGGGATTGTAAGGAGTTGGTCGCGACAGAACACACAGGGGCCCCGCCAGGCCCGATGGACTGAACGAGAAAGAGCATTTCTCGTGGCGAGGGAGGAGAGGAAGGAGGTGTGCGGTGACAAGGGTTTTGCTGCCGGCGTCGTTGATGGCCGTCGTGTTGGGCGTCGTCGTGGCCGGGGCTCGCGCGGACGACGTGCCGATGTTCCAGCCCGACTGGCGCGGTCAGGAAGGCACGACCTACCAGCAGTGGACCTTCCTGGACAACGATGACCCCGCGGCGCCAGAGGTTATAAACAACGATTACGGCGATGCCTGGGCCGACATAACGGTCAAGGAGAACGGAGCAGGCTGGCAGGATTACCTGATTACGGCGCCGGATCGACGAGGTGTCTGGGTCGATCTGGACAGCATCGTATTGGAAATCCCCAACCGCCAGGATCCTCTGGACTATAAAGAGATCTGGCTTCAGGTGACCTACTATGAGGGCTCGGCCGTACCGCCCGAGATCACGATTCCTGGTGCGACGTTTCTGGACATGGTGACCGAGGACGTCGGCCCGACGGACCCGACGGGTGCGTCATGGATCGTGCAGCACAGCCGATGGATGATCGAGCCGAATCCGGCGTCCGAGACGATCATCCTTGCGCCACCGCAGACGGCGGTGTTCGGGATTACCGTCGACCAGATCGTGGTCGACACAATCTGTATCCCCGAGCCCGCGACAGCGTTTCTATTGATCGGTGGCATTCTTGGCGGTGCGTGGCGGCTTGCTCGTCGACGGTAGCATCGCGGGGCGGCGCGTGAGCGCCAAGTCGTGATGGCACGTGCAGGAATATGATTGGTGCTGGCTCGAAACTGGCGGGCGCAGCAGTGATGATGGTGTGCGCTCAGGGGTATGCGGCCCAATACGACATCGTCGACCTGGGCACGTTGGGAGGAACGTTCAGCCGGGCCTGGGGAATCAACAGCGCGGGGCAGATCGTGGGCGAATCGCTGCTGGCGGATGGGGCAACTCCACGAGCATTTCTCTCAGATAGCGCGGGGATGTGGGACCTGGGTACGCTGGGTGGTCCACAAGGCGTCGCTTACGGGATCAATGGAGCCGGACAAGCTGTGGGTTGGTCGCAACCAGGGCCCCAGGGGTCTGCGATGCCGACGACGTGGACACCAGCCTTGGCCTCGGTTCTGCCCACACTGTCCGGTGGTAGTGGCGCGGCGTGGGCCTGTAACGATGCCGGCCAAGCGGTCGGGCGCTCATCCGTGGGAGGGGGCTACACCCACGCAACGCGCTGGGAAAACGGCGGCGTGACCGACTTAGCCACTCTCGGCGGCTACGACAGCATCGCCTACGACATCAACATACACGGACACGCCGTCGGCCAGGCTGAAGCCGCCGACGGGCGCGACCTCGCCGTTCTGTGGGACGAGTACGGCATGATTCGATCGCTGGACACGCTTGTCGGCGGGTCCTGGAGCGCCGCGCGCGGGATCAACAGTTTCGGACAGGTTGCGGTCACCGGCGATACCGCTGACGCACTCGCTCGCGCGGCCCTGTGGCACGACGGTCAGTACATTGAACTAGGTACGTTCGGTGGCGATGAGAGTTGGGCGTACGACATTAACGACCTCGGCCAAGCCGTTGGTTGGGCCGAGTTCAGCAACGGCGTCTATCACGGCTTCTTCTACGACGGGCAACGGAAACACGATCTTGGCACGCTGGGTGGGCTGTTCAGCAGTGCCGTAGCTATCAACGACCACGGTTGGATCGCTGGTTGGTCACAGACTTTGGATGGCGGGACGCATGCGGCCTTGTGGACGCCTGTGTGTGAGCCTACCGCGTTAGCCGTGGCCTTACTGGGTCTGGGTATCTTCGGTCGCCGCCGTCCGCGCTGGCGGGCGTGAATCTGTCGGCAGGCCGAGGATAGCCCTGCAATAAAGACAGGGGAGAGGGCCTTCGAGACGAACGGCAGGAAAGGGGAGGTATCTCATGAAACAAGTGACATTGCTAGCGACAGCGGTAACGGCAACGGCCTTACTGATCGGTTGTGGGGCCGCGCCGCCGGAACAGGAGGGTGGCGTCCTTTCCGTACTGGAAGGGACGCTCACCGGCAAGATCGCCATGGCTGGCGGCGTAATCAGTGTGGACGTCAACGACGCTGGCTGTGTGACAGGCTCGGGCCAGCCCGACCCCTATGCGGTCGTGTACTGTAGTCTCCAAGACGCCATCGCGGACGCCGCCAGCGGGGACACGATCAACGTGGCCGGCGGGACGTATGCCGAGACGGGCCAGATCGTCATTGGCAAGGACCTGGCGATTGTAGGCAATCCGTCGGACAAGCCGGTCTTCGTGCCCACTCAAAACACGGGCAGTTCCGGTGACCCGCGCGGCTGGTGGCTTGTGCAGGCCGGCTCGCATCTCGATCTGGCCGATGTTGTCCTGGACGGGGCCGGTTACCAGATCTACCAGGGGATCCGCGCCCACGGCACGGGCACGGTCGACAACTGCGAGTTCCACAACATGGACTACAGCACGTATATCGGCATGGCCATCGCGTTCATGGACGCCAACTGGACGATCACCGACAGCCTGTTCACCAACTGCCGGCGCCTGGGTGTCATCGCGTTCGGCAGCGGTGTGACCAATGCCGTGATGAGCGGGAACACCTACGTGGGCAAAGGCGTGGGCGACTGGCTGGACTACGGCATCGAACTGGGCGGCGGAGCGGTGGCCACGCTGACAGATAACCAAATCACCAATTGTAAAGGTGTGGCTTCCTCCGACGGTTCAACCTCCGCGGGAATCCTGATCACAACCTACTACGCTGCGGGTACGGGCGGTACGCTGACAGGCAATGTGGTGACCGGCAACACAACCGGTATTGCTGTCGGCTATGACAGCAGCGATACGTCGGTCGTCATCGCGAGCCAGAATGATCTTTCGGGCAACGATGAAGGAGGCCTCTACAGCACCTCGGCGACCGAGACGGTCGACGCCTCGACCAACTGGTGGGCAGTGACCGATCCCGACGATGTGGCAGCCGAGATCGACGGCTGGGTCGACTACACGCCGTGGCTGGCCAGCGGCGACGCCGACGCGGGCACCTTCGGTTTCCAGGCCGATCTGTCGGTGCTTTACGTGGACGACAACAGCCCACAGGTCGGTGCCACGGGTCGCGTCCAGGAAGCCGTCGATCTGGTAACCGCCAGCACCATTAACGTCGCTGCGGGCACGTACGACGAGAACTTGGTTGTAGACAAGAGCATGACCCTCAATGGTGCGCAAGCGGGCGTCGACGCGCGCTATCGAGTAGCCACCGAGTCGGAGATAACCGCCTCGTCCGGCCACGTCATCGACGTACGGGCCTCGAACGTGACCATAGACGGCTTCAAGATCACCGGATCCGCCTCGGCGGGCCAACTGGTCCGCTGCGAGAGCGGAGGCAACGGGCTTCAGCTCCTCAACAGTATTCTCGGGGGCACGGCGGCGCGCATCTTGTGGTTCAACACCGATGCCTCGAACGTCTTGATCGAGCAGAACAGGCTGGAAGGCGCCTCGATGAGCGACTCGTACGCGCTGGCCCACTTCGATGGGTCCGACGTGTTCGACAATCTCACGGTCCCCAACAACATCTTCTACGATGGCGGTATCTTCGCGGGCAACATGGTCTTCAACTCCACCAACATGACGATGTCCGGTAACCTGTTCGACGGCGCCTCATTGAATCTCAGTTCGCAGTTCAAGAACTCGACCATCAGCGGGAACCTGTTCCGCAACAACGGCTACACGAACATGCAGGTGGGGTTGAAGGACTCTTCGATCGTCGGCAACGTGTTCGGGCTTGCAGGCCCGTCGCCGCATGTGGGGTATCCCTCATCTGCAATGATGCTCTGGGGCGATCAGTATGGCTTGACGCCGAGCGAGAATGTTACCATCGAGGACAACGTAATCCACTTCAATGGTGTCGCTCTGCCCGACGACCTCGCCAACGGCCTGCGCGTACTGTCCGGCATCGACGCAACAACCATCACGGTAACAGGAAACTGCTTCTATGATGGTGGCGCCCAAGTCGGCGCCATAGCGCTTCTCAATCAGGCCTCCGGCGTCGTGCCGGCTGAGTACAACTGGTGGGATCACGAGAGCGGTCCGTACGATCCGAACGGGACCGAAGAAACAGACGGCGTGACCTGCTACGACCCAGCCACCATGAGCAACGCCGACGGCCAGGGAGGCGAGGTCACAGACCAGATCGTCGACTACTGTCCGTGGTCTGACGGTCCTCACGTGATCGGCCTCAACATCCTCTGGCTGAACGCCAACGGGGCCCCCGTCTACGTACGTCCGGACGACGACGTGATCGTCGATCTGACGGCCTTGAACCTGATGCAGAAGGTCACCGCCGTCCAAGCCCTGGTCGGGTACAGCACGACTTACCTCGACTCGCCCAGCGCCGTGGTCGGCGGCTACCCGTGGGACGTCCTGATCTACCAGAACATCCCGGCGGGCGGCGAATACGACGCGGCGATTGGCGTCAACGTCGACCTCATCCAGAGTTCCGACGGCACCGACGCCGACGCCACCACGGCAGTGATCACCTTCACCGTGCCGACCGGTGCGCCCGACGGTACGACGCGAGTGGTCTTTCGGCCAGACGGCATGGCCGGCTACGAGACCTTCTACAGTTGGATCAACCCAATTACAGGTGAACCCGAGCCGGTCTACCCGACCAAGATTGACAGCCAGACAATCGTAGTGGACGGAACCGACCCCGATGTGCAGGTGACCTACCCCAACGGCGGCGAGAACTTCAAGGGCGGTGGCAGCGAAACGATCACCTGGACCGCCAGTGATACCAACATCGATTATGACTCGGTGAAGATCGAGTACTTTGACGGGGCCGATTGGGTCACCCTTGCGACCGACGAAGACAACGACGGTGCGCATCTGTGGAGCCCGATTCCATCGCTCGACATCGACACGTCCCGCGTCCGTGTGACGGTGTGGGACCTGGCCGGCAACAGCGCCAGTGATGAGTCGGACGCGGACTTCACGATCGACAGTACGTCGCCGGTCATCTCGATCGACTCGGCCCAGCAAAACAGCGTGGAACTTCTGGTCGAAAATGCCTCGACCACCAATGCCGTGCAGGGGACGGTGGATATCATTGTGACAGCCAGTGATGATCCGCCCGGCTCTGGCCTGGCCAGCCATCCCACGGTCGACGTTACGCCTGCATCGCAGACCGACTCGGTGACGGGCGCCGCGGCCAGCATCAAGTATTACTATGATGGCAGCACGGGAATCCTGGACCTGACGGCCGGTAACCGTGAATGGGCCCTGACCGTGACCGACATTGACCTGTCGGCGCTGTCCGCTGGCGGTGCGTTCAACATCAACTTCGGCGACGAGGGCACCGGCAGCGGCTCGGAGAAGGTCCATGTTCAGGTCCACAAGGACTTCTACGGCGCCGGCGGTCACTTACTGCAAGCATACGGCAAGTGGTGGAACGGACCTCTCAGTAGTCATGGGTTCAACCCCGGTGATGTGCCGGGTACGTTCGACCTCCGCTTCGTGATGAAGCAGAACGGCGACAGCACGTGGCACATCAAACCACAGTTCCGGTTGCCCAGCGGTCAGTGGACCACGTTTTACGACGGCGAGTATGACACGACAGCAGCATTCGACCTGACGGCGTCGATGGTCGAGCCCCAGATCGACGCCGGCTCCAGCGGCACGGCCTCCTTCTCGCCGGCCACCGCTGTGGCTTACGTCAGCGAGAGCCCGACGGGCACGTTCAACTACCAGTTCGTCGTGGCGGCGCACACACCGAACGGTCAGGCCGCCGTCGACGCCACCGTCTCGGACAATGCAGGCAACTCGGCCAGCGCAGCCACGAAGCACTTCAATATCAACAAGGATCAGATTACCGGCACTGTGGAGTTGGAGCTGCTCAATCCGCCGGTCGGAGGCATCACGCGGACGGTCACCTTCGTGGCGACGGGCGGCGCCCAGAAGAGCTGGGATGTGCCGGTCGACTTCGCGGCCGCCAGCAGCACAGGAACCTATGTGCTGACCGACGTGCCCAGCGGGACCACCGACCTGAGCGCCAAGACGGCCTGGAATCTCCGCAGCAAGATCGCCGTAAGTTGGGCCGCAAACGGACAGGGAACGGCTGACTTTGTCGGGGCTGACAAGCTGCTGGGCGGTGACCTCAACGCCGACAATATCGTAAACACCCTCGATTACACGATCTACGCGACGAACTACAACACGACCAACGATGTGGCGGACATCAACGGTGACGGGTTCGTCAACACGCTGGACTACAACTTGATCTCGGTGAACTTCTTCAAGAACGGTGAGGCGCCCTAAGATCAATCGGAGCTAGGTCTGGATATTGCGGGCAACATTATGGTACAATGGCAGCACGGTGAGTCCTAAGTGGTCTTGCCGTGCTGCCATCCTGACCAGTCAGTCGGGCCATAGGAGGAGGGGTTACTCTCATGCGCCGGGCGACACTGATTGCTCTCCTCCCGTTCGTGGCCTTATCCGAACGCGTGCTGGCCGACGATCTGCCGCTGTTTCGTCCTGCGTGGCGAGGCCAACAAGGCACCACCTATCAGCAATGGACCTTTGACGACGACGACAATCCCGCTGTGCCTGAAAACATTCTCAATTCGTATGGCCCGGCCTCGGCGGATATCACGGTCAAGGAGAACGGAGCCGGTTGGCAGGAATCGCTCATCACCGCTCCCGAGCGCACCGGCGTCTGGGTCGACCTCGACGCCGTATCACTGGCGATCGACAACAGCCCTGAGGCTCTGCCCTACAAGGAAGTGTGGATTCAGGTAACGTACTACGAAGGTTCGGCGTACCCGCCTGCGGTGGAGATAGATGGTGCCGAGTTGCTGCACAGCGATTCCGAGGATGTCGGTCCCTCCGATCCCATGGGGAATTCGTGGATCGTGCAGCACAGTCGATGGCGTCTCGAGCCCAATCCAACTCATGAGGTGATTACCCTTGCGCCGGGCGCCCAGCCGTTCGGAATGACGATCGATCAAATCGTGGTGGACACCATCTGCTTCGCCGGCGCGGGTATGGGTGATTTCGACCACGATGGGGACGTCGATCTGAATGACTTCAACATTTTGGCGCAGGCCTTCTCGGGTGATGGCACGCCGACCCACTACGGCGAGGCCGACTTGGACGTCGACGACGACTGCGATCTTCAGGACTACCTCATCTTCCTCTCGAACTTCGTGGGGCCGCAGTAGGTGGGCTCAAAGCGCACAGGTCTACTTGCATGTGCTCCGCCCTGCGATGCGGCAGATCGTCGGATGCTTTTCAAACGGCGTGAGATGCGCCGTCGCTATGCCCCACGAGCTGTGACGATTTCGAGAGTTGTCTAGATCGGGCACGACCGCTCCTCACACCTAAAGCGGCACAAAAAAAGAGGCCCGTCTCGCATCTCCCCCTCGGGTGCCCCGGGGCCTGTATAGCTTCGTGTCCCTCACAACGCACGTATCGGCCAAAACGCGGGGCGGGCTTAGGGCGAGCACCGTATGCCGGGGTTTGGCATGCGCGAGGGCCCGGACGACGCCGTCGGATGGCCCGAATCAGCTTC
>CBFCZG010000119.1:0-11491 GCA_965602375.1 uncultured Phycisphaerae bacterium | reverse complement strand
TACGCCGTTTGCCGGCCGACGCTGGTGCGACCCGCGCAAGCGTCGCCGACACGCTGGAGCAGCTCATCCGCGATGGAACCACCCAGCACGATTGCCGCAGGGCGATGCTGATGTCGCTTGGCAGCGCCGGGGCCGAGGCCCTGCCGGCCTTGTCCAGGCTTTGCGACGACCCGCGGTGGTCCCGCGTGCTCCATTGGTCGTTGCCGGCGGCTCTGGCGAACACAGGCAGCACCGGCGCGGTCGACGAGCTCATCCTGCTGTTCGAGACGGATCAGGCCGTGGGCTTTCGCGTTGGATGCATCCAGGCCATGGGCACGTTGCTGGCTCGGGCCGATTCGGCCGACCAGACGTCGGTTCAGGCGGCGGTCGGTTTGCTTCGCGGCCTCGTGCTCAGCAGCGCAGACGACCCCACACTCAAAGCCGTTGCCGCTCAGGCCTATGCGATGTGGCCGGCCGCGTCACAAGACGCCGACTTCGTCAACGCCGTATCCCAGCAACTGAAACAGTCAGCCGGTCAGCCATGCAAGAACTACCTGCGAGCCCTGCTCTACCTGAAGGTCGAGTTGGACGCTGAGACGACCAGCTTTGTCGAAACCCTTGTTGCGTCGGACCAGACCGAGGCGGGCTGCCGCAAGGTTGCGATGGCCCTGCTGGATGCAGACGGTTAGTTGTCCCGGCCCGATGCCGGGAGAAGCATAGACGTACAGAAGTAGGGTATATGTACCGGCAGCTTCCCACGCCAGGCGCAAACCCGGTGGAGATCGCGGCCGCGATTCCGCCGGTGTGGCGCTGCGCCATTACCCAGAGAAATACTCGCGATGTGTCTGCTGCCACGCCTGCCATAGGCCGGGCGGCACCTGCGCTGCGGCGCGGGCGGCGGCAGGTGTATTGCCAGACACGGTTTGAGCACGCCCACGGGGTGAGGAGCGACTGCGACCCGCGTTCCGTTTGGCCCCTTCGGAACGTCCGTGGGCGTGTTCAAGCCGTCTCAGGCATGACGTAGCCACAAACATAGCAGGTCCCCGACCCGTGGGATCCTCTGCCTGACTGTATGCCTCAGAACCACCAAAATGGTCAAATCTCTCAAGATTTGCTGCCGCGTGTTCGGTTCGTGAGGCGCGTCTGGCGGGTGCCGACCGATCAGGACCCGACGCAGGCCGAGCCCGCCCGCTGCAAAGCGCCACGAGCATTACACCTCAACGTCACCGGGCACGATGGCCCCATGCCGACGCAGCAAGGCGTACACCTCGTCCAGCGCAAGCTCCTCCGGGTCGACGCCGCTCTGGGCAGACAACGCCGCCATCGCCCCAGCCGCCTGCCCCATGGCCATGCAAGGCGCCTCGACGCGGTAGGCCGAATGCGCCACGCGATCTCCGGCGATGCATCGCCCGGCCACGATCAGAAAGCGACTGCCCGCCGGCAGCATCGCCCCGCGCGGTATGGTCGGCAGCGTCCCGGGCGCAAGGCGGCGAAGGTCGACCCCTTCGCCGTCGTCCAGATGGATGTCGATCGGGTAGAAGCAGTAGCAGACTGCGTCGTCGAAGAAGCGTCCCCCTATGTAATCGTCGCCCGCGATACGGGCTTTGCCCTCGATTACGACCGATTCGCGTATCCCGCACTCGCCGGCCACATACTCGATGCGAAACTGCTCCAACCCGGGCTGCGACCGGAAGAACCGATACATCCGCAGCATCGACCGGCGCGCCTCAACCTCGGCCCGCGTCCTGCCGTCGCTGGTATCAGCCGCGATGGTCGTCACGTGGTTGCTGTTGTGCCCATGCGACCGCAGGAACGGCCCGGCCCCGCCCTTTCGCCAGCCAATGTCGGTGTAGCGAAGTCGACCCTCGGCCACCGCCTTCTCGACGGCAGCGTCGATGGCCTCCAGATCGAGCGCATCGAAGTCATATCCATCGCAGTGCATCGTCAAAGTGCCCGGCTGCACGGGTTCGGCCCGCTGCACCGGGTAGCCGCCGAGTGTCACCGCGTTGGCGTCACCGGTACAGTCGATCAACACCCGCGCGCTCACCCGCTCCAGCCCCGATTTCGTGCATACTTGCAGCAACCACTCCCCTTGCTCGAAGTCCACGGCCGCCGGCATGGCATGCAGAACCAGATCGACGCCGGCCGACATGACCGCCTCATCGCATAGTGCCGCATAGATGCCACGATCCACGTGAGTGTGATGCTTCCAGTGCGCTGCCGACGGATCACTGAAGTCGGGCGGACAACGATGGGTTTCCTCGAGTGTCCGCGTCGCCAGTTCCCATCCGATCCCCGCGATGACCTGTTTTCCCCAGGCGAAGAACAAGGCCGGATAGTTCACGCCCGCGACCGTCAGCGTGCCGCCAAGCATGCCGTTCTTCTCCACCAACAGTGTCTCGGCACCCGCCCTGCCGGCCTGGATGGCCGCCACCGTGCCGGCTGTGCCACCGCCGATCACCACCACGTCGTACCTGGCATCCATGTCAAAACACTCCCCTCGGTCCTGCGGCAGGCTCACCAACTGCCCACCGACTCGGTCAGAGTCGACTCGCCACGGTCTACGCGGGAACGTCGTCTTTGTCGTTTGCGCCGACCAATGCACTCGCCGCCGTGCCGGCCGGCAGCGTAAAGGTAAAGATCGCGCCGCCCTCGGGGTTGGCCGTAGCCCACAAGTTCCCCCCGTGCGCTTCCACGATGGACCGGCTGATCGGCAGGCCCATACCCATACCCTCGGGCTTGGTCGTGAAGAACTGCTCGAACAGGCGATCGGTGCCCTCGCGAGGCAGCCCCGGTCCCCGATCCGAGACAGATACCTCCAGACGGTCGTCGTCGATCCTCCCCGTTCGAACCGTCAGAACCTTGCGGCCGGAAGGCGCCGAGCTCATGGCCTCGACGCCGTTTCGTATCAGATTGAGTATCACCTGTTGGATCTGGATGGAATCGACCATCACCTCGGGCAGACCTTTAGTCAACTGCAACCGCAACCGCACCCCGTATTGGCGAGCCTCGATCTCCGCAATCGATTCGACTTCGCGTACCACCTTGTTGAGATTGACGGCCGACTCGTGTGGTTCGGCTCTGCGAACGAAATCGCGTATGTGCCGGATGATCTCACCAGCCCGCCCCGCCTGGCTGGCGATGTTTTCCAGCCCGGTCATCACCTCGCCACCCTCTCCAGCAGCGCCTCGCAATCGCCGCATACAGCCGTTGGCATAGTTGACAATCGCCGCCAGCGGCTGGTTCAGTTCGTGCCCCAGCGCCGAGGCAAGCTCGCCCATCGTGCTCAGCCGCGACACGTGCGCCAGCGCTGTCAGACGCTCCTGGGCGTGCTGCTCGGCCCTCTTGCGCTTGGTGATATCAGTGGCCGTAAAGACTACGCCGACCGACAGATTGCTCGGATCGATCGGCGCCGAACTCAGCAGCACATCGATCAACGCGCCGTCTTTCCGCTTCCACCGAGTCTCCACCGTACCCGTCCGACCCTTGGCAATGGCCGCGTATTTCACTCGGCCCACCCGCTCGAACTCCTCCTGGCTCTCGTAGAGCATGCTGGCGCTGCGCCCCTCCAGCTCATCTCGCGCATATCCAGTCAAAACCGACACCTGCTCATTGGTCCAGCCCACGATTCGATCGGACACAACCCCGATTCCCATCGGCGCGGCGCGAAACACGCTTTGCAGCATGGCCTCGCTGTTTCGAAGGGCCTGCTCCGCCCTTTTGCGCTCGGTCATCTCCACGTCCATGCAGAAGACCTCGACGACGTTCTCACCCTCGAACACCGGGAACACCGACGAGTACACCCATCGTTTGTTGCCCTCCCGATCCCGCACCGGCCACTCCCCCGGCCGCTGAGCCCGCCCCGAGTTCCAGACCTCTGCAAGTGTCTGCGGCCACTGCTGAGCCGCCTCGCCGGACAGAATCAGATCCTCGATTCGCTTGCCGATCGCCTCCTCCGCCGAATACCCGTAGAGGCGCTCGCTGGCAGCGTTCCAGTGATGGATGACGCCGTTACGGTCAAAGCCTTGAATGCTGACGGCCGGTGTGAGTTGAAATATGGCCTCAAAGCGCGACAGCGCATCGCGCATCTTGCGCTCGGCGCGTTTGCGCTGTTGAATCTCCCGGTGCAGCAGTTCGTTCGCGCGACCCAGTTCCGCCGTCCTGCGGGCCACTCGGTTCTCCAGTTCGTCATGGGCCGCCTGAAGGGCCGTCTCCGCCTGCCGCTCCCGCCTCAGCGTCTGCGCCAACACCGCCGAATGCCGACGGCTCCGCCGCAACACCACTACGGCCGCAATCGCAGCCACCACCGCCGTGAAGACTGCGGTGGCCAGATGTGATTCCCAGTGCGTTCGGTCAGGGCTGAGCCTGTCTGCCAGTAACTCGTAGGCCGTCATGGCACCCGCGACGATCAGGGCCAAGAAGCCCACGAAGCCCGCTTGCACGAGCAAGTGAAATGCGTCGCGCTTGCCGCCGCCTCGGTTCTCAGCGACCTCGCCCGTCATGACGGCCCCTTAACACCCCCAAGAAACATTATGTGAAAGGCCATGGCCGGTCTGGACCCTATAGGTGCCGTGCCTAAATTCTAGCCGCGCAGGCTATCCAACGGTGCAGGTGTTGGCAAACCGGCTTGACTACAGGCCTTGCTCGAGCTCGCCAAGCCGCCTAATTCAGCAACCCGACGTCAGCCGCACCGCCAAGCTCTTAGCAGCCATAACCCCTTTTTTTCAATGGGTTTACATCGACATCGCGGGCAGCGAAGTCGCCATTCTCCCGGCGGTATCAGGCCACGTCGGACCCACCGTCCGACCCGTCCCAATCGGGGTAGACATGCTGGCGGAAGTGAGTGTCAGCCATTCGCTGGCCCATGTCACGCGTACGGGCCATCGTCTGCCACACCCCCGTGTGCACCAACACAACCAGCAAAGCAGCGGTCATCGGCGACGCCACCCGCCACCCGAGTGCGGCAAGCCTTTCCGGCCACGGCACGCGGCGCCGGCCGCTGGCCAGTTCCGCTGCCCGCTCGCTGAACCGCAGCTGCCGTCGAACCATCCGCAGCGCATGCACGTTGGCCTTGCCGAGCAAGCTCGGCGGCGCCCCCATATTCGACAGCAACGTCAGAGCAGCCGTCACCCGCCCCAAGCGGTCGGCCACACCCGCACACTGCGGACAGACAGCCAAATGACGCGCCAACGCGAGATTGTGGCGGGACGACTCAGCGAGCACATGTCGCATCAGGCGGCCCAGCCACACTTTACACACATCAAGTTGTCCGGTGCCCTGCCGGTTCATGACCCCGCCTCTGTGCCCTCCAGTAACTCCGCGAGGCGCAACACGGCCTGCCGCCTGTAAACACGGGCCGTGCCCACCGTAATGCCCAGAATCGACGCCACCCATCGGTACGGCATCTGCGCCAGATCGCGCAGCAGCACCAATTCCCGCAGATGACGGGGTAGCTGCACGATCGCCTGCCGCAGCAGAACGGTCGACTCGGTCGCACCCGACATCGGCGCCCCTCGCACCCCCGTCAGATGCCGGCCCAGCGGCGCCTGATGACGCCGACGCAACTGTCGGCGGCGGATCATATCGACGGCCACGTTCGCAGCGGTTCGGTATAGGTAACGATCGGCCGAGCGGCCCAGACCGTCTCTCCCGCGCTCCATGACTCGGCAAATGCAGTCCTGATAGGCGTCCAACACGTCCTGCTCGTTGGCGAGCATCCGCCACAGCATCACAACGACCGCCGGCCCACAGCGGTCCATCACAGACAGGATCCACCCCTGCCGGCTGGCAGCCACCTCGCGGGTGACCGAAGCCGCCAGTTCCTTCAACGACACCGGGATGGCGCCGGGCCGGTTGCCCATCCACATATCCCTGACGCTGATACCCCCTCAATGTTAGCGCGGACGCCACAGGATATTCTACCTTAACGTCGTCTTCTCTGGAACGTTCTAGTACGTGTGGGGAACGAGACACCATGCGATCCAACCGTACCGACAAGCCCGAAGCCGCCGTCCAACTCGTGGACGAACTGATTGGTCGCGCCCTGTCTCGCCGAGCCAGCGACGTCCATTTCGAGCCGGCCGAGCAGGCCCTGCTGATCCGCTACCGCATCGACGGGCAGTTGCAGGACGTCGAGCAGGTACCGGTCGAACTCGCCCCCAACGTCATTGGCCGCCTCAAAGTCCTTGGCCGGCTGCTTACCTACCGCACTGACGTACCGCAGGAAGGGCGCATCGAGGCCAACGGGCAGGCTTGGCCCGGTCAAGCCGATATGCGGCTGGCGGTCTTCCCAACGATCCGGGGCGAACGGGCGGTGGTGCGGCTTTTCTACCACCAGCCCGAGGTCGTCGACCTGGACGAGCTGGGCCTGGCCGACGCTGATGTTGACCGGCTTCGAGCTGCCGTCCGCTCGCCTCAGGGGCTGTTGATCGTCGCCGGGCCGGCCGGCTCGGGCAAAACCACCACCCTGTACGCCCTGGTCCGCCATATCCTCCAGACGCAACCCGGCCGCAGCGTGGTCACCCTTGAAGATCCGGTCGAGCAGCGGCTGAGCGGGGTAGCGCAGATCGAGGTCAAGCCCTTCGGCGAGCTGACCTACCCGCGGGCGATGCGGAGCCTGCTTCGTCAGGACCCTCAGGTGTTATTGCTCGGAGAGATACGCGACGCCGAGACGGCCGGCATCGCCGTCGAGGCCGCCCTGGCTGGACATTTGATCCTGACCACCATGCACAGCGGCGACCCAGCCGAGGCGTTGGTCAGGCTGCTGGAGATGAAGCTGCCCCCCTACCAGATCACCAGCAGCGTAGCGCTGGTGTGGACACAGCGGCTCTTGCGGCTGCTATGCGAGGCGTGCAAACGACCCACAAGCGACAAGACACAGCCCTTCGAGCCGGCCAGCTGCCCGCAGTGCGACGCCAGCGGCTACCGAGGGCGGACCGCCTGTGCGAGCTGGGCGGCAATGGCCGACTCGCTACGGGAGGCGATCCTGGCGAGCGCCGACGCAGCCGCGTTGCGGTCGGTGATCGGCCAGCAGGGCTCGTCGACGCTGGCAGCCGACGCCCTGCGGCACGTGCGGGCCGGCAGGACCACGCTGGATGACCTGCGGCGCGTGGTACCGTTCGGCGACGACCCGGAGTCTTCAGCAACGGAGAGCTGACATGGCCTGGTTCGAATATGAAGGGCACTGCCCGGGCGGCACGGCTATCAGCGGCCGAATAGAGGCCGTCGATCACGCCGGTGCCCGGCAGCAACTCGATCAGATGAACGTGAGCCTGACCGAACTGCGCCCCGCAGGACCGCCGCCAAGGCGGCGCCCGCTCGGCCGCGAGGATTTCATCTACTTCAACCAACAGCTCGCCTCGCTGGCTGAGGCAGGCCTGGCGCTCGACGACGGGCTGCGACAGATGGCCCGCGACGTGCAGTCGCCGCGGTTGAGGCACTTGCTTGAAGAGGTGGCCCAGGACGTATCGGCCGGCAAGTCGCTCGAGCAGGCGATCGAACAGCGGCAGGAGCAGTTCCCCCTGTTGTACGCCCGGGTACTGCGAGCAGGCGTGGCCGCCGGCAACCTGCCGGAGACTCTGCTCAACCTCAACACACATCTTCAACTGATGGCCGACACCCGCCGGCTGATCTGGGAGGCGGTGAGCTACCCGCTGGCTGTGCTGATTCTCGGCATACTCGTAGTCGGGGGGGACTGTAGTCTTGTGCTGCCGCGATTCCGCATGATCTTCGAGGACTTCGACGCGGAACTGCCGGCCCTGACGGAGGGACTCCTGGCAATGCAGAACTACTACTGGCCGGCAGTGGCCGTCATCGTCGCTGTCATTGCCGGGCTGGCGGTGGCCAGTAGGACGCTGCGGTTCGGCGAGCGGGGACGGCAAATCCGTGAGGCCGTGCTTCTGCGCCTCCCCTTGGTTGGAAGGCTTTATGGCGCGTCGCTGCTGGCGCGGTTCAGTCAGTCAGCGGCCTTGTGCACCGCCAGCCAGATGCCCCTGCCCGACGCCCTGCGTCTGGCGGCCGACGCGACCGGTAGCCCGACCCTCGGCGCCGACGCCGATCGCCTGGCTCGTACCGTCGAGCAAGGCGGCAGCCCGATAGGTGTCACGGAATCGACCGGGCTGATCCCGCGGCTGTTCGGCTATAGCCTCCAGGCCGCGAGCCAAACAGCAAGTTTGCCCGACGTGCTACAGCAACTGGCCGACGGATACAGCCGTCGCGCCGATCGCGTCCGGGGCGTGGTTCGGTCAGTCGTGGCACCCGCGTGCATCGTACTGCTGGGTGTGTTTCTGGGCACAATGATCGTAGCACTTTTCCTGCCACTGGTATCGCTTGTCAACTCAGTCAGCGGAGGGGGCTAGGACGGCGGTATGCTCGACGTAGTAACTTTTTACGCATTCGTCCTCGCAGTCGTGGCACTGCCCTTCGGGCTGCTGGCGCGACGGCGTACGTTTACACGTACAGCCATCGGCCAATCCGCTTTGATCGTGCGACAAGGGCTGCCGTTGCCCGCAGGGCTGGCGGCCGCCGCAGATGGCGAACACGGCAAGACTAAGCGGATCTTACTGAGGCTGTCCTATTGGGTGGGCCAGGGGCTCTGTCTGTCGGGTGCCCTGGCGAGACGATGCCCGGGCTGCCCTGGGCTGGTGGTCAGCACGGTCGCCGCCGGCGAGCGCATGGGCCAGCTACCTCGTGCCCTGGAGGCGCTGGAGGGGTATCTCGCCCACGAGGACAAATGGCGAGCGCGGTTTCGGATCAACTGGCCCTATGCCGTCTTCATACCGACCTTCACGCTGCTGATTCTCAGTGGCGCCCTCTTCTTCGTCATACCCAAGTTCCGCGACATCTTCGCCGACTACGAAGCCGAGTTGCCCGCCATCACCCAGTTCGTCATCCGAATCCCCAACTATGTGGGGTTCGGTACAGGCATCGCACCGTTGATCATACTCGTCGCCGCGATCCTAGGGGTCTACGTAATATTCCGCCCTCGCCGCGCGGCTCGCCCTCGCCTGCTGAGTCGTGTGGGCGATGCCATCAAGTGGTCGCTGCCGGGCTGGCGGGCCATGCAGGAGGCGGCGGGCATGGTGTGGATCATCCGCATTCTGCGGCTCGGGCTGGCTGGGGGCGAGTCGCTCGATCGGGCGGCCCGGCAGGCGGCCGATGTTGACGTGAACCTGGGGCTGCGAAAGCGCGTGGGGCGATGGGCCGACGCTATGGAAAAGGGCGTGCCGCCGCACGAGGCGGCACGCGCGGTCGGCCTCGATGATCTGTTCGTCCAAACGCTCCACACCGGCTTACGCGACGGCACCATGGAAGTGCCCATGCGCTACGCTGAGCAGTACTACGCAGCCAAGAGCGTTCACTGGTTGATGATCGTCGGTCAGGCGGCCTGGCCGTTCGTCGTCCTGGCGATGGGTCTGATGGTGGGCACCTTCGCTCTGGCGATGTTCACGCCACTGGTGGCGCTGATTGAATCGGGCATCAGGGCCATGCCGTAAAGAGGTCTATCGCATGCACACGCATCGCGCCGGCAGAGGCTACATCATGATGGAGGTGGTCGTGTCGGCCTTTCTGCTGGGCGCATTGGCTTTGGTCTACACGCAGCTTGGCCGGGGCGTGACCACGGCCCGCGATCGGCAGCTCACCGTACGTGCGCTGCAGTTGGCCGCCGAGGCCCAGTTGGAGCGATACCGCGCCGGCGCCGCCATCCAACCGAAAGTGAATATCGACACTCTACCAGGCGCGACCATCGAGACGCAGGTCGAGCCCGGCCAGGGCGATTGGCAGGGCCTGCGTCTGGTGACGGTGACCGCGCGCGGAACGGCCCGCGGTGGCCGCCAAGTTAGCGTCACGCTCAGGGCGTACCTGCCCCAGGAGGCGCGCCGATGAAGCAACACCGACTCGGACGACGCGGTATCTTCCTGGTGGAGTTGGTGGCTATGCTGCCGGCGATGGTCGCTGTTGCGGGCGGTATCGCCCTGCTGACGCTCGCCGGACTGAGAATGACCTGGCAGATCGGACACTGGGCCGACCGCGACTCCCGCCTCGCCGCCTTGACCAGACAAGTCCGCACCGATATGGAATCGGCCATAGCTTTGGAGCCGGGCACTGACCCGGAGACAAACACGGTCACGCTGCGGCTGCCCGCAGATCGCCGGATCATCTACACGGCTGCCACCGACACGGTGAGTCGACGAGCCGTGCCACCCGACGCCGGCGAGCCCGAGACTCTCACCTGGTCGCTGCACAAGACCGAGTGCAAGTTTCGCATTGAACCGGTCGGTCACACTACGCTCCTACGCCTGGAGACCACGTTGTCGGCCGATCGCCTGCTCCCCGATGGCCGAGGACAGCGGCGCTTCGTGACGATCTTCCCCCCGGGAGGCGCGACAGTCAGGGGGGCCGAGTGATGCCAACACGACATCGCGGTGTAACATTGATTATGGCGGTGTTTCTCATATCTGTGATCGCCGTTGCGGGCGCCCTGGCTGCACAGTTCGGGTACATGGCCAACATCGAACAGCGTCAAGCGCTCGTCGAAGCCAACGCCCGCCAACTGCTGGCCAGCGGACTGGCGTGGGCTCGGGCCCATCGAGACCAGCTTCCCGCCTTTGGCCAATCGCGAGCACTGCCCGTCGACGGGCTCATCGACCCGATGGCTGAGGCCCAACTTCGCGTCGCACAATGCGACCAGCCAGGTGCGGGCTGCATAATGGTCGAAACGCGGGTGGGCCTCGGCAGGATCGTCGTGAATCGGTCGATCCAACGGACTATCGCCGCCACCGATGCCGCGTCGGCCTCGCCCGACTGAGCCCTGCCGCCCGGGCCTGCCCACCAAGCTAGTCTACCTTTCTCGAAGATCGCTCCTACAATCGCAACAATGGCGGGGAATTGCCCGATAGCACGATTGGGTCTTGCCCAAGTTGCCCGCGTGTGGAATACTTGTAACTGGAGAGATTATTGGAACTTAGCCTCCAACCACGGCCTGAGACGCCCCGACGGGCGTCGGCCCATGCGAAAGTGCATCACAACCGCTCAACATTACCGCTTCGGCCGGTGATCCTGGCTGGCGTGTGGGTAGTGGCCTTGCACGGCACGGCCGAGGCCTACATCGGCCCGGGGGCGGGCTTTGCGGCGCTGGGATCGTTCCTGGTGGTGTTCGCTGCGATGGTCTCGGGAGCGTTGGCGCTGGTCACATGGCCCATCCGGTACGTGATCCGGATGATTCGCGGGCGCAGGGCGCACAGGCGGAGTCGCGTGCGACGGTTCGTGGTGCTCGGTCTGGACGGCATGTCGCCCGAACTTACGGATAAGTACCTCGCCGAGGGCAAGCTGCCCAATCTGGCCCGCCTGGCGGAACACGGCTGCTACAAGCGTCTGGGCACGACCCTGCCGCCGCTCTCGCCGGTGGCGTGGTCGACGTTTCAGACCGGCTCGAACCCCGGCAAGCACAACATCTTCGACTTCCTGACGTGCGATCGGCAGACATATCGCCCGAAACTCAGCTCCGTGAGCA
>CBFCZG010000118.1:0-11532 GCA_965602375.1 uncultured Phycisphaerae bacterium | reverse complement strand
TTAGCGGCGACCCGAAGGGGAGCGCGGCACGACCATTCAGACGCGGATCGCCGGCGCGGCTCTATCGTTTTGTCGGCGGAAGGAACTCGCGGCGGACTTTGCAGATGTAGCTATAGGTTGGGTTGACGAACTGCGTGCACCGCGCTTCGAGCACCTGACCGAGGTACATCAGCGCCTCGGGGACGGGCATGCCGTAGTCGGCCTCGAGCCATTTGGCCATCGCCTCGAGGGCGATGCGAAAGGCGTCCTCGGCCGGCCGGGCAAATCCCAGTGTGGCGATGTGCGAGGCGTCCTCGATACGAGGCCACCAGAAGCCCTTCGGGCCCGGACGGGTCAGAGCGGTGCGGACACGAACCAGACCCCCGGTTTCGATGCCGCCGGCGCCGCAGATCTCGCCGTCGCCCTGGATCGCATGCATGTCGCCGATGTGCAGCAGCGCGCCCTGGCACTGCACGCGCAGATGCACCTTGGCACCGGTGGTGATCTCCTGCACGTCGAAGTTGCCGCCCCAATCGCCATTGTGGCCGTTGTGATGCATCTCGTTGGCCGGCGAGACCCCCACAAAGCCGATCATCGGTCGGGCAGGCAGGCGAACGTTTTCATCCCAAAGGATGGTGTCGTTCTCGATCCGCACGACGCGTGACTGCGGGCCGAAGCCTTCGATGCCCATCCACTGCGGCATGGCGGCCGGCAGCCCGCCATAGGCGGTAAAACCGAAGTCATCGAGTTGGATGTCGAGGATCTCGACCGTGAGCACATCGCCCGGCCGGGCACCGTCGACGGCGATGCACCCACTGGACGGGTTGCCGCCGGTGAGCTTCTTGCGAAGCGCTTCGGCATCGGGGTGGCCGTCGATCCACGGGCCGCGGTTGATCTGGGTCTGCACCTCGAACTCCTCGCCCGGTTTGACGGTCATGGTGGGCTTGTTGTGCGGGCCGGTGGAAAAATAGAGCACGTCGGTGGTGGCGCGTTGCATGATCGACCTCCGATGTGACGGGACAGCAAGCGGCGCTCGTAACGGACCGGTGCATTCTAACCGAAGGGCTGCGTCGCAGGAACAGCAACAATGGTTCTGCTGCACAATTCCAGGGCCGTACGACCATGGAGGCGCCGCGTTCGTATATGCCTGGCGTCGAGCTGCCCGGTTCGGTCAGGCCAGCAGCGAGTGTTTTTGGTGTCGAGTCAGAAGCTCGAGGATGATTTCGGTGGCCATGTAGAGTTGTTCCAGCTCGATGGACTCATCGGCCGTATGGGCGTGGCTGGGATCGCCCGGTCCGAACAGGACCGCGTCGGCCCCCGTCTGTCGAAACGGCCCGGCGTCGGCGAAGTAGGGCATACCCAGCAATTTCTGCTGGCCGGTGCGCTCGGCGGTGACGGCCAACAGATTGCGCACCAGCGACGCGTCGGCGGGAGTGAGCATGGCTGGGCTTGCCCAGACCTGGCGGACCTCGATGCCATCGCCCCAGCCGGGCAGGGCGTCGGCGATCAACTCGTTGAGTCGAGCAACGATCTGCTCGGGCTCTTGGTCGGGCAGCAGGCGCAGATCGACCTCCAACTCGCACGTATCCGGCACGATGTTGACCTTCGTGCCGCCGCGAATCACATCGATCGACACCGTTGCCCGGTCGAGTACGTCGTGCTGCTCTTGCTGAAGCTGCGGCCTGAGCTTCGACTCGATCAGGTCGACGATTCGTGCCCCGGCCACAATCGCGTTGCGCCCGAGCTGGGGGGTCGATGCGTGACTGCTGCGGCCATGCACCACCGCCTTCAGCCACAGACTGCCCTTGTGGGCGCTGACGATGTGGCAGTTTGTCGGTTCGCCGATGATCGCGCCGTCGCAGCGAAAGCCCGCGTCGACCAGGGCCTGTGCGCCCTGGCAACCCGTCTCCTCACTTGCCGCACCGACAAAGTAGATGCGGTCGGCCGGCTCGAGGCCTCGCCTGCGGGCGAAGTGCAGCGCCGCCAGGAACGCCGCCAGCGAGCCCTTGGTGTCGCAGGCACCGCGGCCATACAGACGCCCACCGCGCCGCATCGGATCGAACGGATCGATGGTCATGCCTTCGACGCCGACGGTATCCATGTGCGATTCGACGACCAAGCGCTTTTGCCCGCGCTGGTCGGGCCAATGACCGATGACGTTGGGGCGACCCGGTCCGATGGGCTGGGTCTCGACCTGCATCCCAAGATCGGCAAGATAATCGGCCACGAAGGCGGCGATTCGCTTCTCGGGCTGATCGGTGCGTGCCTGTTCAAGCCCGCGGTTGACCGATGGAATGGCCACGAGTTGAGACAGCAGGTCGGCGACCGCAGCACGTTCTCGTTGATCGAGCCGTTGATCCATCGGGCTGAGTCTAGGCAGGCAGGGCGACGGTGGCAAGGCCGGCGTGCGCTGTGCCTCGTTGACTCAATTGACGCGTCAGCGCTAGAATGCAGCCAGTGTCAGCCGATGGTGGGCTAGGCTCACGTCAGGCAAGCGGGAGGATTGGCCATGTCGGATCCGAAGAGAACCTGGTGGTCGCGTTTGACCGGGTCGCTTCGCGGCGTCGAGGAGTCGGAGTCGGCGTCCCTGCCGCCGGTCGACGAGGAGGGACTGCTGACCACCCAGGATGAGTCGGCGGACACTGAGAAACCGCCCGGTCCGATCACCCGTTGGTCTCGACGCGAGCAGGCGCTGCACCAGTTGCAGGACGGCTACGACAAGATGGTCGGGCTGCTCGGCTCGGTACAGCGACACATGGAAATCCAGCAAGCGCGGACCGAGCAACTGGTCGACGCCGTCCGCCAACTCAGCGCAGTCTCGCAGGACACCCCGACTCACGTGCGTCGTATGGTTGAGCTGATGGGCTCGATCGCCTCGCAACTGGAGACCACCAATGTGCGGACGATGCAGCTAGCTGACGCCGTGAGCGAACTCCCGCAGTCGGTCCAGCGCCAGACCGACACGCTCAAGTCGCTGAACGAGCAGCTCGGCCTGTCAAACGAAACGCGCGTACAAGTGGCCAACTCACTGAGCGATCTGGGTAAAGCCGTCCACATACTCAATCAGCAGGGCCAGACCCAGTCCGATCAGCTTCGGCTGCTCCAGGTGGCGGCCGAGCAACGTGACGAGAAACTGTCTGACGCTTTGCGTGTGCAGGGCAAGCGCATGCTGATCACGGTGATCGTCACGCTGGTGTTGGCTCTGAGCGGGCTCGCCCTCGCCGGGTTGGCGTTCTACCTGCGGTCGGGTGGATAGCATTCGTTCGGACAAGCGCGTGTGCGGTCAGTCTGCTTCGTCGAGTTCCGTCAGATAGCTCTCGATCGTCTGGTGAACCTCGGGCAGCATGAAGGCCCAGTGGCCGGCGCCGGCCGCATAGTGAAAGATAATGTCACTGCGTCCGCTCCGGCGGACGGCTTGCTCGAGTCGAAGCGCCTGATCGACCGGCACGGTCCCGTCGGCTGTGCCGTGAACAACCAACATGCCGGTCAACATCTCATCCACCCGATTGACGGTGGACAGTTGCCGCCAGACCTCAGGCGCTTCGTCGTATTCGCCATAGTAGGCGCGAGCCAGCGAGATCATGTTGCTGATGTTCTCGTCATTGCTGAAGTCGGTCAGGTCCAAGGCCTCAAAATCGTTAACGGCCGACAGCGACACCACGCCGTCGACCGCCAGTTGCAGATTCAGGTGCTGGGCAAGAATCGCCCCCCGCGACAGACCCAAGACGTACAGCCGGTGAGTGCCGAAGATCTCCGGGCCGTGCTGCTGTAGCCACTCGACCATGTACAGCGCCGCTGCAAGATCACCGGTCAGTAGCGGCGAAGACCATTCCGGATAGTCCAGCGACACAATGGTGTATCCTGCATCGGTCAGGTATCGATTGGCCGCCAGACCAAACCAGGCTGCGTGATCGGTCGACGTCTGGATGAACTCCGGGCTGGCTCCGTGCAACGCCAGCACGGCCGCATGACGGTCTTTCGCGGCGGGCCTGCGCACGTAGCTGTCGAGCAGTGTGTGGTCCGCCTGCACCACACGCAGCAGCTCACCCGGATCATAGTCAAACAGCAGATAGTCAGGGCCGGACTCGATCAGCGGCCCTAGTTCCTGACCCGACAGCAGCAAGCCCACCGGATCGAAGGCGCAGCCAGCCACCGCAACAGCCATCGGCGCAGCGAATAGCAGTAGTCTGAGTCTCATAAGTCTTCAGGCCGGCCGAACGCGACTCCGACAATGTCATCGTCAAAGTCAGCGCGACAGTCAATTGTTGACCGCTGATCGGCCCGATCAAACGCCGGCGGGCGGAGGGGCAAGGGCTTATCGGCGTGTAACGCTGCGTAAGGCTTGCGGCAGATGCTCGAGCAGATCGGCGGCAATGAGTGCGATCTGTCCCTTCGCCGCTGCCGCCAGGTCGCCGGCCTTGCCGTGAGCCCACCCTCCCAGGACAGCCGCCTCAAATGGCCCCCACCCCTGGGCGAGAAACGCCGCCACCAGCCCGGTCAGCACATCGCCGCTGCCGGCCGTCGCCATGCCCGGGTTGCCGGTGCGATTGACGTAGATGCGCGCCACGTCGGTGACCACCGTGCCGGCCCCTTTTAGCACCACCACCGCGCGGGTCTTGTCGGCCAGGGCGATCGCGGCGGCCTCGCGCTTGGCGGCGCTCATCTTCAGGCCGGCGCCGCCCAAGAGACGCTGCATCTCACCCGGATGCGGTGTCAGCACAGGCAGGGCGCGACAGGTGCGCCACCACGATCGGACCGCAGCGAGGTTGTTCAGCCCATCGGCGTCGATCACCACTGGCTTGTCCGGGTGCTTCAGCAGCGACGCGATGATGCGCCGCAACTCAGCCGACTGGCCCATGCCCGGGCCGACGGCCAACACGTCGTGCTGCTCGGCCAGGGCGAGCAGGTCGGCGCGGGCCTTGCCTGCGATCAGACCATCGACTGTGGAGGCAAGAGGCCGGCTCGTCGCACAGGGCGCCAGCGTGGCTATGGCCTGCTGGGCGACACTCGGACAGGCGATCTTCACCAGCCCGCTGCCGCCGCGAAGAGCCGCGTTGGCCGCCAGCGCCGGTGCCCCCACCATGCCCACGCTGCCGCCCACCACAAGCACGCGACCGAAATGACCCTTGTGCGCGTCGCTCGCTCGGGGACTGAGCTTCGGCAACCGACGAATGCGTACAGGAGATTTGCTCATTGCCAAAACTGAAACGGCACCGATCAGCCCGCTACTCGCGCCGACTCTCGGCCAGACTATTAATGCGGGCGGCCAGGTAGCCGGCCGCGAAGCCGTTATCGATGTTCACCACGGCCACGCCGGCCACGCAACTATTCAGCATGGTCAGCAGTGCGGACAGGCCCCCAAAGCTGGCTCCGTATCCCACGCTGGTGGGCACGGCCAGTACGGGTACCTGCACCAAACCGCCCACCACACTCGGCAACGCCCCCTCCATGCCGGCCACCACCACCAACACGTTCATCTCGCGCAACTCCTGGTTGCGTGCCAGCAGGCGGTGAAGTCCGGCGATGCCGACGTCGTAGAACGTCTGCGTTCGCTGGTCCATGATCTCAGCGGTCACGCGGGCCTCCTCGGCCACCGGCAGATCGCTCGTGCCGGCTGAGACGATCCCGATCGTGCCGCGACTGAGCTTGGCGGGCACCTGCCGCAACGTGATCGTGCGACCCAGCTCGTTGTACTCGGCGTCGGGGAATTTCGCTTGGATCCGATCGAAGACGCCGGATTCGGCGCGGCTGGCCATTACGTTGGTGCCTGTCGCCGCCAGCTTCTCGAAGATGGTCAGAATCTGATCGGGCGTCTTGCCCGGACAGAAGATCACCTCGGCAAACCCGCACCGCAGGGCGCGATGATGATCCACAGTCGCAAAATCCAGCGTTTCGAACGGCATGGTGCCCAGGCGCTCGAGCGCCTGGTCGACCGCGAGCTTGCCGTCGCGCACTTCAGTCAGCAAATCCGCCAAACGCTGGGTATCCATGGCTGCCGGTAGTGTAGGCCGACCCAGCCCGACAGGCAACGCGGGCAGTGGCTAGGCCATCGCAGAAATCGATAGGTCGCATACCCGGCCGCGGCGGAACAGGTGATAGCCCAGAGCGGCCACCATCGCGGCGTTGTCGGTGCAGTAGCCCATCGGAGGCAGGTGCAGCGCCACGCCCGCCTCGCGGCAGTCCTGTTCGAGCCGCCGTCGCAGGGCGCGATTGGCGGTTACCCCGCCGCCGGCCACGACCGTTTGGGCGCCGGTCTTCTCGGCCGCCAGTAGCGTCTTGCGGGTCAATACGTCGACAACGGCCTGCTGGAAACTGGCGGCGATATCGGCCACGTCCTGCCTGCTCAGACGCTCCAGCCCCCCGCTGGTCCGACCGTGACCGTGCACGTGATAGAGCACAGCGGTCTTGATCCCACTGAACGAGAAGTCCAGCGAGTCGGCCCCCAACATGGTCCTCGGGAAGTCGACGGCGCGGGGATCGCCGACGTCCGCGGCGCGTTCGACAGCCGGGCCGCCGGGATAGCCCAGATCGAGGATCGACGCAACCTTGTCGAAAGCCTCGCCGGCCGCATCGTCGGTCGTAACGCCCAGCGTTTCGATGGCGTCGTAGTCGCGGACGTGGAACAGACTTGTATGCCCGCCGCTGACCACCAGCGCGATCGCCGGCCAGGGCGGCGCCGCTAGATCGATGGCTGCCGACGTGGCATGGGCCTCGACATGGCTGACGGCCACCAACGGTTTGGACCACGCCCACGCCAGCGTCTTGGCGGCCGTCACGCCGATCAGCAGCGAGCCCACCAGCCCCGGCGTGTTGCTGACCGCCACCAGGTCGATCTGATCGCGCCCGACGCCCGCCTGCCCTATCGCTTCGGCCACAATGCCGTCGAGCCGCTCGATGTGCGCTCGCGACGCGATCTCCGGCACGACCCCGCCGTACTTGGCGTGCAGATCGAACTGCGAAGCCACCACGCTGCCGAGAACACGCCGGCCGTCGCACACGACGGCAGCAGCCGTTTCATCGCAAGACGTTTCGATACCCAGGACGGTAGTCATAGCCAGGTTTGAATGCGGTGACGTTGCGAGTCGGCACCGCACTAGGCGGCGGGGGCCTGTTCCTGGAGCTTGACGCGCAACTGGATCAGCCCCTGTCGAAGCTGTCGGTCGATGACCGGGCTGGGCTGCCCGACCGCCGTGTCGTCCGACGAGGCCGGCGAACCCGCGTTCCCGCCGGTTCGCAGGACGCTGCTCTCGCGCCGGCTCTCGAGGATCTCTTGGGTCTCTTCGTCCGTGAGGCGGATGTCGACCAGCGGCTCGACGCCCCACTTGCCCGACTTCTCAGCGGCCTGCGTACGATGGATCAGTTCCCCGTTGGGCAGGTAGTAGTAGGCGGTCGTCAGCTTGACGGCCGACTCGTGGTCCTCCAACTCAATGACGTTCTGCACGCTTCCTTTCCCCAGCGTCCTCTCGCCGATCACGATGGCGCGATCGTGATCGCCCAGGGCTCCGGCCACGATCTCGGCCGCACTGGCGGTAACACGATTCACCAATACGACCATCGGGAAGTCCGGATACGTGCCGTCGTTCTTGGCGACGTGCTTCTCGCTGCGCTGCCATCGCCCGCGCGTCTCGACGATGACGTTTTCGCTCAGGAAACGGTCGCCCACGTCGACGGCGCTGCTCAACAGCCCGCCCGGATTGAACCGCAGATCGAGGATCAGTGCCTGCATCGACTCGGCCTGCAACTGCTCCACGGCTTCGTCAAGCTGTCTGAGCGTGGTGGGTACGAAGCTGGCCAGGCGGACATAGCCGATTCGCTCTTCGGCATCGATCATATAGTCCCAACTACCGTCGACCTTCCGCGACCAGCCTTTCACGGCGGGCAGATTGATGGCCTGGCGCGTGATGGTCACCTGCTCCGTTCTGCCGGTGGCCGCCCGGCGCAGCGTAAGTGTGACCTTTGTGCCGGGCTGCCCTTTGATTCGTTTGGCGGCTTCGGAGATGCTGAGCTTTTCAGCGCTCTCGCCGTTGATCTCCGTGATCACGTCGCCGGGCATGACGCCCGCGTAAAATGCCGGCGTCTCGTCAATAGGCGAGGTGACCGTCAGTTCACCGTTCATCATATGGAGCTCGATGCCCACGCCATGCAGCTCGCCATTGGTGCGTTCCTGGAAGTCACCGTATTCATCCGGTGGGATGTAGGTGCTGAACGGATCGAGGCGCCGGAGCATCCCATCGATGGCTCCGCGGACAAGCTCCTCGTCGTCAACCTCCTCCACGTAGCGGCGATGAATCTCCCCACGGATGTCGACCAGCGTACTGAACGCGTGGTACACCGCGTCGCGTCGCGCTACGGTCTGCGGGAGCTGCCAGGTCAGAAGCCCGATGACCAGGATGACCAGAACCCAGGCTACATTGCGTTTTGGCATAGAGCGTTTCGCCTGTTGGATACCTACGTGTCGATGCACACAATTGTTGGCGGCGCGGTTGGGCAGGTCAACACTCCAGCCGGCAAGTCGGTCCTACGGGCTCGCAGGCCCGCGCCCAAGCCGACGCAAGTCTACCATTTGACCGTCCGTCCCGCCAGCAGGACGTATCGGACGCGATCACCCGTCGATTCATCGGCATCGACGTGCTCGCATGCGTCACCATTGGGGTGTCGGGCCTCACCCTCGGCGGATGTGGGCCTCTGCCTCTTTCCAGAACTTGTCCGATTCGAGCGGGGCGTCGTCCAGTTGCCAGAACTGCGTCATCATCCGTTCCTTGATCCGTGGCACCGAGCCCTTGGCTTGCAGGTACGCAGCCAATTCATCCGGCAGGATCGAAGTGACCGGCTGGAACGCCTCGCTGCGGACGTACCGATAAAGCGACTCGAATAGTCCGCAGACTTCGGGAACGTCGCCGGCCAAGCCACAGAAGTTCAGCCCGCAGACGAGAAGGCGGCCCTTGCCCACACGAAGCTCAAAAAGGTAGGCGAATCTGCGGAGCGTCCAATCCGGCTGAAGCTCGCGAAGCTTGAAGGTGAACACGTCGAACCGGTCCCGCGAGGCCTTGTCCACTCCCTGGATGATCGGCTCGACCGATACGGGGAAGTCGTCCAGGTCGATCTTGTCACAGTCGTCGATCAGATTGCAGAATTGGAAATCGATGTAGTCGTCGTGTGGAAAGCCCGCCAGCGCCCCGCTGGGCCGCATGAACCCTCCCTGGTTGTGTCCCCGGTCCCAGATGACGTTCTTGAAGCGGTCCTGCGTCGACGGCAGATAGTACGACTCGCGCCCGGCCTGCCGGTCGCGGTTCTCGGCGATGCGATAGAGCACCATCGCGTCGCCCCCGGCGGCCAGATGCGTCAGCAGTTCGGGCCCGAACCGGTCGGTGATGTACAGTCTACCGACGTCCGGCGGGCCGTCTTCAAGCCGCAGCTGCCGGTACCTTCGTGCCAGGTCGATGTCCGCCAAGTTCACCGTCAGCGTGTCACCCGGCAGGGCCTCGGGGCGGTTGGGGAAAAGCCACAGGCTCCACTCGTTGGCGGCCAGCGGTCCACCCGCGTCGGAACCCATCGGCATGAGGCTGCACGAGAAACGAAGCGCCTGAGCCGTCGCCACCTTCGGCAGCGTAAGCTGCACGGTGCAGAGCCTGCGCAGCCCCCTTCGATCCAGGTCGAACCCATCCAGCCAGCCGCGTAGCCGGACGGTCCGGCCGTCACGACTGGCCAGTTCCCATCGCAGCGACGCCTGGCCGCCAAGGGTCCCTGAGTAATGCGACAGCCAGATTGGAATCTCCACCGACGTGCCCTCGAAGAAGCTGCGGACCGGCAAGTCGGCGATCAGCACCGTGTCGGCATTGAACGGCAGGAACTGCTCGGGCGCGCAGCCCTTCGGATCGTCGAAGCAATCCAGCAGCCCGTTGGAATTCTCGTATCGTTCCGTGTCGGCCAGTTGCAGAAAATGAAAGCCGCACAGGATCGGGCTGCGCCGCGCACGCTCGATGCACTGCTTCCGCCAGATGTATTGATACCACTCCGACGCCGCCAACATCTTCGCGTAGTCCTGCTCCAGGCCCTTCTGTTGGACGAGCTTCTTCAGTTCGCCAATCCACCATGGCCTGTCCGCGCCGTACCGGTCGAACTTGGCACCCAGCGCGTCCAGATCGCGAAGAGCGGTGTAATGGCAGATCTCGTGTGCGATGACCGGCCGATCCACATGCAGCTCGCGGCACGTCCGGTCGGCGGGCCCGCCGCCCTCGGCCTGCTCGACCATCGCTCGATCGTCGACCGAGCCGAAGATGCGCCAGTTTCCGGTCGTGTCGAACATATCATCGTGCCGAGCAAACGGCGCGAAGTAACCCATGTGCTGCACGTCGAAGTCCACGTTGCCCCGATCGTACTGGCCCCGCGCGCACGTATCGATGAAAAGCCTCGTCGAATCGAGCTTCTTGGTCACTCTTGCCAGGCGCTGCACCTCGGGGTTCCTGCCCGGATCGTCGATCTCATTGCCGAGACAGTACGCAAGAAGCGACGGACGATTCCTTACTCGCAGGACCATCTCCACCCAATCGGCTTCACTCACGAGGTGGGGTTGATGATCCATCAACTCTCGCTCGCTCTGGTACTTGCCGTAGTACTTGCGCATCTCGATGTGCGTCAGCATGCCCAATTCGTCGGCTGCATCGAAGTAGGCCTCGGGCGGCACGCGCGAGTGAAAGCGGATCAGATTGAAGCCGTACCGTTTGGCCGCCTCGATATTCTTCACGTAATAGTCGCGCTCCGACACGCCCATCAGATTGGGGTGATCGTGGGCCTCGCGACCTCGGATGTGCCCGCGAACGTAGAACGGGTGATTGTTGAAGAAGATCTGATTGCCCTCGACGTGGATCTTCCGCATGCCGAACCGCTGACGGACCGTCATCTCGCGACCGCCCGAATCGAGTGACAACTCCAGGATGTAAAGGAAGGGCTCGGCGACCGTCCAGGGCGCGAAGTCGCCCATATCGGCCTCGAAGCGCGTGATGGACGCATCCGATCCGGGTCCGACCTTGCCGTCGGCGATCTGGCTGTCGGCCTTCCATACGCGCCATGTAACAGCCGTGCAGCCCGCGGGGGGCGTGAAGCTCACCGTGATCCTCCCGCGATCGAAATCAGGAGTGACAAACAAGTCGGGTACCGGCGACACAACGACATCGCTCATTCCACGCATTCCTCCATGCATACAAAACTCGTGTTCACTGACTTGTTGCCGGCACGACATCGCGATGCACGTTTGGCACGTGCGGCGCCATGGAGGTCTATCGATCCGGCCCGCCGAGTCATGGCTTGTGGAGCGCCCGCAGACCGCGGGTCTCGGCCTCTTCGGCCGAACTGAAGTAGCGTAGGTCCTCCGGTTTGATCCGCTGCGCGTACGGACTGTCGGGCGTGTGGTACACCTTGCTGTTGAGACTGGCTACCACGGGCGCGACGGCCGGGGCGCCCACACCCTCGCGAATTGTGTCGGTCGCCAGCTTGGCCAGCTCCGGCACGTGCGTCAGCAGGTTCGTGCCGTGCATGCCGAACCCATCCCGCCCG
>CBFCZG010000117.1:0-11577 GCA_965602375.1 uncultured Phycisphaerae bacterium | reverse complement strand
GGCTGGACTCGAAGCCCCCATTCGTGAATGGTTCAGCGAGGGTACTCACACGACGACGGTGGAAACGGCCGACCGCGTCGACTTGACCAAGGTCCGCCGCAGGAAAAAGGCCAAGGCGCCCACCCGTCGCAAGAAAGCAGCCGAGCCCGACAAGGATAAGGCCGAACCTGCCGAGACGCCGACCGAGACGCCCGCGCCCGAAGAGCCCGTCGCACCCGTCCTGACCGAAGAGGTGCCGTCCGTCGCCGTCGAGACTGAGGCGCCTCCCGCCGAAGCGGCCTCGCCGCCGGTGTCTGAGCCCGCGGCAGCGCCTGCCGAGGTGTCGCCTGCGCAGACCCCACCGCCGGCTGAGGTGCCCCCTGTCGAGACCGAGCTGCCCGAACGGGCGGCCGCTGAGGCACCCGCGGCCGAGGCCAAGCCTGGCGAACCCGAGTCCGCCGAGCCCGTCGGCCCGCAGAATGTACCGGCTCCGGCGGTCCTACAGGGCCCGCGCGTGGTCCGCGTCGAGGAGCCCGAACGATTCGTCGATCGCCGGCCGCCAAGACGACCCGCCCCGAGTGTCTCCGAGATCGGCGAGACGGCCGATTTGGCCTCCGGCAAACCGTCAACGCGGCACGGCAAGGCACGGACCACCCGACGCGATGTCGAAGGTCCCGCCGAGGGTCGCGGTCGAGGCAAGCCTCGCGTACACCCGCGTCGCAGCGCGCGAGCCAGCGAGATCGGCGACCGGCTGAAGGAATGGCGGGATCAAGACCTGATCGAGCGCGAGGAACGCCTTGCCGCCGCCACCGGCGGGGCGATGCGCCACCGCCGGGTAACGCAGGCGCGCCGGGCCGCCACCGCGCCGACTTCGGCCGTTCCGGGCAGGAAAGAGAAAGCCACCATCACCGAGCCGGTGACCGTCCGCGAATTCTGCGAGGTCACCGGCATCGGTCAGGGCCGCGTCATGCCCAAGCTGATGGAGCACGGCGTCTTCGCAACGGTGAACCAAACCATCGAGTCGGACGTCGCCGAGCTGATCGCCCTGGATTTCGGCGTCGAGTTGGAGATCGTCAAGCCGCTGTCGGCCACCGACGCCCTTATGGAAGAGTACCAGCAAATCGAGCGGCAGAACCTTCAGACCCGTCCGCCCGTCGTGACGTTGCTGGGACACGTGGATCACGGCAAGACGTCGTTGCTGGACCGGATTCGGCGCACCGCTGTCGTGGACGGTGAGGCTGGAGGCATCACGCAGCACATCGGCGCCTATGTGGTCGAGCGCGGCGAGGCGAGGGTAACCTTCGTGGACACCCCCGGGCACGAGGCCTTCACGGCCATGCGCGCCCGCGGTGCCAGCATGACGGATACCGTCGTGCTGGTGGTAGCCGCCGACGACGGCGTGATGCCCCAGACCATCGAGGCCATCAACCACGCCCGCGCCGCAGACGTACCCATCCTGGTGGCGCTCAACAAGATCGATCTGCCCGGGCTCGACATCAATCGCGTCTACAGCCAACTGGCTGAGCAGAATCTCGTTCCCCAGGAATGGGGCGGCGACGTCGACGTGATCAAGACCAGCGCCACGACCGGAGAAGGCGTCGAGGAACTGCTGGACCACCTGCACACCATGGCCGAACTGATGGAACTTCAGGCCGACGCGACCGTGCCCGCTCTGGGCGTCGTCGTGGAAGCATCCATGGCAGCAGGACGCGGGGTGGTCGCCACCCTCCTGATACAGGACGGCACGCTTCGCGAAGGAGACGTGCTGGTCGCCGGCCCCGCCTTCGGTCGCTTGCGAGATCTGCGGGATGATCGCGGGAAACGGATCAAGCAGGCCGGCCCCTCTGTACCTGTGGCGGTCAGCGGCCTGGACGTGCTTCCCGAGGCGGGCGACAGGTGGTACCGCCTCGACGACCTCAAGCGGGCCAAGGCCGTCGCCGAGGAACGACGTCAGCAGTTGCGTCAGGAGTCACTGACGGCCACCGCCAAGCCCAAAACGCTGGCCGATCTGGTCGCCCAGCAGGAGGCCGGTGAGGTGCCCGAGTTGAACGTCATCATCCGCGCCGACGTGCAGGGCTCGGTGGACGTCATTCAGCAACAACTCGGCGACCTGCCCAGCGAGGACGTTCGCCTGCGCGTCCTGCACGCAGGGGTCGGCGCCATCACCGAAGGCGACGTCGTGTTGGCCCAGGCCTCGTCGGCGGTCGTCGTCGGCTTCGGTGTCGTCGCAGACGACCGAGCCCGGCAACTCGCCGACAACCTCGGCGTCCAGATTCGTCTCTACCAGGTAATCTACGAGCTCATGGAGGATGTCAGGCGGGCGTTGGAGGGCATGCTGGCACCCGAGCGGCGCATCGAGACGCGCGGGCGAGCCGAGGTCCGCGAGATCTTCAACATCTCCCGCGTGGGCACCATTGCCGGGTGCATGGTCAGCGACGGCTTGGTCGCCCGTAACTTCCGCGTGCGCGTCGTCCGAGACGGGCGCATCATTCGAGACAACGCCGAGATCGGCTCGCTCAAGCGGTTCAAGGATGACGCACGTGAGGTGAGGACGGGGTTCGAATGCGGAATCAAGGTCGCCGGCTTTGACGACGTGAAGCCTGGCGACATCATCGAGGCGTACGAGGTGGTGGAACACGCCCGGTCTCTGTAAAGGGTCGGCCGGCACAATCGGCCCGCCGACGGTGGCCTTTGACGGCTCCCGTCCGCTGCGCCGGGCACCAAGGGCGGATCGCCTTTCAGGGCGACCCCTCGGAGCGACAGAAGAATGATCGAGTTCAGGGCGGCATGTGGCCATTCCGTCAGGGCCAAGGACAGCGACGCGGGAAAAACCGTCAAATGCACATACTGCGGCCAGATGGTTCAGGTCCCCTACCCTGACGATGCGTCGGACGAGCTGTTTGCCGAGGCTCGGGCGGCGCCCCGTGCCGCGCCACGGCCCGTCACCCCTCGGATGGGGCGAAGGGGTGTGCGAGCACCGACCGGATTGGTCAAGGTCCTGTTGGGTGTGACGTACCTCGGTGTGGCCGTGATTGCCGTGGTGTTGGGGCTCCGCCTGGTCCTGCAACGCCTTCCCGACAAGGAGGCCGAACCCCAAACGTCCCGCCAGCAGCGCCGGGTCAGCCGCGACCAGGAGTCGGGCGCTGCCGGATCAGCCAAAAATCCGTATAAAGATTGTAGAGAATTGAAGATGGGCGAGGCCGGACTGGTCCTCCTGTCCGTGCCCAGCGGAGCTAAAATCTATTTGAGCGAGGTGGAGGAGGGCGAATCCCTCGAAGCCAACCCCACCCGAAACAGCGAGTTGCTGGTCGGATCGGCCCCCAGGATCCTCGACAAGCAGAAGCCCGGGCGATACCGCATCGGCTTTGAATTCTCCATGAGCGCGCCGCCTTTGCAGGGCTGGCCGGGCTACAGAGAATTTCGTGTTCAGGTCCAGGAGAAAGGCCGTTCAGACCTCGACTATTTTGTCTACGATGACGCCGACGAAGTAGGCATTAGCGACCGCGGGTATGGCCCGCCACTGCTCTACCGCACCTATGAAGCGACCCTGCGCAACAAGGAATGGTCTTCGGTTATTGCCCTTTTCGTGCCCGACCAGCAGGTTGACGAATACCTCGGGCACGTACCGAAGGACAAACAGTTTGAGTTCGACCGCCGGTACGCGGAGTACGAGTTGACGAAAATCTACGGAGTGAAGGAAGATGCACAGACACTGATCGACGCCCTGCGTTTGATGGGCAAGGTGGTCTGGCAGCCCAGCTCGCAGGAGACCCCCGTGGTGTTTCAGGTCCAGCCCAACGGCGAGATCTGGCCCAAAAAGCTCCAGTCGCCTCGCGCGGCGGTGGACCACTCGTCGCCGCTCGCGATTGCCCTCCGATAGAGGCCAGAGGAACCCTCCATGGTCGTAGGCGTACTGCGGGCGGAATTGGCGATCCTCGACGCCGTTACCCTCAAGGACAAGCGGCGCGTGATCAAGAGTGTCAAGGACCGCATCATCAGTCGTCACAAGGTCTCCATTGCGGAGGTCGACCGCCTGGATCGGCGGCAGGGAGCTGTGTTGGCCGTGGCCATGGTGGCCAACGATTCGCGCTTTGTGCAGAGCTGCCTGGATAAGATCGTCGATGAGCTGCGAATGGTGCGGTCGGCTACGCTGGTGGACTACCAGGTGAACGTTCTCGCAGGTGAATGGGACTGAGCCGGGCGCAGCGAGGCACAGAGATGTCACGACGTCAGGAAAAGGTAGCCAGTGTCGTCCGACGGGTCGTCGGCGAGGCGATCTCGCAGCAGCTTCACGACCCGCGCATCTCTCCTATGACCAGCATCACACGAGTCGAGATCAGCGGCGACATTCAGTTCGCCACCGTGTGGATCAGCGTGATGGGCAGCGAGGGCGAGCAGCGCACGACGATCGCCGGTTTGCAGCACGCGCAGGGACGCCTTCAGTCGCTCCTGTCGCGGGCCCTGGCGATGCGTCAATGCCCCGCACTTCGCTTCAAGCTCGACGAGTCCATCAAGAAAGGCTTCGAGACGCTGCGATTGATCGACCAGGTAATGGCCGACCTCAATGAGAGACAGTCGGACGACTCGCAGGGTCCGCACTCCGATTCACAGTCCCCGGGAGAATCGGCATGAAGCATGGTTCGCAGTATGCCAAGCAAGTCAAGCGCGTTTTCAATCGCCTGGTGCGTCAGCACGGCAAGCCCAAGCATGATTCCCTCGCCGATCCCATCGAGCAGTTGCTGCTGGGCGTTGTGGCACGCGGCACGACCGAAACCGGCGCCGCCGCGGCCATGAAACGCCTACAGGAAGGAACGGTCGATCTCAACGAGCTTCGCGTCGCGTCGCCCCGCGAGATGGTTCAACTCCTGGGCGAAAACTTCCCCAACGCGATCGAAAAGGCACGCGACATCAACAGCATCCTCAACGAGATCTTCAACCGACAGCACGAACTGGACCTGGACTTCCTGCGAGATAAGACCCGCCGCGACGCCAAGGACTACCTACAGAAGATGCCCGGGGTCGACGCCTGTACCGTCGCCCGGGTCATGCTCGTCAGCGTGGGAGGCCACGCCATACCCGTGGACGAGGACATGCTGGCCTATCTGCGCAGACAGGAACTCGTCGATCCCGATGCCGACGCGGCCGAAGTGCAGGCGTTCCTCGAACGCAACATCGCCGCCGACGACGCGTACGCCTTCTACACGCTCATGCGACGGTTGGTGGCCACCAGCCGACCGCGAATCAGGAAGAAGGCCGCCGCGACCACAAAAAAGAAGACCAAAAAAACCTCCAAAGCCAAGCGGACAAGCGCCAGCAGGAAAAGCAAATGACTACCAGCCGCAATGCGCAGAACATGTTGAAAATCGGAATCCCCAAAGGGTCGCTCGCCGACTCCACGGTCGACCTCTTTCACCGCGCAGGCTACGAGATCGGCCACTCCAGTCGAAGCTACTTCCCCCAGATTGACGACGACACCTTGTCATGCGTCATGTTTCGTGCGCAGGAAATGAGCCGATACGTCGAATCCGGCGTGGTCGATATGGGCCTGACCGGCTACGACTGGATATGCGAAAACGCGAGCGATGTGGTGGAGGTCTGTGAACTGGCCTACTCCAAGGCCACCTCGCGTCCGGCCCGATGGGTGCTGGCTGTCCCGGCCGAGTCCAAGGTGCAAAGCGTCAAGGACCTTGAAGGAGGCATCGTGGCCACCGAATTGGTCAACGTCGTCAAACGCTTCTTCGCCGAACAGAAGGTCAACGTCCGCGTAGAGTTCAGTTGGGGCGCCACCGAAGTCAAAGCCCGTATCTTGGATGCGATCGTCGAACTGACCGAGACCGGTTCCTCACTGCGGGCCAACAACCTCCGCGAGATCGGCGAGGTGTTGCGTTCCACCACACGCCTCATCGTCAACCGCAAGGCGTGGGCCGACCCGTGGAAAAAACGCAAGATCGAAGACCTGGCAATGCAGCTGCGAGGGGCGATCGAAGCCCGCCAGAAGGTGGGCCTCAAGATGAACGTCGCCCGCCCAGACCTCGAATCGGTCGTGAAGCTCCTGCCCGCCGAGAAATCACCCACCGTCTCGGCATTGGCCGATCAGGACTACGTGGCCGTCGAGGTCATCCTCGAGGAACGCCTCGAGCGCGAGTTGATCCCCGAACTCAAGCGCGCCGGCGCTTCAGGCATCATCACGTATCCTCTGAACAAGATCATTCCATGACAGCTATAGTGGCGCGGGCCCGATTGCTGTGGGGGCGATGCCGAAGACGCCGCGTGTGCGCGCGCGTCGCGACGATCGCGACGCTGGCCGGGCTGTCTTTGCCGGGCGGTTGCGCCACCGCGCCCCCGACCTTCGTGTCCGACAGCATCGCAGAAGAACCCTCCTACGATCCGAACAAGGCGACGCTCCCGTTGGAGCAAATCGAGCCTGTCCCCACACTCGGTCAGCCCTCCTATGACCCGAACCGTGCCATACCGAGCGAGGCGTTGAAGCTGTACCTCGCCGGTCGCGACTACTTCAACCAGTACCGCGTCCAGGAAGCGATAGACGCGCTGGAGCAAGCCGCCACGCACGATCCTCAAAGCGCAGACGTGCACCTGTTGCTCGGCCGATGCTACTGGATGGCAGATGACCTGCCCGAAGCCCGCAAGAACCTTCAGCGCGCCGCCCAGCTCGACCCCGATCGGGCCACCGCCCATTCCATCCTCGGACGCATCGCCTGGCGGCTGAAGGAGTACGATATAGCCATCACCGAATTCCGGCTCGCCTTCCTGTGCTATGACGCCGACCCTCGAGGCGCCGAAACGGTGCTGGCGCACCTGTTCCTCGGCAGATCGCTGCTGGAAGTGGGCTATCTCAACGCTGCCATCGATCAGTTGACCCAGTATCAGCAACGCGTCCGCCAATTGCACCCGCAGGCCGCCCAACACCCCGAACTTGCGCGACTTCTCAGGAGCGAGCCGTGGAGGGTAGCCGAGCAGATCGGGCGGTGCTACAGCCGTCTGGGGCGGCACGTGCGGGCCGCCCAGGCCTACCGCCATGCCCTCGAGCAGACGAATCGGCAGCGCGCACTCTGGGCCGACTACATCCGCGCGCTGACCCGCGCCAACCAACCCGATCAGGCTGCCGCCGAAGCGCTGACGCTGCTGTGCGAGTATCCCGACGACGAAGCAGTCGAACTGGCGGAGTGGACCTACCAGCAGGTGGGCCGGCCCACGGAGCTAATCACCAACCTTCAAGCCCAAGTCGCGCAGCGCCCGGACCAGCCGGAACTGGCGATGGTGCTGGTAGACCTGCTCGACCGACAAGGGCAGTTCCCGCAGATGACCGATACCTTGCGCCAAGTGCTTCAGCACCACCCCCAGTTCACCGAGGCCTACTGGCAACTGGCGCGCGCGTTAGCCCGCGCCAATCGAGCACCGGAAGCAGTCGCAGTCGCCGCCGACGCCGTCCGGGCCACGCCCGACGCCTATGCCGAGGCCGAACGCATCCTGGCTGAGCTGTTCGGTCCATCACCGTCTGGCGCGCTGCTTGAAGCCCTTTCCGACATGCGGCGCGCCAAGGCCGACGACTACGCCACGCACTACGTGGTGGGGCTCGTCCAGCAGATCGGCGGCGCGTGGATGGACGCCGAAGCTGCATTGCAGCGCAGCATCGAGTTGGCGCCCGATCAGCCCGGCGCTTACCTGGTCCTGGCAAGACTCTTCCTGCGCCAATGCAGATGGCTGGCCGCCGTCGACCTGTGCCAATCCGCGCTCGCACAGGGCCATCGCCTCGGTGGCATCTACTTTAGTCTGGCCCAGGCCTTTGACGGGCTCGACCGGTTCGACGAGGCCCAGTCCCATTACCAATTGGCTCTAAAGGAGAACCCCCGGCAGACCCGTGTTCTGAAGGTGCTGGCCGAGTTGTATCTCCGTAACGGCATGCGAGCCCAGGCCGAGAGACAGTACCTGGCCATCCTGTCGATCGACAGCCACGACGAGCAGGCTCGCGAAGCCCTGCTGCGCAGCTTCGTCGAGCGCAACGAGCTGTTCGGCGCTCAGCGAGAACTGGCCGTCTTCGCCCAGATCGGCTCCGAGGAGCCCGTACCGTCCCGATGCGCGGCCTTGCTGGCCTTCCAGGTTCATCGCGATCGAAAGAAATATCAGCAGGCACTTACCGCCATCCTCAACGAGTACCCCGATGATATCGAAACGCGGTACCGCCTGGCCGAGAGTCTCGTCGGCGCCCGGCGCTACGAATCCGCGTTCGAACACGCCGGCCGAGTTCTCCAGGAAGACCCTGCACACCACGGCGCGCGAGAGATCCTCGTCAGCATCTACGCCGCATGGATGGACTACACGCTGGCCCTGGACGTGCTCGAGTCGCTCCTTGTCGAACATCCCAATCGACCCGAGTGGCTGGCGGCCCGGGCACGAATCTGCTCGGCCGACCGACAGTACGAACAGGCCGTCGAAACGCTCAAGCGACTCCTCCCGCTAATCCCATCGGCCGCGGCCCAGAACTACCGCCTGATGCTCATCGACGTGTACCGGCTGGCCGGACGAGACGACGAGGCCGAGCAACTCCTGCTGGAAGACCTCGACGATAGCCCGCTCGGCCGTGCAGCCGTCACGCGGCTGCTGGACCAGTGGCGCACACAGGACAAGTTCGACAAGGCCGTCGAGTTTCTGCACGCGCAGTTGCGCGACAAGCCCGACGACGACTTCCTTCGCCGGCAACTGGTGACGACGTACAACGACGCGTCGCGGTACGAACTGGCCGAGCTTCAGTTGCTCCAGTGGCTTGAGCAAGAGCCCGACGATTTCGGGCTCGACGCCCAGTTGGTCACGACCCTGCTGTTGGCCGGTCGCTCGGACGAGGCGATCGAGTTGAGTCGTAACGTAGCGCGCGACACGAGTGAAGCCTTGGACCGCCGGTGGCTGCTCGTGCGGACCTACTCGCTGGCACGACAACCCGAACGCGCTGTCGCCGAGCTGCGAGCCCTGATGCAGGAAGCGCCGGGCGGCCGCCTCGACGAAGAGTTGATCAGGCTGCTGATCGCCGCGCGGCAGTACGACGAGGCCGTAGACCGGGCCACGCAGATCATCGACGAGGAGCCGCGCCTGCGGCCGGCCATGCTGCGGCTTCTGTCGGCCGCCTATCAGCACGCCGGGCGCACCGATCTGGCCGAACAGTACCTGGTCGAACTGCACACGCTCGACCCCTACGATCCCACCATAGCCAACGACCTGGGATACACCTGGGCCGACGCGGGTAGGAATCTCGACCAGGCCGAGGAAATGATTCGCTTCGCCCTCGGCGAGCGGCCGCGGGAGGCCGCCTATCTTGATAGCATCGGGTGGCTCCTGTACAAAAAAGGGCAGATCGATGCCGCACTGGAGTATCTCCAGCAAGCGGCTGAACCGCCCGACGGGCTCGATGCGGTGATCTATGATCATCTGGGCGATGTGGCCTACCGCGCCGGATCACATGATCTGGCGCGGCAAAGCTGGCAAAAGGCCCTCGAACTGAGTCGCAAGCGCCCGCCGGGCCCGATCAGGCCCGAGGATCGTCGGGTCGAGGACAACGCCCGAAACAAGCTCGCCGAGCTGGACGCGGGCGAGAGGCCTCAGATTGCCCCGCTGGGCGCCGACCTCGACTCGCCCGGCGACTGAACGACGACCGCACAGACGACAGAAGGACTGCGGAGGAGGCTCGTATGGCTGGACACTCACACTGGGCCGGGATCAAGCACAAAAAGGCAAGGGTCGACGCCGCACGCGGCAAGCTCTGGAGCAAGCTCAGCCGTAACGTCACCATGGCCGCCAGGACGGGCGGCGGCGACCTGAGCGCCAACCCCCGCCTGCGATTGGCCGTCGACAAGGCGCGTGCCGCCAACATGCCGCGCGACAGCATCGAGCGCGCCATCAAGAAAGGTACCGGCGAACTCGAAGGCGAAACGTACGAGGAGGTCACCTACGAAGGCTATGCCTCCGGCGGCGTCGCGCTCATGTGCGAGGTGATGACCGACAACCGGAACCGAACCCAGCCTGAGATCAAGAAGATCTTCGAGTCGTCCGGCGGGAACCTGGGAGCCGCAGGCTGCGTCGCCTTTCTGTTCGAACGCAAAGGGCTGCTCACCGTCTTGGTGGAGGATGTCGACGAGGACCGACTCATCGAAATCGCCGCCGAGGCCGGCGCCGACGATATCAAGCCCACCGGTCAAATCTTCGAGATCACCACCCCGCCCGAGTCGTACGAAGCCGTCAAGAAGGCCCTCGACGCAGCCGAGATCGAGACCCAGGTCGCCGAAATCTCCTGGGTCCCCCAGTCGCCGCTCACCGTCGACGCCGACACCGGGCGCAAGGTGTTGGCGCTGATCGACAGGCTTCAGGATCACGACGACGTGCAGAACGTCTACTCCAACTTCGACGTGCCCGACGAGGTGATGGCCCAACTCGCCGCCGAAACATCCTGACGTCGTACTGAGTCACCAACGAGGCGCGCGGGGGTGCCACTGGCTGCCGAACGCGTAGGGCGTGTCCCGGCACGTTCGATTGAGCTCACGCCGAAGTCGCCGGGATTGCACGCGCTCGGATGCGCCTTTTCGTCGGGTGCCATGCCCAAGCGGATTCGGCGTGAGTGCTCACGCCGAACTCAGCGCGGGCATGTCTTGCACTGGGGCGGGCGCCCCGTCCTTCGCGAAGCGAAGGGTGGGGGATGAATTCTCGGGTGGCGGTGTGCCACTGTTCTTGAACGGTGTCTTCCCTTACGCGTCAGGTGGTGTGCCACTGTTCTTGAACAGTGTCTTCCGTTACGCAAGGGTGCCATCGCGGCGCGCCGGGACTCATCAGCCAGTATCTCAATCTCCCCCCTACGACACCTCTAACACAAGCAAACCATCTTCCCAGCCGTCAGGTGTTGCGAACGCCTGCACGCCAGAGTCGGCGTAGCTTCTCGTTTTACTGCAATCGCCGGTTCTGGGATCAACCCAAAACGCCTCGCACTCCGCCCCCGCCCCAAGCTTATCCATGGCCACCGAGAACCGCGTTGCGCTGGCCGCATACACCATCGCCCAACGACCCTCCGCGTGTCGTGCCGCCAAGTTGACGATCCGTCCGTCCGTCTGCCCGCCGGCCACCAGCAGCGATTGATCGGGAACAAGCCGCCACCACTCGCTCCGCGCCGACAACGCTTCCTTCAGGACGCCCATCTGCCGCGAGCCGGGCGAGTCGAGAAACTCCCGCCAGTCGGCCGGCACGCGCCACGAATGGTTGTGGCCATAGCTGTGCCATCCGCCCACCAGATAGCTGTAATACGCCTGCCTTCGCACCCACAACGGCGTGACATCAAACCCATACTCCGACCCCGCCTCGTAGGCCCCCTCGGCCATGACGACCGGCTTTGTCGGCTGACGGTTGTAGTCGCTGGTCACCATGGGATGAATCAGGTCAAGATGACTGAACACCTGAATGCTGTTGAACGCCAGCCACGCTTCGTCGTGCAGGATGGTGCTCGAAGAGGCCGGCGAGGGGTCCGGGTGCGCGGTAATCAAGTGCGAGCCGCCGTCTGCTTCACGCAGCCCGCGCGCCAGCTCGCGGCAGATGGCAACATCCTCC
>CBFCZG010000116.1:0-11610 GCA_965602375.1 uncultured Phycisphaerae bacterium | reverse complement strand
TTCGAGTTCTACCAGACCGCCGGCTGGGAGAAGTGTCCGCTTTATCGCTTCGTCGTACGGGTCGACCGCGGCGGCGTCGAGCCGGTGGAGGGCTACCACGTCCGACGATTCGTTCGCTGCGAAGACCTCCAGGCTGTGGCCGACATCTACGAGCAGTACAACCGGGGCAACTCCCTCTCGCAGGTCCGCGACCATTCATACTGGCAGCGGCACTTCTCCCTTCTTCGACAGGAAACCGAGGACGGCTTTCTAGTGGCCGAGCACGGCGGGCGTGCAGTCGGCTACGTTCGCTGTACGCGCGACACGCTGGCCGAGCTGGCTTACGCTGACGGCCACCAGGCGGCGGCTGTGTCGCTGCTCGAAGCCGTCTGTCGCATGATGCGCAAGCGCCAAGTCGGCGAGATGACCGTTCCACTCCCCTGGCGCGAGCCGCTGGTCGACGTGCTCAAGACCCGCTTTCGCTGCCGGACGTTCGTCGACGAGAACACCTTGCTGCGGGCTGTGAATTTCCACGCTATGCTCGAAAAACTGCTGCCTGATCTGTCGAAGCGATCCGGAAACTTGCCGAAGGGCGAGTCGCGAAGTCTCCGCATCGCCTGTGACGGTCAGCAGGTCGAGCTGAGTGTGACTCCGGGCCGGGTGCAGATGGCGCCGAACGCTCCCGACGTCACGCTGGCGCTGTCCAACCATCAGCTCTTCTGTCTGCTGACCGGGAGCGATCACTATGTCGAACTCGACCTGCCGCCCCGGGATCGGATGCTCATCGACGTGCTCTTTCCTCGCGGCAATCCTGTATTCTGGCGCCTCGACGGCGTCTGATGTGTGCCCATTCCTGAAAGGTTGCCCATGAAGCTTCAACGGGCTGGCATGACCCAGGCTTTGCTGACCGGGCCCGATGGTGTCGCTGCACGGTACAGCTACTTCTACTGCAACTCACGGGTTGAATGTTTCCCCGACGGGCAGCGCCGCGACATCGCCGACAGTGGATGGGTGCCCACCGAACAAGGCGTTTTGACCGATCGGACGCATAACCGACTGCTATGGCGTTCGTCGCAGTTGATGCGGCAGGGTGTGGACGTGGTGTTCGATTTCGGCGAGCCGGTCGTCGTTAACCGTGTCGTCGTCGATGCAGCCATGCCGGCTGACATCTTCTACACGCTTGACGAGGTGGCGCTAAGCACGGCCGTTAGCGACGTTGCCCGCTGTGAGCCGGTTGCGTGTTTCACGCGATGTGCGTCGCGGCCCATCGTGTTCGATGGTGTCGGGCGCGTCGCCCGCTACGTCAAGGTTCACCTGCGACCGCCGCGGGGCAGCGCGCTGCTGCTGACGGGCATCGACGTGTACGGCTCGGCAATCGAGACCGTCAACATCAAGCCCGACGACTGGGTTGTGTATCCGACTCCGCGGGCGATGGTGCGCCGGTCGGGCCGATTCCGTCTTGCGGGCGCCTGTCTGAAGATGGCCGGGAATGTTCCCGCCGACCAGACGCTGCACGATTTATACACGACGCGCCTGGGCCTGTCGCAGCGGGGCAGCCGACACCTCGAGCTTCGCCGCGCTCGAATGCCGGCGGAGCATTACCGCCTCAAGATCGGTCCCGACCGGGCGCGCGTGGAGGCGCCCGATCTGCGCGGGTTTGTCTGGGCCCTGCAATCGCTGCTGTGCCTGCGGGACGGCGGCGCGTCGCTGCCCTGCGCAAAGATCGAAGACGGACCCGCCAGTCGGCTTCGCGGCGTTCATCTCTACCTGCCGTCCAGGGCGAATCTCGACTTTGCCCGGCAGTTCATCGACGAGGTTGTGGTTCGGTCCAAACTCAACACCATCTTCTTCGAACTCGGCGGCGGCATGGAGTTCAAGCGTCATCCGGAGATCAACCAAGGATGGGTCGACTTCTGCCGCCGGCAGGTCGAGCTTCAGGGCCGCTGGCCCGAGGGCGTGGGCGAGTCGCCCTACCGCACGACCCGCAACTCGTTGCACGTAGAGCTGGCGGGCGGCGAGTACCTTAGTCAGCAGGAAGTGCGCGAACTGGTCGCGTTCGCGCGCTCACGAGGGCTTGAAGTCATTCCCGAGGTGCAGAGCCTGTCGCACTCGTACTGGCTGCTTCAGCGACATCGTGAACTTGCCGAATATCCGCTGGGGATATTTCCGTTCACCTACTGCCCGTCCAATCCCAAGACGTACGAACTGCTGTTCGACTGCCTTGACGAGGTGATCGACGTCTTTCGCCCACGGCGCGTGCACATCGGCCACGATGAGATCTACGAGCTGGCCCAGTGCCCACGTTGCCGCGGTCGCCGCGGCGCCGATCTGCTGGCCGAAGACGTCACGCGAATCCACGGCTATCTCGGCAATCGCGGCATCGGTGTGATGATGTGGGGCGACAGTATGGTTACCAGGCACAACGGCCTGGAGAAGCGAACCCACCAGGTATGGGACAAAATCCACCGTGATACCGTTGCCACGTACCAGGCCATCGACCTGATCCCAAGGGATATCTCCATCCTCAACTGGTCGTGGGGGCTCGATCGCGACTCGAAAACGCACTTCATGAACCGCGGTCTGGCCCATCTATACGGCAACCTGCACGCGCTGCGGATCGGCGATTGGCCCTCGCCCCGGACCAACAAGCTCGATCTAGGCGGCGAGGTGTCGACGTGGGTCGGACTCAGCGAGGACGAACTCGGCTTCGACGGGCTGTTCCATCGCATCATCCTGGCCGGTCAGGTGCTGTGGGGACCGTGGCAGCATGAGCAATTGCCGCTGCACGAGGTCGTCGCGTCCGATCGTGTGGCCGTGCTGAGAACGATCCTCGCCAATCGCAAGCAGGCTGCCTCGCAAGTAAGCTTCAAACCTGTCGCCCTGCCGAAGCGCAGTCGTTGCGACCTTGGCTTCGACCTGCTTTACGGCGACGCCGACCGGGTCGGCCCCGTGCCGTTCGAGCCCGACTTCGGTCGGCCAATCCGCTTGGCGCCGGGCCAGCGTGTGCGATTGACTGCCGGCGTGCGGGCGTCGGGGGTACATCTGCTGGCTGCATGCCGCCAGCCGGAGACGTATCACACGACGGCCGACACGTACGGCCAGCCGGTGTCACTGGAGATGGGTCGAGCCGTAATCCACTTCGCCGACGGCGAGCGAATCGAGCAGGTGCTTCGTTACGGCGTGCACGTGGCGGGGTTGTGGGAGCATCCGCTGTTCGGCGGGCCATGGTGTTACCGCGCCGAGCCTACCTATCGTAGCGCAAGATCGATCCTGTACGCCACGCAAGTGAGCTGGTCGCGTGGCCGCCAGGTGCGACGCATCGAACTGCACGGCACGCGCGAGCCGCTCGACAACGCGCTGCTGCTGTTTGCCGCGACGCTGGCGGTTTGACCGTGAAGGGCTTGGTTGCCGCGGGCACTATCGTCGGCATGCCAGAGGGGGTAGAATGGATTGAGAGGACGGGTTTGCATCGTTGACCGGTTGGTCGCTGCGGGCTGGGTCTGGGGGTCTGTTGATGAAGAAGACGCGACGATGGGTAATCTGGCTCGCTTTGTGCATGGCAGCACTGGCGGTGGTGCTGTGGGCTGCGGGGCGTTCGGCTGCTTTGCCGGCTGACGCGCCATCGGCTGCGGGGCAGGCGTTTGACGTGCTGGAGATTCGCTTCGGCGTCGTCGAGCCGCCTGTGATCGCCCAACGCGACATCTCGATTCGGACAGCCACCTCCAATCAGCGGCCCGAGCCCAAACCGCTCGAGTGCAGCGGGCTGGCGTGGACCGGCGACGGGTTTCTGGTGACCAGCGATCGACATGGGCATGTGCTGTTCACCGTTCCATTCGTTCTGCAGACCGGGCAAATCGGCGAGCCGCAAGTCTGTCTGGTGATTCGCAATGAGGAAAAGATCCTCGATGACGCCGAGTGCGTCACCGTCCGACCCCACTTTGACGAGGGCTACGTCGCCTACGTTTCCTGCTCACTGAGCAACGATCGCAGCGAGCTGCCCCTGCCCAAGCGCAGGCACATGCTGCGATGCCGCATCGGGCCCGACGGAAAGCCCATCCCAGGAGAAACAGTCGTTATGGCGGGGGGGCACCTGAGACAGCGTCTCCAGCAGGAATTCGACGCTCTGGGCATCCAGCCGTATCGTGCCTTTTACGCCGAGTTTCCCGGCCAGAACAAGAACACCTATCGCTGGGGCAATGTCGAGGGCATCACGTTCACGCCGAACACCGACACGCTGTTGTGCGGCATGCGCAATCCGCTGCCCGCCGACCGCGCGATGTTGTTTGCCGTCACCAACCTCGACCGGGCGTTCGACGCCGAAGACCCCAGCCCGCTGGAGGTGACCGACCTGTTCGTCCTCGATCTGGGCGAACGGGGCATCGCCGACATCTGCTGGGACCCCGTGACGCAGGGCTGTCTCATCGTCGCTGGCCGCAGCGCCGGACCTAAGCTCGACAAGGACCAGCCCTATCCACCCAACCGGCTCGACTGCGCGTTGTTCTGGTGGAGCGGACGCAAAAGCGATGCGCCCGTCCTATTCGCCAAGGCGCCCGATATGAAGCTCGAGGCCATCTGCCGATTGGGCAACACGAACTTTATCGCCATCGGCTCGGACGAAGGAGACGTAAGCGAGGGCCGCGAACAGCGGCAGAGCGTGCTGACGATCCTATACTTCACCGGCCTGGTCGAGGCGAGGGCATCGACGGATGGATGATTCGCAGACCAGATTGGTGGGCCTGGAGGATGACGCCAAGTTTGAGGCCAGCGTCATTGCCGACCCTACGTCGGTCGAACTTGAGCCCGAAGACCAGGAGCAGACGGCTCCTCAGGCGCCCGCCGCCGACCGCGCAGCCGCTGCCGAGCCCGAAGAGCAGCAACCCGCCTGGGTGGGCAAGGTTCTGGGCCATTTCAAACTGCTGAGGACCATCGGCGAGGGGGCCATGGGTCGGGTGATCCAGGCTGAGGACATTCACCTGGGACGTATCGTCGCGCTGAAGGTGCTGCGCAAGCAGATCCGCGGCATGCCCGAGGTCGAGCGCGTTAAGCAGTTCCTGCGCGAGGCGCGAGCGGCGACGCGAATCGACCACCCCAACATCGTGCCGATCTACGAGATCAACAGCTACGGCGGCTGGTGGGTGATCGCCATGGAGATGCTCGAAGGCGGTACGCTACAGAGCATCGTCAGGGCGATCGGTCCGCTGCCGCCGGTGCGGGCGTGCCCGATCGTGGCCGACGGCGCCACGGGCCTGGCCGCCGCGCACCAGTCGGGCGTGATCCACCGCGACATCAAGCCGGCCAACCTCATGCTCACGCGGACCGGGCGGTGTAAGCTGACCGACTTCGGCCTCGTGCGGCTCGACGATCCGAACGACCCGTTCGACTTCACCAACCGGCTGCTGGTGGGCACGCCGCAGTACATGGCGCCCGAGGTCATCCTGCGTCGCACGCTCACGCCGGCGGCCGACGTGTATGGGCTGGGCGGCACGCTCTACTTCGCGCTGACCGGTTCGGTGCCGTTTCCCGGCAAGGACAGTCAAGAGATCTTTCGAAGACACGTCAAGGACCCGCCGCCCGACCCGCGCGAGAAGTGCCCCGACTGCCCCGATACGCTGCGGAAGCTCATCCAGCGGGCGATGGCCAAGGACCCCACCGAGCGCCCGTCTTCGGCCGAGATGGCCGTTGCGCTGCGGGCGGAGAGCATCGGCACCGCGGTCGAACCGGCCCATCCGCTGGCGTCGGGGTCGGGCTCGTGGGTGGCCATGCCCAGCCCGACGCCCTCGCACGCCACCGATGCCCGGTGGGACGCGGGGAGTTGGCCTGCCGAGTCGTCGCCTGCGGCTCGGCCACGAGGCGGGTCGGTGACCGCGCCGGCGCCCTCTCGACCGGTGTGGCAGTCGCTGCTAGCGGGCGGCAGTGCGGTGGCGTTGGTCCTGATCCTGATCTTACTGATCGGGCGGTCCGAATTGTTTCAGCGCGGGCAGGCGCCGGGCGAGGGGACGGAAGGTGTGTGGCAGCCACCGGCTGTAACGCTCGACGCCGACCAACTGCGCGCCGATCTTGCCGCGCGATTCCCCTCTACACCGGAAACCTACGGTTGGCTGCCAGCCGATACCATTCCATTGTCGACGCTCGCCGCCGACAAGCCGCCGCCGTTCAGTTGGGTCGGCAAGGTCGACACCGAGGGCGTGCAGTTCGTCGCCGGCAGGAAGGGACGGCATTACTTTCGCATCGACGATCCGCTGGCTGTCCTGATCACTCGCGACAACTTCGTCGGCTATCAGACGGCCAGGCAGGCCGAAGCCGACAACAAGCAGCCATTGCCGTGATCACGGATGATGGATGCCCCGGCGCGTGGCACGGTCCTGCGCAGCAGGACGGGTGGCATGCCCACGTCCCGACGTACGTCGGGATTGCGTGGGCATGATGGGTGTCCCGTGTCTTCAGATCAGGGGGAAACGATGATTTGCCGCGGTCAATTCAGTACGTACTGCGTGCAAATTACTTACACGCGGTTGAGTTCAGGGCGCCCCATCCTTTGCGTCAGTGGGTCGCAAAAGCCTTTGAGTGTGCGTGCGCGTCTGACCTACTCCGCCGCCACGCCTTCCCGGAACGTGTCTTCCGAGACTTCCCTCACCTCGGACGATTGGAGCGTGACGTTCGCCTTCGTCTCGGCATCGGTGAAGGCCACCGCCCCGCTGTCCTTCTGGGCGACGGCCTGGGTGTAGTAGACCTTGCCGCTGTTGGTGTCGGTCACCTTGTAGTAGGTCATACAGCCCGCCGTCAGCAGGGCGACCAGACCGAGCACAATCGTCGACACAAAAGTTCTACCGCAGCGTTTGGATAGCATCATTTTCGCGTTCCCTTCGATCTGGTGTCCGCAGTTCGCCCCGTGTGTCCAGTGGCATTTGGCGATTCCCCACCCTATGCTGCTGCAAAGGATGGAGCACCCACCGGCACCGGGCCACGCGTCTCCCGATCCCGACCACAGCCTCGTCGCCAAGTATTCTACCGCGGGTGGTGCGGCCCACAAGCGACAACAGCGAATCCTGAAAAAAAGAGGCAGTTGTGCCCCTAAGGAGCTGAAATCAACCGCGACAAATCATCGTGCAGGCCACGTCTGAGGACCCGGGCCACCCCGGCCGAGGCGCAGGCGAGCGGAGCTTGTGGGTGCATGCGTAGACGCTCCCGCGGCTTGGCATGCGTGCCATGGGCGGCAAAACCACGTACAATCATGCACCTCATGGCCGAAGGAGGATATCCAGATGGCGCAGTTCCTCTTGCACCACCGAGTCAGGGACTACCAGCAGTTCAAGGCAGTGTTCGATGCCCATGCCTCCATACGTAAGCTGGCGGGCTGCAAAGGGGGGCGACTGTTTCGCAGCACCCAGGACCCGAACGACGTGGTGATCCTCTTTGAGTGGGAGGACAACGCCAAAGCGCGTACGTTTGCCGCATCGCAGGATTTGCGTCAGACCATGGAGCGGTCCGGCGTGGCGGGAAGGCCCGAGATGCACTACCTCGAACAGATCGAGGCATTCCCCGCGTGAGCGAAGCACCAGGTGGCTACCTTGGCAGTAACGTGACACACCGAGTCGGGTGGCATGCCCAAGGCGGTCGGCTCGGCTTGTCCGAGTCGGCCGGCGCGGGCATGTTCTTCGCGAGTGGTAAAGTCTCGGGTGCCACCCTCGAGCGAAGCCAAAACCAGGTTTTTGGCGAAGCTTGTGGGTGCGTGCAGCAATTGGGAGACGAGGGCTCATACGATCACCCACCCACAACCTTCGCTTCGCTGCGGTTGAGGGTGACACCCGCCGACCCAATCGTACCCCGCTGCTGGAAGCAACGGAATAACACGGCCGTGCTTTCCTTCGCTGCCCGCCATTTGCCAATCTACACCTTGCGGCCATACACTCTGCGACGGTCGCGGCGCCGGATGAAGGCAACCAGGCGCGTACCGTTCAGGGCACTGACAGCGGGAGGACCGATCGAATGAGAACGACAACACTGGGGCGAACGGGTCTGGAGGTAACGCAACTGGGTTTCGGCGCCATGGAGATTCGAGGTTCCAAGACGTGGGGTGGCCGCGAGGTCAGCGACTCCCAGGCGGAGACCATCCTGCACGCCGTGCTCGACGCGGGCATCAACTTCATCGACACGGCGGTCGACTACGGTGCCAGCGAGGAGCTGATCGGACGGTTCATCAGCACCCGCCGCAGCGAGTACCACCTGGCCACCAAGTGCGGCTGCAATCCCCAGGACAAGGGCGACCATTTCGAGACACCGCACTTGTGGACGCGAGAGAACATCCTTCGCAACATCGAGGGCAGCCTCCGGCGGATGAGGACCGACCGGGTGGACATCCTACAGTTCCACAACCCCAAGCCCGAAGACGTTCGCCAGGGCAACCTCGTCGACGTGCTCAAAGAAATCCAGTCGCAGGGGCTCACACGGTTCATCGCCATCTCCTCGACCCTGCCGCACCTGCCCGAGTTCGTCGAGATGGGCGTATTCGACACGTTTCAGATTCCCTACTCGTGCCTTCAGCCCGAACATCACGACGCGATCACGCTGGCGGGCGAGGCTGGCGCCGGCGTGGTCGTACGAGGCGGTATCGCACGAGGCGGGCCCGAAAGCGACGTGGCCGTCGCCGACCGGGCCAAACTGTGGGAAAAGGCCCACCTGGCCGACCTTCTTGATGGCATGACGCCCGCCGAATTGATCCTGCGCTACACGTTGACGCACCCACACTGTCATACAACCATCGTGGGCACACTCAATCCGGACCATCTGGTCGAGAACGTCGCCGCAGCGGATAAGGGCCCGCTCGCCCCCGAGCTTTACCGACGGGTGACCGAGCGCGTAGCCAAGGCGCGTGCCGAATAGACTCGTCGCTGGCTGGCACTGGTGCTTTCCTGTCAGTGTGCGCCGAACGAGTGTCAAAGTCCTGGTCCGTCGGGCAGGCCGACCGTTATGGAATTTTGGGATATCCTCATCTATCTCGTCTCGCTGTTGGGGGTGGCGCTGCTGTTTGGTGCGATCCTGGAGCGTCTCGGCCAGAGCGCGATCCTCGGCTATCTGGCTGCGGGCATGCTGCTCGGGCCCGGCGCGCTAAACCTGGTGGCCAGCAGCAAGGTCGTTACGGGACTCGCCGAACTGGGCGTGTCGCTGCTGCTGTTTGCCATCGGATTGGAGTTCTCCTGGCCGCGTTTGCGGAGGTTGGGGGCGGTCGCCTTCGGCGGCGGCTCGCTCCAGGTCGTGGTAACCGGCCTAGTCACCGGCGGGGTGTGCCTGCTGCTCGGGCAAAGCATCGCGCAGGCCGTCGCGTTTGGCGCTATGGTCGCCCTCAGCAGCACCACCTGTGTTTTGCGAAGCCTGATCGACCGCGCCGAACTCGACAGCGTTCACGGTCGACACGCACTGGGCATCCTGCTGTTGCAGGACATCGCCGTGGCGCCGCTGGTTCTGTTGGTGACCGCCCTGGCGGGTCAGGGCTCGTCGGGACAGATGCTGATGGGCATGGGGCGTGCCATCGGCCTGGCCGTCCTGTTGATTGCCGTGCTGCACGTGATCAGTCGCTATCTGTTGCCTCGCATTTTCGCAGCCACGTTCTTCGCAAGGAACCGGGAACTGCCCATTCTGTTGGCGGTGGTGATCTGTGTCGGGGCCACCTGGGGCGCTCACAAGCTGAACCTCTCGCCTGCGTTCGGGGCCTTCGTGGCCGGCATGTTGCTGGGCGAGTCGCCCTTCGCCACCCAGATCCGCGCCGACGTCCACGTGCTGCGGACGCTGTTCGTAACGTTGTTCTTCGTGTCCATCGGCATGCTGGCCGAACTGGCCTGGATCGCCGCGAATCTCTTCAGCGTGGCCCTTGTTGTGGTGGTCGTCGTGTTCGGCAAGGCGCTCATCACCTGGGCAATCATCCGAATGTTCCACAAGTCGCACCGTACCACGATGGCAACCGGCCTGTGCCTGGCGCAGGTGGGTGAGTTTTCGTTCGTCCTGGCCGACATCGCTTACGGCGGGCGACTGATCGGCGATCACGCCTTTAAGCTCTTCGTCGCTGCCACCGTGGTCGCGATGTTTCTAACGCCTTTCCTGGTCGGCGCGGCGCCGGTCGCCGGAAGAGCGTGGGAGCGTCTACTGACCCGCATCGGTCTGGCCCGAGAGCCCGAACCAGCCGCACGCGCCCCGCAGGCCGCTCTGACCGACCATGTGATCGTGGTCGGTTACGGTCCGGCCGGACGCGAGGCGGCCGGGCGCCTTAAGACGGCCGGCTTTGCCGTGGTCATCGTCGATCTGAACCCTCGCAGCATCGCCGCCGCACGGGAGGAGGACCTGAGCGTCGTACTGGGTGACGCCGCGCGCCAGCAGGTATTGGACCATGCGCGGGTGGCGTCCGCGCGTGCGCTGGTGGTCACCACCCCCGACCATCGCACCGCGCGGCAGATCATCATGCAGGTCAAGGCGGTGGCGCCCAACGTCCCGGTCGTCTCGCGAGCCCGTTACCACCTCTACGCCCCGCAACTTGCCGAGAGCGGCGCGCACGTGGTCGATGAGGAAAACCGCGTCGGGCGCCTACTTGGCCGCGAGACCCTCACACTTCTCCGCAGACTGCGCACGCTGCCCTACGTGCAGGGCGACGGCAACCAGGCGTAGCCTTGCCCTTTCCAGCGGCACAGGGCCGTGATCCGCGAGCGGCCGTCGCACCCCTCTTCCGTCCACTCGCGCGCCAAGAAGGGTTGGTGCAAAGTACCCGCCAGCCGTATGATCGCCCTCGCGGCACGCCAACAGGCGTTAACAGGGAGCTATCGGATGCATTCCATCACACTCGACAGGAATCAGTTCCGCGACAAGGTTCACGCCTGCTGGATGGGCAAAAACATCGGCGGCACGCTCGGCGGACCGTGGGAGGGACGCAAACACACCCACGCGCTTACCTTCTACGAACCGGTGCCCGACAAGGCCCTGCCCAACGACGACCTCGACCTCCAGATCGTCTGGCTGAAGATGCTGGAGGACGAGGGGATTGACCCGTCGGTGCGCACGTTTGCCGAATACTGGTGGCGGTACGCCTCGGTCTACCCGTGGGACGAGTACGGGTTCTTCGTGCGCAATTTTGCCCGCGGGCTCCGTCCGCCCGTGGCCGGGTGCTTCGAGAATTTCTTCGTCGACAACATGGGCTCACCGATCCGCAGCGAGATCTGGGCCTGCCTGCACCCCGGCGACCCGCAGGCGGCGGCACGGATGGCGTGGAAGGACGCAGCCCTCGACCACGCCGGCGGCGAGGGTACGTGCGGGGAGATGTTCTGGGCGGCTGTGCAGTCGGCAGCGTTCGTCGAGCGCGACCCTATGACCCTTATCCGCATCGGCCTGCACATGATCCCGCTGGCCAGCCACGTCGGCCGGGCGATTCGCGAAGCTGTGCTCTGTTGGCAGAAGCAGTTGACGTGGGGCCAGGCCCGCGACCGCATCGTCACATGGTTCGGCACGCAGCATCCGTGTCACGCCGTGCCCAATCACGCGTTTACCATCATCGGCTGGCTGTATGGCGATGACTTCGGCGATCGGCTCTGTAAGGCGGTCAACTGCGGCTTCGACACCGATTGCACGGGCGCCACGCTCGGGGCCTTGCTG
>CBFCZG010000115.1:0-11633 GCA_965602375.1 uncultured Phycisphaerae bacterium | reverse complement strand
TGCACATCCTGCGCCGACACGTCTTCGCTCAGCTCGACGATCAGCAATTCCTCGTCCCCCGCTACGCCTACCGGTCGCGCCGCCAGCAGCCAGATACGCGGCAGGGGATTGAACCCCTGCGTGTAGCGCACCGGCAGGTCTGCTCGGACCAAGGCCCGCCCGAACAGACGTATGCTGTCGTTGTGCGATAGAAATCGCACGTCACCGTCAATGGCAAAGCGAATTGCCACCCGGTACCGCAACGCCCAACACTTTCTGTATCAATTCCGTTTGTCTTGCCTGGGGCGGCCTGGTTGCCCTCAGCCACGCCGCCAACCTCTATTCCGTTCTCGGCGGACACACATATGCGCACCGCCGCCTTTCATCTACAACGCCTCGGGCAGCACCTTCCGCGCCTCGTCCCGAAGGTAGTTGACCACTTCTCGGTCCGACTCAAAGCTCAATACCTTCCGGGCCACCCAGCGAGCGTGCCGAATCGTCACGCTGCGGATCATCTTCTTGATCTCGGGTACGTCCGGCGGCGTCATGCTGAACCGCCGCAGACCCAGACCCAACAGCAGCAGCGTGAACATCGGATCGCCCGCCATCTCCCCGCACAGGCTCACCGAGATGTTGGCCCGATCGGCGGCCCTGATGATGTCGCGCACCTTCCGAATTACGGCCGGATTGGCCGGCGTGTAGAGCGAGGCAATCCGCTCGTTGGCACGATCCACAGCCAGCATGTACTGCACCAGATCGTTCGTCCCGATGCTGATAAAATCCACCTCACGAGCGAACGCCCGGCAGGCATCAGCCGCCGCCGGAGTCTCGATCATCATCCCCACCGGCAGATCGCGTCGGAACGCGATGCCCTGCTCCTCTAAATCCTCCATCGCGTCGCGAAGAACCGCCTTGGCCTGCCTAAGCTCCAGCAGCGTGGTGATCAGCGGAAACATGATGCGCACGTCACCCAGCGTCGAAACTCGTAGGATCGCCCGCAGTTGCGGCTTGAACAAGTCCAGGTTCCGTAAACACAGTCGGATCGATCGGCAGCCCAGAAACGGATTGCGCTCCGGTTCGGCCTGGCGCGACTGTGTGTATTTGTCGGCCCCCAGATCCAGCGTGCGGATGACCACCGGGCGACCCTCCATCGCCTCGACCACCTGCCGGTAAGCCTGATATTGCTCTTCCTCGCTCGGCTCGCTGTTGCCCCGCAGGTAGAGAAACTCGGTGCGGTACAGGCCGATACCCGCCGCCCCGCGATCCAGGCTCATGGCCGCCTCATGCGGAAACTCGATGTTCGCCAGCAGCATTACCGTCTCGCCGTCGACCGTCTCGGCCGGCAGTTTCCTCAACTCACGAAGCGACTGGCCCAGGGCAACCAGCCGCTGTCGTTGCTGGCGGTACTGCGCGATCGTCGCCTCATCCGGATTGCAGATCACCACCCCGTGCGTGCCGTCGATGATGACCGTATCGCCGCCGTTGACCCGCGCGGTGATGTCACCCAGGCCGACCACCGCCGGCACGCCCCACGACCGAGCCACGATCGCCGTGTGCGACGTCCGGCCGCCCAGGTCCGTGGCAATGGCCAGCACCTTGCCCGACTTCTCCAATTCGGCCGTTTGCGATGGTGTCAAGTCGTGCGCCACCACCGCCACCCGCGCCTCCAGGTTGGCGATGTGCTCCCGCCTGCGCCCCAAAAGGTGCTGGAGCAGCCTCCGCTCCATGTCGTACACGTCCTGGACGCGCTCGGAGATGTACCGATCCTTCAACTGGAGGAACTTCTGCTTGTACTCCCGCATCGTCAGGCTGACCGCGTAGGTCGCCCCGAGCTGCTTCTGCTCGATGCGATCGATAAAGCGCTGCTTCCACTTCTCATCACTGAGCACGCGGATGGGCCACCCCAGAACGGCCGACGCTTCCTCCCCCAGACTCCGGGCGACGTTGGCCTGGAGATCCACATAATTTTGGCGCGTGGCATCGAATGCGGCATGAAGCGAGGCGACCTCCGCCGGCACTTCGCTGGCAATCACCGTGCGACGCGGAATGCGCACGTCTTCCGTGTCCAGCAGGAAGGCGTGGGAAATCTCCACGCCCGGCGAAACCGCTATGCCTCGGAGTATTTCCATCGCATGTAACGTCGCGCCGCACACCGTCGGTATCGGATGCGCCGCGCCGATCAGTCCTCGTCAAAGCCCCGTTCGATCAGCTCCGTTAACGCCTCGACCGCCTCGGCAGCGTCGAGTCCCTGTGCTTCCAGGCGGAGGGACGTGCCCTGCGTGGCCTCCAACAGCATCATCTCCATGGGACTCTTGCCGTCGACTGTCTGATCGCCCTTGCAAACGCTGATGGCCGCCTCGTATTCGTTGGCGATGTCGACAAACTGCATCACGGGTCGTGCGTGCAGTCCCTGACGGTTCCTGATGACGACGTCTCGACAGCATACCTGCGACTGCCTGTCCATAAACGAATCGAACGTTCACCGAGACCCGGGCTTGCCGCGCCTCGCCGGTAGGTCTCCCAGAGGTTACGCCGCGGGCATCTCGTCCGCCTCTTCGATTAAATCGACGATCTGCTCGACGGTCTCGGACTGTCTGAGAAACCTGCGGAAGTTGTCGCGCTGGAGATGACGAAAAACGTTCTCCATCGCCTCCAGGTGACGGTCCGGATCGTCCGAAGGCGACAGAAGCAGCACGACCGTGTATACCGGTGCCCGATCCAAAGCCGCAAAGTCCACACCCCTCGACGAGCGACCGATCGTGCCCACCATGGTCTTGACTCGATCCTGCTTGACGTGAGGAACCGCCACACCCTTGCCGAACCCTGTGCTGCCCTGGTTCTCGCGCTGAATCACGGCCCGCGCCAGCGCGTCGGCGTCACCCGGATCGACGGCGCCGGCCCGAGCCAGTGAATCGATCAACTCCCGGATCACTCCGTTGCGGTCTGACGCCTGAAGCTCCGCAACAATCGCTTCCTTGATCATGAAATCAGACAGTTTCATCCCTACCTCCGCCGGCAAGCCGCCGAAGCACCTTCCCCAGCCGCGCCGACCGTCCCCGGTCAGTCCTCCGACGTCTTCTTGACGCCCTTGGCAAGATGCTTGCGGTTGCGATAGCGCTCTTTGTGCTTGGTGAGCTGACGCTCAAGCTTGTCGATCACCAAATCGAGGGCCGCGTACATATCCTCGCTCGACTCACGGGCCACGAACGTGTTGCGGTGCTCGGCCTCGACGATGACCTCCACCTTGTGCTGCGTCGCCTCGTGGTCGAGCACGATTTCAATCGACTGAATCCGGTCATAGTACTTCAGCAGCTTCGACGCTTTCTGCTCACCATAGGTCCTGATTGCATCGGTTACCTCCACGCGCCGTCCCGTCACCGAGATTTGCACCGCTGAACCTCCTTGCTTTCATCCTTCAGTCGGTCTCGCCCAGTAACTTGGAACCCGATTCGCTCCCGTCCGCCTTCGCGCCGGGCGCCTCGTCGCCAAATTCGCCATGCGCCCACGTTTCGCTTCGAGGGCGAATCACGCCTCCGGTCACGACAAACCGAAACGCTTCGTCGATCGTGATGGGTACTTCGATCACGTCCTCCGCTGGCACGGTGATGACATACCCGGTCACCGGCGTCGGACTGGAAGGTATGAAAATCGAAACCATTTCAGTCCCGGACCGCTCTCGGATCACACGCAGACTCTCCCCGGTCTGCAACCCGAGCGACCAAATCCCTTTGCTGGGATACTGTACCGCCACCACGCCGCGAAAGCGAACCGTTCGCTCCTGCTGGTTCAGAATCAAATCCGTAACCTGCTTGATGTGCGGGTAGATGGCCTTGACCAACGGTATCCGGGCCAGCGCCGATTCGGCCGCCCGCCAGGTCGTGCGCCCCATCAGGCTGGCCAGATAGAACCCCACGAAATACACCATCAGGATCGCCAGCAGAAACCCCATCAAGCCCAGGTGGTACTTGCGAAACGTCACCTGCCACAGCGCCCGCCGCTTGTCCTTGATCGGAGCGTGGGGATTGGCCGCGATCTTGTACTCGAGAGTCATCTGGCGGCGCAATTGCGGATGGTATTCTCCAGCTATCGGGGTGCCGTACTTCAGTAGGTCGTCCTGCCATTTCTCCAGGTTGAGCGGCTCATCCGGCCCCCTCGAGGCCGCCAGAGCGATCCAGCCGCGAGTGATGTGCCGACTTATGTTGCGATCCACAAACTTGTATGCCCACATTAGAATGGCAATGGTCAGAAGCGTCGGCAGCAGCGCAGCAAGCCCCCGCAAAAAAAACCGTCTGAAGCTTGCCCAGATCCCGACTGGGTCGGCGTTTGCCTCACCCTTCACGGATTTCCCTCAGATGCCTAGAGCGTTGTGTTTGGAGCATAACGCCCTTTTGCTTAAGCGCTTACAGCAAACCCGCCCCCACAGGCGCCCATTGAGTCTAGTTGCCCGCCCCCCATCACGTCAATACCACGCCGCGTTTTGACTCCCATCACACCAGCGACGGGCGGTCGCCTGGAGCCGTCGCTTTGGCCACGACCGCCACGAAGACCTGATCCAACCCGGCGCGGGCCAGCGTCGTCGCGGCTTCCCGCACCGTCGCGCCCGTGGTGGTTACGTCGTCGACAAGACACACGCCGCCCTTCCACGCGCCGACCCAGCCAGCCACACGAAACGCGCCGCGGACATTGGCAAATCGGGCGTCACGGCTGAGCCCCACCTGCGGGCGAACGCGCTTGACGGCCTTCAGAGCTCGACCGACCGGCCTGCCCGACACGGCCGCCAGCTCGCCCGCCAGTAGGCCCACATGGTCGTAGCCGCGGGTGAGTCGCCGACTCCAGTGCGACGGCACCGGCACGATCAGGTCGACCTGCCCAAAGAAGCCCCGCCCCTGCAACGCCGCCCACAGCAGGTGGGCCAAGACACGGTCTAAGCTCTTATTTTTCCTAAACTTAAAGCTCACAATGGCGGCTCGCAAGGGGCCTGCATAGGCTCCCACACGAACCAATTCGGCGTGCCGCAGAGGTAGCTTCCGGCAGTTTGGGCACCGGCCATCGCGAATCAGCAGCTCGCTGGCGTCGCCGCCGCAGGTGGGGCAGTAGGTTCGACCCGCCAGCGCCGCAAGCTCAGCGGCACATGACTGGCACCAATCGGCACCCGGCAAGGCCGCCGACGCGCCACAGGCCGGGCACCTTCGCGGCCAGAGCGTCTCTGAAACCCAGTGTGCGGCCAGCGACCAAGTCATCGATCACGCCGCCCCACGGATGGCGGCCGCAGACGGTTGCCGCCCACGTTGAAGTAGACGTTCTCGATACGGTCGACCATGGCGCGGTAATCGAACTGCTGGAGGCACAGCTGCCGACCGGCCCGTCCCATCGCCGTCCGCCGGCGGGCGTCGGCCGCAAGATCACAAATCCCCTTGGCCAAAAGATTTACGTCACCCATGGGAACCAGCCGGCCCGTCTGCCGATCGACGACCACTTCGCGCGACCCATCCGTGTCGAAACAGGTGACCGGCCGAGCCATCAGCAGCGACTGGACCGCCGCGCGAGGCAGGCCCTCCCACAGAGATGCGTGCGCCAGCATGTCGGACGCAGCCAGTAGCTCGGGGATCTGCTCTGGTCGGACCAGCCCGACAAAATCCACGCAGTCGGCCAAGCCAAGTTCGGCTATTCGGCGTTGGTAAAGCGGCCGGCTCGGGCCATCGCCTATCCACACGAATCGCAGCCGCGGGTCGGCGGCAGCGGCGAGTCGGACGGCCGCGATCAACTGTTCGTACCCCTTGTTTGGCGCCAGGCGGGCAATGGTGGCTACCACAACCGCATCGGCGGGTAGACCGAGGCGGGCACGTACCGTTCGCCCGTCGTAAAGATCTGGATCAAAACGAGTTAGCTCAATGCCGGAGCGTATCGTCACGAAGCGATCGGCCGGAGCGACCCCGGCGTCGACGGCTTGCTCGGTCATCGCGTCGGCCACGCAGATGAAGCGGTGCGTGAAGTTGGCGCAGTAGCGCTCCAGACACGTGTACAGCCAGCGGACCGGCAGCGACTGAGTACGATTGAAGCTCATCCCGTGGATGGTGTGGATGATAACGGGCACGCCCACATCGCGTGCGGCCAGGCGGGCGAGTATGCCGGCCTTGCTGCTGTGGGTATGGACGACATCGGGACTGAGTTGCCCGAGGATGTCGCGCAGTTGAGCCAGGGCGATCCAGTCGCGCCATGGGTTCACCTCGCGCCGGAGGGAATCGACGATTCGGACATCAAAGCCGCCGGTCTCGGCGTCGAGGTGCATGCTGCCCTCCGGCCCGGTCTGTGGGCCGGCAAGCAGCGTGACGTGGTGCCCTCGTGCCTGAAGCTCGCGGCAAGTCAGCAGGGTGTTCTCTTGCGCCCCGCCGACGATCAGTCGAGTTATGACGTGGCAGATTCGCATGGTCCGGTTCCGGCGGCGTCGGGCTGATCCGGGCAGCGTTCAGCCGGGCGCAACGGCTGCTGACTTTGGTTGCGGCAGGCGGGCAGATTATAGCGAACCCACTGAAGGCACAGGCCGTGGGCGGGGGCGGTCGGGCCTGCGGCCGAGCGGTCCGTACCCGCGAGTACCTCACCGACGCGTTCGGGCGGCCAATGCCCACGGGCGACTTCCAGGATGGTGCCGACCATGTTGCGGACCTGATTATAGAGAAATCCGCTGCCCTCCACGTCGATGCGAATCTCGTTGTAGTGCCGGTACACCTCGCAGCGGTAGACCGTTCGGACGGTGGTCTCGCGCTGGTTGCCCGCTGAGGCCATGGCCGCAAAGTCGTGCGTACCGACGAAGTATTGGGCGGCGGCGCGGGCGGCGTCGAGATCGACCCCCAGCCAGAAGTGATAGGCGTATCGCTGGAGGTGATGCTCGACCGGTCGGCTCGACGCGGCGTACACGCGGTAGCGGTAGAGCTTGCTGACGGCCGACTGCGTGGCGTGGAATGCCGGCGGCGCCTCAAATAGACGCACCAGCGTGAGGTCTTTGGGCAGTCGCGAGCCGATGGCGCGAAACAAGGCGCGGATCGGCAGATCACGGTCGGTGACGAAGTTGGCGACTTGACCTGCGGCGTGGACGCCCGCATCGGTACGGCCGCTGCCGATGATCTGCACGTTGTGGCGGACGACACGGCGGGTGGCGGCTTCGAGCGTCTCCTGAACGGTCCGCATGTCCCGCTGGCGCTGCCAGCCGTGGAAGTCGGTGCCGTCGTAGGCCAGGACCATGGCGATGTTTCGCTGCATGTCGACGCATTCTACGGGGCGGCGGCGCGACGACCAATAGGCGCGGCAGGTCAGAGCAGGCATAATGCCACGCGCCTATCAGGGTCGGGCGGGTGACTGATTGTCGAAGGAGCGTTCGTCTGATGGCAGATAAACAAGCGGATGTCGGACGAGAGATGCTCACCAGCGCGATCGCGACTGGCGAGTCGCTCAAGCGGCTTGCCGAGCGGGCGAGCGAACAGGTCGCCGATGCCGACCTGCACAAGGCGCTCGACGCCCACACCAACAGCATTGCGGTGATCACCAAGCATCTGGCGGGCAACATGCGGTCGCGCTGGACGAATTTCCTGACTGAAGACGGCGAGAAGCCGTGGCGGCAGCGCGACGACGAGTTCGTGGATGGCGGTGCGTCGCGCGACGAGTTGCTGGCCAACTGGCAGAGCGGCTGGCGGTGCTTCTTCGACGCGCTGCGACGGCTGGCGCCGGACGATCTGACCAGGACTGTGCACGTGCGGGGGCATCCGCAGACGGCGGCCGGTGCGATCATCGGGCAACTGGCCCACTACGGTCAGCACGTCGGTCAGATCCTGCTGATCGCAAGGGTGCTGGCGGGCGATAGCTGGAGCGTGCTGACGATCCCTCGCGGTCCGGGCGAGTCGGAAAGGTACAACCGGCGGACGTGGAAGGAATGAGGACTAAAGCCCCCCTCTAGACGGCGTACTGTACTTCTGTTCTGGCGCATTGCCTGCTTCTCTCCGGTCGAACATCCCCGACTGCGGCCCACTTCGTATATAATCCACGCCATGCCTGCCAACCTGACACCAGAGTATCAGCGGGCCGAGCGGCGGTATCGCGAAGCCACCCAGCATCACGAGAAGCTCGCGGCGTTGGAAGAGATGCTGCGCGTGATGCCCAAACACAAGGGCACCGACAAGCTCCAGGCCGAGCTGAAGCGCAAAATCTCGCAGATGCGCAAGAGCGGTCCCGCGCGGGCCGCCGGGCACAAGGACATCTTCCACGTTCCGCGGCAGGGGGCCGGACAGGTGGCGCTGCTGGGCGTGCCCAACAGCGGCAAGAGTGCGCTGGTGGCGGCCCTGACGCGGGCGCCGGTGAAGGTGGCTGAGTTCCCGTTCGCCACGCACGCGCCGGTGCCGGGCATGGCGCACTTCGAGGACGTGCCGATCCAGCTTGTCGATCTGCCGCCGGTGATGGTCGACCACGTGCAGCCCGGTATGTACGGCGCCCTTCGCAGCGCCGACGCGATCCTGATTGTCGTCGATGCGGGCGGCGACGCGGTGCTGGAGGATCTGGAGGTCGCGGTCGAGACGATGTCCCGGCGCGACGTGTTGCTGACGAGCGACCCGCAGCAGGCCGATCAGTTCGACGACGAGGGCCGGCAGACCAAACGGGCCATCGTGGTAGCGACCAAGGGCGACCTGCCGCAGGCCGCCGACAACTTCGAGACCCTCAAGGAGCTCTACGGCGAGAAGCTGAAGCTGTTGCTGGTGTCGGCGACGACGGGCGACAACCTGGACAGTGTCCCCAAGGCGCTGTTCGAGCTTTTGCACGTGTACCGCGTATACGCCAAGCCGCCGCACAAGCCGCCGGACATGAATCAGCCGTTCATCGTGCCGCGGGGCAGCACGGTGCTCGATCTGGCGCAGGAGATTCATCGGGGCCTAGCCGATCAGCTGCGCAGCGCGCGGGTATGGGGGGCAGAGGTGTTTGACGGTCAGCAGGTGCCCCGTGACCACGTGTTGCACGACAAGGACGTGGTCGAGCTTCACATGCAGTAGTCTGGCAGGGGGCTATCACTGCGGCAGGTGACAGAGCAGGCCGGCGGCGGCGTCTTCGACGAGTCGGTTCGGCAAACGCCAATCGGTGGCCGCCACCTCGTACATCTGTTCGGACTGGGGGCACGACCAGGACCAAGCCAGCAAATGCCGCCTGGGCCACTGGCCGGGCCAGCGGTAGACGGGCATGCGCCCGACGGTCACGGTTGCCCGGTGGTCGGCGAGCGTTCGCCAGCCAGTGTCAAACCGATACCAGCGCCGTTCCTTTCGGCCGACGGCGCGGGCAAAGTACCTGTCGGGCTTGTCCTGGAGGCCGCCGGAGGCGCGCCCCGACACGCGCCAGAAGGACAGGGTCTTTCGGCCTGAGGCAAAGCCGAGACGCGTGCTGCCGGTCAGGACGTTTCTGAGCGTGAGTTCGAACTTCGGCGGCTGCCAGAAGGCCAGCCCATAGATCGCCCACGGGTTGGGCTGGTCTTTGGGATAGTCGTCGAGGCTGGCGACGATGCTGCGAGCGGCGACCAGCGGCTGATCCAAGCCCTTCAGCGAGAGTCGCAGCACAGCCGCACGCCGCGTGGCAGGGCTGGCCAGGGCCAGGATGGCAGCACGGTGATCGCGGTCGTACACCAGTTCGGAGGTTTCGAAGTCGCCGCCCTCCAATTCATCCAACTCATGCCGCTCGACCCTTCCGGTCAGGCGGGCGGTTTGCTGCTGGAGGGTGCGTGCCAGGTCGGCCCGCTTGTGTCGGGGTCGCGTCCGCCAGGTAAGCTCCAGACGTGGGCCGTCCAGGTCGGCTAGTACGGTCGAACCCTCGCGGCGCGATTCGCCCAGCACGATTGGGTTCCAGTGACTTGGGCAGCAGAAGCCCCAGCCCTGCCAGCCGAGGTAGGCCCAATCGGGTCCGGGGTCGGTATGGACGCACGCAGCCGGGTGCTCGCGCTGACTCATGGCGCATCCAAGGTACCCAAGCCTGTGGGGCCCCGCCACGGCCCGCCGCCATTTGGTCCCAGGCGATCCCGCATTGCATGTGGCAGCCAATCCAGCCGGTGCGTGCTGATTGACCAGTCCGATAAAGGCATTCATAATCGGTTCTCTCACACAGCAAGGGGTGCAACGGGGGTGGAGGAGTCAGCCATGGGCAAGTGGGTAAAAGGTCTGACGGCGGTTGCTGTTCTCGCGATGGTCTGTTTGCCGGCGTTGGGGCAGACAACGTCGGCGCCGGTGGTGCAGCATGTTGCGCAGATGCGGTTGGCCGGGCCTATCGAAGAGCGGCCGAGTGAGCTGCAACTGTTCCCCGGCGCCGAGCGAGCGAACTGCTTACGCGACCTGCTAAGGCGGATCGACCTGGCGCGAAAGGACGCGAGTGTTGTTGCGCTGACGATCGAGTTGGACGGACCGGAACTGGGCTGGGCGCAGGTGGCCGAGCTGCGCCAGGCGCTCGGGCAGTTCCGCGAGGCAGGTAAGAAAGTGTACTGCTTCTTGGATCGCGCGGGCCCGGGGACGTACATGCTGGCTGCGTCGGCCGACCACATCGCCATGCCGCCGTCAGGAATCGTGATTTTCCCGGGGGTGTACGGTGAGGCGTGGTATTTCGCCGGTTTGCTGGGCAAGCTGGGCCTGGAGGCCGACATGGAGCAGGTCGGTGCCTACAAGGGCGCGGCCGAGCCTTGGACGCGAACCGAGCCGAGCGACCAAGCCAAAGAGCAGTTCGACTGGCTTGCCGACGACATCTACGACCAGATGGTGGGCGTGCTGGCCGAGTCGCGCCACCTGGAGCGGGACCGGGCGGTGGCGGCGATTGACCGTGGATGGATGATGGCCGATCAAGCCGAGCAGCTCGGATTGATCGATGAACTGGCGTATCAGCAGGCTTTCTACGGGCGGATCACCGAATCGTACGGCCCGGACGCCAAGTTGGTGCGCGGATATGGCGAGAAGGAAGGGGGTGAGCTCGACCTCTCCAGCCCGTTCGCGTTCTTCAAGCTGCTGAGTGAGGTGGTGAAAACCGCCCACGTACCCACCAAGCCGGTCATCGCCGTAGTCTATATCGATGGCATGCTCGTCCCCGGCAAGAGCCGAGACGGGCTGTTGGGCGTCGAGGCGGTGGGCAGCACGACGATCCGGAAGTTGCTGGAGCAGGTGCGGCAGGATGAGGCGGTCAAGGCGGTGGTGCTGCGGATCGACTCGCCGGGAGGCTCGGCACTGGCCAGCGACATCATGTACAACGCGGCGGTGCGATGTGGGCAGGCCAAGCCGCTAATTATATCGATGGGCAACGTTGCGGCCAGCGGCGGCTACTATGTGGCCGTGTCGGGCCATGAGATTGTGGCCCAGCCGAGCACGATCACCGGGTCGATCGGCGTGGTGGGGGGCAAGTTGGTACTGGGCGGGCTGCTTGAGAAGATCGGCATCACGACATACGCCCTGCAGCGCGGCCGCCACGCGGGCCTATTCTCGACGACGCAACGGTTCACCGATGCGGAACGGTCGGTGATTCGTGATCTGCTGGAGCGTGTGTACGGGCAGTTTGTCGATCGGGTTGTCCAGGGGCGGGGCGATCGGCTGAAGGGGGACATCGAGGACTTGGCTGCCGGTAGGGTGTACACGGGTCGCCAGGCGTTGGCGAGA
>CBFCZG010000114.1:0-11738 GCA_965602375.1 uncultured Phycisphaerae bacterium | reverse complement strand
TTCGATCTGCTGCTGCCCCGGCTGCACGCCCCCCGCCGAGAGTTCGAGAAGCTCGCGCAGCGCCTCCCGTTGAAGCTCCTGATACGTGCGGTCTTTGCCGGACGATGCGTATCCCATCAACTCTCGCAGATGATTTTCCAGCGCTGGCGCGCCCGCCCGTCGCCGCGGACCGGCCTCAGCCCCTCATCACTGACAATCGCGTCGGGCTTGAGCCAGGACGGTTCTCATGTGCCGCAGAGCCGCCTCGACGGTGCGCAATTGCGGCCACAACGGCGATACATGCTCCGCCTCGAATCGCCTGCTGTTCTCGTCGCGCCAGACCGCCTTCGTCTCATGCCATCGAATGCGGAGTTCCTTCGATGCCTGCTTGATCTTGCTCTGGGCTACGTCGACGCTCATCCTGTCTTCCACCTGGGCGGCCACCACCCCGCCGTCCGCTCCACAGGCGACGGCCTGTTCATTCCTCTACCACACCCCCATCCCTCGGCCACACCGCTCTCCCGTGGGCGTCGAACACGGCCTCAACCCCTTGTCCATCCAACACCGCCAACCACCCAGGCGGTAACCGCAAAAGCTCCGTCCAGTCAGGTCGCATCCCCAGCAGGTCGGCAACCTCCACAGCCTGGTAGCTCTCGGCCGCCCGGCTATCTGCGAAGCCAACGTACCCGACACAGCCCGCTGTCCCGACAGATTCCAGGCAATCGAAGTACAAACGGGGGTGCTCGCACGCCCCGACAGCGATCACAATCTTGTCACGCGACCCGACCGAAACTTCCCCGGCCGCGAGCCTCGCAAGCGCCTCGCGATCCGCCTGGCGGAGTTCCGGGCGCCGCAGCCAACCGGAGTCAGGCCCGGCAACCGGTGCGCCGTCCCGAACGCCCCGAGGCGGCGTCCGTGCTCGAAGCGACGCGCACCCGCCCGCGGATGATTCATCGGGCACTTCCGCCTCGGGCGCCTCCGCCGCCACGCGCTCTGCGGAGGGTTCCGCCTCATCGGGCTGCGACAGCCCACCCGGCTCGGCCATACTCGGGGGCGCCAGCGCCGCATAGGAGTCCAACGCCCGGATCATCGCATCCAATCGGCCGGTGGACCTCGGCACACCCGCTTCCACGGCGTGTTCGAGCCCCTGAACCGTTCCCTTGAAGTTGAACGTCTCGATCTCCAACTGGCGCATCCATCTACGAACGTTCGCCAGCTTCTGCTCGGCTTCCTCCAGTTGCCTGACGGCCGCCGCCAGCGCCTTCCGCTCTTCCACATCCGACGGCCTGCCCCCCAGCGCCGTACCCTGCATTCTCTTCTGTTGCAGCGCGGCCTTCGCTCGAGCGACGAGCTCGGTACGCTTGCGAACCTGCCCCTTCCAATAGCTGTGCTGGTCCTGTTTCAGCCAGATGATCGTTCGGCGTATCTCGCCCTCTGCCTCGTCCAACGCGAGCCGCACAACCTCGGCAAACGTACAGAGCGCGGCCTTGAAATCCTGCAAGGCCCCAAACGAGTCGACTCGTGCGAACTGGCTCATGCGACCGTCCTACCGCTGCCGAAGGTACTCCTCAATGTGGCCCGCCTTCTTGACGAGAAAGGCCACGTGCCGATCGGACGATTCAGCAAAGCGAGAAAGCGTCCTCATGGTATGCTGAAACTCATCGAAAAACTTACGCTGCTCCTGGTCACGCCACGTCCTCTCCAGGCCTAGCATTCGCGCGTGAAGTCCGGCGGTGAGGCTCTGTAGTTCGGCGTTGAAGCGGCTGAGGTCTTTGGCGAAACGCCTCAACGCTTCGGGATCTACGTCGGCTTTGGCCATGTCAAAAACCCCGTCTGGCTACGTCCCCCGTAAGTCCGCCGAGCACACTCTCTCTATATAATACGCCTTACCGTCATGCGGTGAAAGACGCCGCATCTGAATCGCCGCGCCGTCGCGTCGTATCATCCCGCCGAGACGTAGCCCCCACGCTCGGCTGATCGGTGCCTCGGCTGTGACCTCATCCCCCGATCGGCTTGTCCGGCAGAGCCAGGCGTGCCACCTTCGGCGCCCCTAGACCACCGTAAGCTTCGTGACCACCGCCCCGCTCGCCGGGTCGTCCGGCTGACCGCCTCCGACCGACACGAGGAAATCCCCCGGCTCGACGAAGGGCCTGCCCTTGTCGTCGTAGGCAACTAGCTGATCGCTCGTGAGCACGAACTTCACCGCGCTCGTCTGGCCCGGACCGAGCTGGATCCGCTCGAAACCTTCCAGGTGCCGCAGTGGCACCGGCACAGACGCCTGCACGTCGGTCACGTAGAGCTGAACCACCTCATCTGCGATTCGGGCTCCGGTGTTGGTCACGTCCACCGACACGTCAACGGCCTCGCCCGGCCCGATACGGTCCCTGCCAAGCCGAAGGTTCGCGTAGGCAAACGTGCTGTAGCTCAGTCCGTAGCCGAACCGATACAGCGGCTCGGCCTCCATGAATCGGTAGGTGCGACCGGCCATGCGATAGTCGTCGAACGGTGGGATCTGTTGCAGCGACCTGACGAATGTCACCGGAAGCCGACCGGCCGGACTGTAGTCGCCGAATAACACGTCGGCCACGGCGTGTCCACCCTGCTCGCCCGGATACCACGCCATCAGAATGGCCGCCACGTTCTCGGCCGCCCAGTTGACCGCGATTGGACTGCCCCCCGTCAGAACGAGCACTACCGGCTTGCCGCTGGCGTGCAAGGCCTCGAGCAGCTCCCCCTGCCGGCCCGGCAGATCGATGTGCAGCCGGTCACCGCCGCCGTCCGAGTCGGCCACCTCGCCCTCCTCACCCTCCAAGCGCGGCGAGAATCCCAATGCGGCGACGATCACGTCGGCCTGACTGACCCACTTGACCGACTCGATAGGCCGATCGCCCGTCAGCTCGCACCCTTGAGCGTATAGCACCTGCGTGCCCGGCGTGACGGCCGCCACAATCCCCTCCAGCAACGTGACCATCCGAGGCGAATACCCGTAGTAGTTGCCAAGCAGCGGCCTGATCTCGCACGCGTTCGGACCGACCACCGCGATGCAGCCCAGCTCCTTGCTCAACGGCAGCAGATTGTTCTCGTTCTTCAGCAGCACGATCGACTCACGGGCCATCTGCCTGGCCAACTCCTGGTGCTCGCGACAGTTCACCACGCCGGCAGGAATGCTCGCATAGGGCACTCGCTCGGGCGGGTCGAACATCCCCAACCGAAACCGCGCGTACAGCAGCCGCCTTAACGCCACATCGATCTCCGCCTCATCAATCAGCCCCGCCCCAACGGCGTCGAGTAAGTGGCCGAAGATCCAGCCGCAGTTCAGATCGCACCCGTTGCGCACAGCCAGCGCCGCCGACTCGGCCGCGGTCTGTTTCACCCTGTGATGCTCGTGGATGTCGCTGATGGCCCCGCAGTCGGAAACCACATAGCCGTCGAACCCCCACCGGCTGCGGAGGATGTCTTGCAGCAGCCTCTTGCTCGCACAGCAGGGCTCGCCGTTGGTGCGATTGTACGCCCCCATGACCGAGGCCGCCCTCGCCTGCTGAACACACGCCTTGAACGCCGGCAGATAGGTCTCGTGCAGATCGCGCGGTGACACTTCTGCATTGAAATGATGGCGCTTCAACTCCGGCCCGCTGTGGACGGCAAAGTGCTTCGGCGTCGCCACCAGCTTGAGGTACCGAGGATCGTCTCCCTGTAGTCCTTTCACGAACGCAACGCCCGATCGGCCGGTCAGATACGGGTCCTCGCCGTACGTCTCCTGCCCTCGCCCCCATCGCGGATCGCGAAAAATATTGATGTTCGGCGACCAGAACGTCAGCCCGAAGTACTGACCGCGATTGCCCTGCCGCGCCGCCTGATGGTGCTTCGCCCGCGCCTCGTCCGATATCGCCGACGCCACGCGGTGCAGCAGCGCCGTGTCGAACGACGCCGCCATCCCGATGGCCTGAGGGAACACCGTCGCCGAGCCCGCTCGTCCCACGCCATGCAGACACTCGTTCCACCAGTTGTACTCCGGCAGACCCACTCGCGGGATCGCCGGCGCCTCGTGGAGCATCTGCCCCACCTTCTCGGCCAGCGACAGCCGCGAGATCAAATCGTCCACCCGCCGGTCCACCGCCAACGCCGCATCCAGATACGGTCCCATAAGATCATGTGACATCTTGTAGACTCCCGCGACACCTTCCGCCCTGCCTCGACATCGACGCCGAAACGCAAAGTGTCGGCCGCACGCGCGCGTCGGTCAACTGCCCGCCGAACCGCCTCACCGTCCTGCTGTCCCCCCGACGCATATCCGGACGTATACAAACGTGAGTCTTTTGGCAGCACGACATTTGTATCGTATGTTTGCGGTTGATCGTCGGGCGCCGCTGCACCGGCCGACACGGACCGATAGCCACCGCCAAGACAGCCTGTCTAGCCCGGTCCACGCGTCGGCGATGCCATGGCCGCCCTCTGGCGGACTTTTGTACTTTGTGCCCGCAGTCGGCGTGTACCCAGCGCCCGAACCGCGGGCTGCTTCCTTGCGAAGGACGGGGACAACATGACCGTTCGACAGCGACTCACGGCAGGCTGCCTGCTGCTCTTCGTGCTGATGTTCGCCGTCATCGCCCTACAGACCATTACCGCGATCAGCCACTCACGCGTCTGCGCCCGGGTCTTCACCGCACCAGACGGCCAGCAAGACACCGTTGGGCTACAGCAACACACGGCTGCCGGCCCTCAACGGGACGCAGATCGATTCGCGCGACTGGCTGCTCATTCGGTCAGGAGCACCCGGCTGACGGCGCTTCTGATCGCCCTCTGCGCCGTCGCGAGCGTGTTGTCCGGATACCTTTGCGTCCTGTCCTGGGACAGGCTCGGGCGAGGCATGCGCGGCCTCCAAGTCGGCCTGCAAAGTCTGGCCTCCGGCATATGGGACACCGTCATCGAGTATCCGTGGCAGGACGAGTTCGGCCAGTGCGCCACACACTTCAACAAAATGGCCGCGCAGTTGCGCAAACATACCGAACTGCTCGCCCGCATGGCCAGTCGCGACCCCCTTACCGATCTGCTCAACCGACGCATGTTCATGGAGCACCTTGCCCGTGAGGTGGCCATCGCCCGCCAGCTCAACGGCAAGCTCTCGCTCATCATGATCGACCTCGACCACTTCAAACAGGTCAACGATCGCTTCGGCCACGCGTTCGGCGATCGCGCCCTCAGTCATATCGGGGCTCGCCTGCGCGCGCTGGTGCGCGAGTCCGACCATGTCGGCCGACTCGGCGGCGAGGAACTGGCGGTCCTCCTGCCCGCCGCTGACCTCCATGAGGCCGTACGTGTCGCCGAGCAATTGCAGAGCTCGCTCGCCTGCGAGAAGTTGCCCTGCGGCTCGGAATCCGTGCGACTATCGGCCAGCTTCGGCGTGGCCCAGCTCGACGTGCCAGGTCAGGAGGCACCCGACGATCTGCTGCGACGCGCCGACCGCGCTCTCTACGCCGCCAAAGGCCGCGGACGCAACGCCGTGGTCGCCGCAGGGCTCGATGAGCCCGACGACAGTCATGCCTTGCCCAACCGCTCAGACCGACGCGACAGCAACGGTAAGCGCAAAGCCGGTGCCCTCCACTTCGACAGCGACTCGCTCGGCCTGATTGGCTCGATGTTTACTCTGCTTCACGTGATGCCCGACAAACACCGCGTCGCCACCGACTTGATCGAGCAGGTGGCCGCCATCCTCGACTGTCAGCGCGTCACGCTGCTGATGATCAGCCCCTCGTCTGAAGAGCTCTACGTCGAAGCCGCACGCGGACTGCCTATGGAGAAATCCGTCGTGCGCATCCCGATGTCCGAAGCCCCTCTCGAAGCCATCCTCAACCCCGATGAGGACGAGCACGCCTTCAACTGGCGGCGAATGCCCCCCGACGTGCTCGTCCGCGGACGACGCACCGACGCACACAACATCAACGACGTCGTCTACATCGCACTGGCCGTGCAGGGCGAACCGATCGGCCTGGTCGTCGCTACCGAGCGAAAGTCCGACCACCCGCCGACCAAGCGCCAGCTCGCCGTGCTGCGAGCCTTGGCGGCCATCGGCTCGGTCGCCCTGAAGAACTGCATGCTGTCCTCCGACCGCGAAGACCAGTGGATCGGTTCCATCCGCGCCCTCGCCAGCGCCATGGACGCCAACGACCCATACACCTGCAATCACTCCACTCGCGTCGCCTGGCTGGCCGTTAGAGTCGGTCGAACGATCGGCATCCGCAGCGAGACCGAGCTTCGCGCCCTGCACATGGCCGGGCTGGTGCACGATATCGGCAAGATCGGTATCCCCCACCCGGTGTTGCAAAAGTCCACCCGTCTGCGGCGGCACGAGTACCGCGCCATCCAGGAGCACTGCATGATCGGCGCACGCATCCTGGAAAACATCCCGCGCCTCCGCTCAGCCACCGAAGCCGTCCTGCATCACCACGAATGGTACGACGGCTCGGGATATCCCAATGGAATCGCGGGTGAGGAAATCCCCCTCGCCAGCCGCATCCTCGCCGTCGCCGACGCCTTCGATGCCATGACCTCCGAGCGCCCCTATCGCGACGCCATGCCGATCGACCACGCCATCGGTGAAATCAAGAAGTCCGCCGGCCAGCAGTTCGATCCCATGGTCGTCGACGCGTTCATCCGCAGCTTCGATGAGTCGCTGCCCTCCGAACTCGAGCTGCTGCTCCAGACCGACACCACTGAAACCGACGACACGCAGGCGACCCATACCGACACCCCCGAGCCCCAGCCCGTCGCCGCTTCGTGAAAACGCTGCCCCCCGGCTATCTGCTCGTCCGCCGGCCCTGAATCGCGCAAGTCGCCGCTCGCCAAGGATCTTCTATGGCCACACCGGGCAACCCACCCTGTCGGCCTGATGCCGCATTCCGATCAGCACACAAACTCCACCAAAATCCTCATAGCCGATTTGACTTTACTTCCCGACGGCACATAGAGTCAGCAGCAACGGGCTAAGAACACTTTTTGTGCATCAGGTTTTCGCCCCAAATGCTTCGCAGATATGGGGTTGCGCTTTCGAACGGCTGGCCTGCGCGACCCGCGAACGACATGGACACGAGGGCTTACGGGCAATGAACAGCCATTGCACCAACGCTCAGCACAATTCGGTGGCAGTGCAGGCGGCAAATCCTGGGGACCACTTCCGACGGAAAACCGTCACGCGGAGCCTCGCACACGCACACATGCCCGCAAGCGAGAGCGGGGCGCTCGGCAGTCCGGCTTACGGGGCCGTATCCGAATCGGCCGCGCCGAAGCCTTGCTCGACCTATCAGGCAAACCGTCCTGGACATTTGCGACCTGCCGCACCGGCGGCGGGGCGAGCGCATAAAGGTTTTAAGATTTTGTACGTCAGTACTCTAACGCATCTGCTTTGGTAGGAGAAGAATATGAACACACACAAAGGCATGCTGGTGGTTTCTGGGCTGCTTGTGCTGGTGGCGCTCGGCCTGGGCGGTTGCCGCGAAGCCTACCCACACACGTTCGTGTGGCCGGCTACCGGCGACTTGGGCCGAACCCACGGCGAGCCGCCCGAAGGCGGGTACTACACCAACTGGGACCCGCACGCGGTCACACTTGAAGTCGCGCCGGTTGAGGACGTCAATCCCGTGCAGACGCAGCACGTGCTCATCGCCACCGTCAAGGACGCCGAGGGCAAGCCGCTGCCCAACCGTCGGGTGGAATGGATGATCTCCAAGGGAAGCGTGGGTGAGATCGTCGAGGTCGACGAGAGTGGGTGGCGCGCCAGTCGTGGCCAGAAGGTCACCAACGACTACGCCATCTCCCACACCAACAACTTCCGTCATTCGCTGACACGAGGCAACGACGATCCTGACGACGACGTCCACCTCGAGCCGGGCCAGACCTGGTGCGTGATCACCTCTCCCATCGAGGGCGACACCTACGTCACCGCCTACGCCCCGGGCATCTACGACTGGCAAAACCACAAGGTGTTCGTGGTCAAGCACTGGTACGACGTAGCGTGGGAGTTCCCTCCCCCGGCCACCAACCCCATCGGCACCACGCACGAACTTGTAACCAAGGTGATGAAGTACTCTGACAGCACACCCTTGGCCGGGTACGTCGTCAACTACGAAATCGTCGACGGGCCTGCCGGCATGCTGATGCCCGGCAACGCCGTCACCGCCTCGGTCAAGACTGACGGCCAGGGTCTGGCCAAGGTCACCCTCAACCAGGCCCAGCCGGCCGAGGGCGTCAACACCATCAAGATCGACATCATCCGTCCCGAGGACGTTCAATGCTGCAAGCCGGCGGCACACATCGCGATGGGCCACACCACCAAGACCTGGGTCGGACCCGAGATCGCCATACAGAAGTCGGCACCCGCACAGGCATTGGTCGGTGAGCAGTTCACCTACTCCATCGTTGTCTCCAACCCGTCGGACGTCGACGCCGTCGACGTAGTCGTCACCGACGTGCTGCCCGACGGCATCCAGTACGTCTCCAGCTCACCTCGGGCACAGGTCGACGGGCAGAGGCTCACCTGGTCACGTGGCACCCTGGCCGCCGGGCAACGCGCCGAAATGACCGTTGAGGTCAAGGGCACGCGTACCGGCACCTTCGAGAACTGCGCCGACGTCAGGGCCGCCTCCAATCTGTCCGACCGCGCGTGCGCCACAACCGTGATCAGCGCACCGAAACTCGCCCTCGAGAAGGAGTGTCCAGCCGAGGTGCTCCTCTGCGACCCGATTCCGTACCGGCTCGTCGTGCGAAATACCGGTGACGGCCCGGCCAGCAACGTGATGATGAGCGACGAGCTGCCGAATGGGCTGGTGAGCGAGGACGGCAAGAGGGTCCTGCGATTTACAGCCGGCACTCTCGAGCCCGGTCAGGCCAAGCAGGCCACGTTCACCGTCAAGGCCGAAAGAACCGGCACGTACGTCAACCGGGCCACCGCATCGGGCGACGGCGGCCTGAGCGCAGAGGCCACCTGCCAGACCGTTGTGCGTAGGCCGGAGCTGGCGGTCACCAAGACAGGTCCCGAGCTGCGCTATGTCGGGCGTCCGGTCACCTATCAGATCACCGTCGCCAATAACGGCGACGCGCCCGCCCGGCAGACCGTGCTCGTGGACATGATTCCCTCCGGAACCAACTTCATGGAGGCCAGCCACGACGGGCAGGCGGCCGAAGGCAAGGTAACCTGGTCTCTGGGCACGATCGAGCCCGGTGCGTCCAAGGTCGTGAGCCTCAAGCTGATGACGGTCCAGCGCGGGGTCGTGCGGAATACGGCCACCGCGACAGCCGTGTGCGCGGACGGCTCCGCCGCCGTAACGACGCGGATCGAGGGCATCCCCGCGCTTCTCTTGGAGGTCATTGATCTGGCTGACCCCATCGAGATTGGCAGCAATGAGACCTACGAGATCACCGTGACCAACCAAGGCTCGGCCGATGGCAAGAACATCGTAGTAGTCTGCACGCTGCCGCCCGAGCAGGAGTACGTATCGGCGACCGGACCCACGCAGGCCACCGCGGACGGGCAAGTGATCACATTCGCGCCGCTGGTGGAACTCGACCCCAAGGCGAAGGCCACCTACCGAGTGGTCACCAAGGCGCTCAAGCCCGGTGACACGCGCTTCGCGGTCACCATGACAAGCGACTTGCTGACCTCGCCGGTCAACGAGACCGAGAGCACGAATCTGTACGAGTAAGACAACCTGCGGACAAGCGACGAAGGGCACCGGGCGCCATGCCCGGTGCCCTTCGCTCTTCCATCCCACTTTAGTCAGCCTGCCACGAGCACACGCTGTTGGCCCGTGGCAACAGGGAGAATTCCATGAGAAAAAGTAGAATCCACACGGGACATATGCTCGTCCTGCTCGGCCCCTTTCTTCTCGGCGTTCAAGGCGCCGCCGCCCAGGCACCCTCGCCGGACAAGCCCTCGCAGATCCGACGGGAGAAGGCTTATCCTACAGGAGACAAAGCCTCCAGCATTTTGCTGCTCGAACGGCTGATGCCTGCCGAGGTACGCCTAGGCCAACCTCTGACCTACACGCTCAAGGTTACCAACCTCACTGCCATTGAGGTTCAGGACGTGGTGCTGACTGAACAGCTCCCTCCAGGCTTACGTACCCAGAACATCGAACCCAAGGCGACTCGCACCGAGGCACGTCAGGCGGTATGGGAATGGAAAAAACTCGCGCCGCGCGAAAGCAAGTCGATCCGAGTTACCGGATTGGCAGAAACCGTCGGCGAGCTCAACTGCTGCGCCTTGGTTACGTTCAGCACGGTCATGTGTTCGACCACACTTGTCGTGCAGCCTGAACTGGCTCTGACAAAAACCGCGCCGGCCGAGGTCCTGCTGTGCGACCCGATCCCCCTGCAATTCGTAGTACGCAACAGCGGTTCGGGCGTAGCGCGGAACGTGCGTGTCACCGACGCGCTGCCCGACGGTTGGAGCGCCGCCGACGGGGGCAACACGCTGATGTTTGAGGCCGGCAACCTCGCCGCCGGACAGGCGCGCGAGTTCACGGCCAGCGTTCAGGCCGCCCGAACCGGTCGGTTCGTCAACACCGCGCGGGCCGCAGAGGATGGCGGTCTTACAGCCGACGCCACAGCCACCACCGTCGTACGCAAACCTGTGCTGGCTGTGTCGAAGACGGGCCCCGCCTTCCGCTACGTGGGCCGACCGGCCAAGTTCGAAATCACCGTACGGAACGACGGCGACGCGCCCGCAACCGGGACCATGCTGGTCGACGCCATTCCAGCCGGCACGAAATTCGTATCGGCCAGCGCCGCCGGCAAGGCCGCCAACGGGCAGGTAACCTGGAACCTGGGCACCCTGGCCCCCGGTGACGTCGAAACCGTCCAACTCACGCTGACAGCAACACAGATCGGCACCGTCCGCAACACGGTTACCGTCAAGGCCGTCTGCGCCGAGGCCTCGGCCGTCGCGACCATGGAGATCCGAGGCATCCCCGCCATCCTGCTGGAAGTGATCGACATCGAAGACCCCATCGAGGTGGGTGCGAACGAGACGTACGAGATCCTCGTCGTCAATCAGGGATCGGCCATGGATACCAATATCAAGGTCACATGCACCCTGCCGCCCCAACAGCAGTACGTGTCGGCCACCGGGCCCACGTCGCCGGCCGTGGACGGGCAGGTGGTGACGTTCGCGCCTCTAGCTCAGCTCGCCCCCAAGGCCAAGGTCACCTACCGCTTGGTCGTCAAGGGCGTTAAGACGGGCGACGTGCGATTCGCGGTCTCGATGACCAGCGACCAGATCAAGACACCGGTACAGGAGACCGAAAGCACCAACATCTACGAGTAGTTGATCGCAGTACGATGCTGTTACAACTCAGGCGGCGCGCGCCCGGACATCCCGGCGCGTGCCGCCTACCTATTTGGGGTACGGGGTGCCCCATCTCGCGGGTGCCCCGGCCCGTCCCCGGGCTGGGGGACGGATCGGGCTCCACGTCCCAGGGGGTGCCGCCTGGTCCCCCAGGCAAGAACCACACCTCGCGTCAGAAGCCCGACGCCGACCACAAGACGCTTTCCCGACCACTTTTGAATTCTACTGGAGGATAAGGGACGATTTTCGACGATTTGCACTATGCAACAACGCTGGACGAACAGATAATGCTTGTCGGACACGTTCCGTGCGCAGTGAGTTGACACTCGCGGAGGCGGAGACCAGTGGCGCTGAAGCTCGAACCGTTCTGCTTTGCAGTTTACGACGCAAACCTCCGCAGGCACACCGTTACATCCTCCGG
>CBFCZG010000113.1:0-11852 GCA_965602375.1 uncultured Phycisphaerae bacterium | reverse complement strand
ATACGCGATCGATCTTGTGCGGGGGGCAACCAAGCCGATCGGCCAACTGTTCCAAAGTGAGCGTGAAATCGTCTTGCAGGAGTGCCACGATCCGCTCGTCCAGCGACGTAAGGCGAGGCGGATCGAGTCGGAAGAACAGCGGCAGGTAGACATTGCCGGCGCGGGCGATCGCGCCGGCCAGTTCATCATCGTCGTAGATGGCGTCTTCGGCGGTGACCTCGCCGCGCACGGCCAGGTCGGGCTCGAGGTCGTAGTCGGCCGAGAGTTGGGGCAGTTCGAGTCTCGGGGCGCTCGGATCGGCGAAGACGATATCGAAGACGATCGAGCGAGCCCCCAGTTCGTTCAACAGATCGACCAGTTCGGCGTGGAGTCGCCTGGGCCACGGCCAATCGAGCGCTTCGAGGCTGGCGTCGGTGATATCGATGTGGACGATCCGAGGGTCGGCCTGGACGCGAGCGAAGTGTCTGAAGCACGAATCCAGCGCCTGAAGTTCGAGACGCTCGGTGAGCCCCGCCTGATAGGCCAAGAGCACGGCGACGGTGACGGCCAGGCCGATCAGAACTGTCCAAACGCGATGTCGTGACCCCGTCTGTGCCAAGGTTGAATCGCTGAGGTTACCTCCGGCCTGGGTTGACACCGAAGCTGTGGGCGCTGCACGGTCGCCCTACCTGCGGTTCGGCAGCACGATATTGTCGAGGCGCGTGCCGAAAAAGGCCTCGCCAGGCGTCAGCCGGTCGACCAGGTTCGGCAACACAAGCGCGGCGCCTGCCGCAGCCGCCCCCACAGGGAACCCGGAGGGCGGCAGCGGGGCAACACGTCCGAGCTTGAAGTAGGTCTCATGTCCGGCCGCAGGATCAAGCACGCCCAGCCCGCTCCCGTACTTCAGGTGAAACTGAAGTTCCAGGCCGGCCATACGCCAGCCGAAGAAGTTGAAATTGCGATCGAGCCGAGCCTGGGCGATGAAACCCAGCATTTGGTTCGTGGCGGCTTCGCCCTTTCTGACGGCGCGACGCTGCTGGCTTATCTGCTTGAGCAGCTCGAGCTCGCCCGCCCGGGCAAGCGAGACACGGTAGCGCCCGCTGCGAGGTTCCTGATAGAAATAGATGCCTTGGGTTCCCCGCTTGGACAACGTGGCCACCGGCGAATCGATGGTGAAATCGCTCCGCAGCTCGCCCTCGGCCACACCGGCCCGCACCGCCCCATATCCCAGGCCGAGCCGGGTCGTCTTGGTCGTGGCCGACTTGTGGAACTGATCGATACTGGCGAGCGTCATTCGCTCGACCTTGACGACGGTGTCGTCGCCGAACGTGAGGACCACCGAGCTTCGCAGGGAGGTTTTGATCTGGGTCCCGGCGGCATACTCGTCGCCGACCTTCGCACTCGTCCACGCTTTGGTCTCGGTTGGGCTGGTGCCGGCCGGAGCCCAGAAGACGTTGCCGGCCACGCTTGCCACTCTAGCGGTAAGGGGCTCGACAGGTTGCGTCGTCTGCCCGCGCGCGGCCAACGCCGCGGTCAACACAACAAACACCGCCGTTGACAGTTGCCTGATCATCATTATTCCCCGTCGGCCAGCCGCCAAAGGATGATAGCCCACTCAGCCCGCCTTGACCAACCCGTCGTATCCGGCAAACGGCCCACCGTTCAACGCAGACCAGTTCGTCTCTATGGCGTCGGCTCGGGCATCTCGGCCTCGGCGGCTGCGTAGAGCCCGGCCTTTTGCATGTGCTCGTCGGCCTTGTGGAGCAGACCTACGAACTCGCCGCCGCTGATGACCTGATAATCGGTTCCGGCATCGCCGGGCAGAAGCTCCTGGTACATCAGTTCACGGAAGGCATATCGCCGATCACCCAGGCCCCAGCTGCCGAAAGCGTGGCAGTTGAGCCCACCGCGAATCTGACACGTGCGCATGACCATGTAGGCGACCGCGCCCTTGTCGATTGCGTGGGAAGGCTTGAGGCCCCAGGCGGTACGGACCATGCCACGAGCCACAAGCTTATCCTGCCGCTCGGCGAAGCCTTGGGCGTCGTCCTGCCCGTCGGCCAGGATGAAGACGGCCCGATAGGCTTCGTCGACAGACACCATGGGGCGGTCGGCCAGATAGCTCAGAAACGTCACATCATCGAGCGTGTCGGGCTCGATGCTTGGCGGCGGCGCTGTGATCGTACAACCGGTCACCAACAGCGTCGCGCCCACCATGCCTGCCGTAATGTATCGCGTTGTCGATTTGAAGGCCCACACGGTTAGAAGCTCCATGTCAAACCCGTCAGCAGGAAAGGCCTGCACGTTCGGTCACTGAACGCATCGCCGGGAAAGAACGCGCCGTAGCGTATCGTCCAGGACAGGTCGGACGTGATACGCCAATTGGCGTAGTAATCCATCTCCCAGCCCAGAAAGCCGCTTCCCCTATCGGCCAGGGCGTCGGTGACGGCGGCACTGCGATGGTGCTTGTGATACAGAAACCAATCGGTGCCCAACTCGAGTTTTCTGAGCCCCTTCACGTTGTGGAACGGCATGAAGGCTGCACCAGCCCGCCAGACATGGATGTTACTGAGCAGCGGCGCGAAGGAAAGGCCCGTATCACGGTAACCGAAGGCTACAAAGCTGGTATCCCTCCGGTCGCCTCGGTTGCCGCCGACGGCGTTGGTCGGACTGCCGATGCGATCCGAGTCGCCGCTGGCGAACATATATTCCAGCAGGAAGCGCGGCTGGGTGGGATGGTCGGGCAGGTACATGAGCTCGGCGTCGAAGCCCCATGCCTCGACGTCGTCCCGCCGGAAGATACGGCCGTCGCCGAAGCTCTCGCCGCACTCGTACACCCATTCGGTGCTGTAGCGCAGGTGATCGACGATTTCGCCGGTCGAACCGAGACCGACGTAGAAGGAGTCGTAATCGTACTCCTGGAACAGGTCGGGCGGGTCTTCGGAGGTGTTGTCGTTGTTCCACAAGACGTAGACGAACGGCTCGTGGCGCGAGATACCCTTGTATCGCCCTTCGATGCCGAAGAACGTGCGATCGCTGGAGTCCCAGCCGGGCACACTGGAGTCGATGTTATCGATGCTCGACGGCGTGCGGGCCAGCAGCCCTCGAACCTCGACGTCGTACGCCTCGGCGGTGATCGTGATCGCGTCGAGCGGTAACGACAGCGTATAGCCGGTGCCGAACTCGACGAAGTCTCGACCGATGCGGGTCTTCAGGCCGACCGGTAGCTTCGTGCCGGCATAGCGGTCGAGGGCTTTGGTGATGTCGAGCTGATACCAGCCGCGGTCGAGGTCCGGGCCTTCCCAGTCGTCGTCGTGCCCATCGAAGGAGTCGCCCGAGTTGAAGTCGACGTAGTTGAGCTTCATACGGACATAGGCCTGATGGGTCCCCTCATCGGCTATCAGGCTGCCCCACAGGCGAAGATCGTTACGGCGAAGGGTGCGGGAGCTGTTGAAGCCGTCGTCGTACAGCAGCGTGTAGTGGCTGAACCACCCGCCGCAGTCGAGCTGAAGCTTCTGCGTGACCGGCAGCTCGCGATCGATTTGCTGGCGTATATCCTCTTCGACCTGACGCTGCTGCTGAAGGAACGTCTGGGTGGGCTGCCCGACGGCCCGCCCGCCCCAGAGCACCATCACACCGGCCAGGATGGCCGGACCCACCAACCGCAGCCTCGTGTGCAACGTAGCTCGTCTGGAAGTCACCTTTTGCCCCGATCAACGCCGGATACAAGTGTGCCCAAACCAAGGCGTCCGGACACCGCGCCGCCCGGCTCGACTGGCCCGCTGGCCAAAATGATGACCGATATGCCGATCGGTTTCAAGCAAATTTCTGGCCGGCTGGTGCGGGCGCGGGCTCGACGGCGGCGGACAGCTTCTCGGCCTGGATGGCCGCCACGGCGGCCACGTGCACGATCTCGTCGACCACACTGGCCCGAGCCCAAGTCGGCACCATTCGCCTCAAGTTGCTGAAGGTGGCGGCCCGCGTCATCGTTGCGGTGCGTCGAGTGGTGCTGCACCTGTCCGGCTACTATCCCTATCAGCCACTCTTCACTCGCATCGTGGCACGGTTGGTGCCCATCTGACCGGCGGACAGCCAGAATCGCCCGCGGGGGCAAGGGGGAGGTTGCTCTCACTCGACCCCACTCTCTCGCCGCGTCCCACACAGCTCCCCCGATCATCCCCAAACACCCAACTCACAGCCCGGATGCAACATGCGGGCTAGGCTCTGCCCTGCTGGGATTTTTCAATCCGCGCCCAGGAGTCACGCAGGGTCACCGTGCGATTGAAGACGGGGTTGTCGGGCGTCGAGTCGGGGTCGACGCAGAAGTACCCCAGGCGCTCGAACTGATAGCGGCTGCCCCCTTCGGCGCCGGCCAGACCGGGCTCGACCTTGCACCCGGTGAGCACCTCCAGCGAGTCGGGGTTGAGGTTGGCGGTGAAGTCCTGCCCGTCGGGTGCGTCGTCGGGGTTTTCGCTGTTGAACAGCCGATCGTAGAGGCGGACCTCGGCGTCGATCGCATGTTCGGCGCTGACCCAGTGCAGGGTGGCTTTGACCTTCCGGCCGTCGGGCGAGTCGCCGCCGCGAGTGGCCGGGTCGTAGGTGCAGTGAAGCTCGACCACCTCGCCGCGGTCATCCTTCACCACGTCGACGCACTTGACGAAGTACGCGTAGCGCAGCCGCACCTCGCGCCCGGGCGCCAGGCGATAGAACTTGGGCGGCGGCTCCTCGCGAAAGTCGTCGCGCTCGATGTAGAGCACGCGCGAAAACGGCACGGGTCGCGTGCCGGCCGAGGCGTCCTCGGGGTTGTTGATCGCATCCAACTGCTCCGACTGCCCCTCGGGATAGTTGGTGATCACCAGCTTGAGCGGCCGCAGGACGGCCATCACGCGCGGGGCTCGCTTGTTGAGATCCTCGCGCAGGCAGTGCTCGAGCAGGGCGACGTCGGCGATGCCCTGAAACTTGCTCACGCCCGTCCGCTCGCAGAACGCGTTGATGGCCTCGGTCGTGTAGCCGCGGCGCCGCAAACCGCACAGCGTGGGCATCCGCGGGTCGTCGAAGCTGGCAACGTGCCCCTGCTCGATCAGTCGCAGCAGTCTGCGCTTCGACGTGATGGTGTAACTGACGTTCATGCGCCCGAACTCGATCTGCTGCGGGTGGTAGATTCCCAGTTCGTCGAGGAACCAGTCGTAGAGCGGCCGATGGTTCTCGAACTCCAGCGAGCAAAGGCTGTGGGTGACGCCTTCGATCGAGTCCTCCAGCCCGTGGGCCCAGTCGTAGGTCGGGTAGATGCACCACTTGTCGCCCGTGCGATGGTGCGCCGCGTGCAGGATGCGGTACATTACCGGATCGCGCATGTTCAGGTTGGGCGAAGCCATGTCGATCTTCGCCCGCAGCGTGCGCGTGCCGTCGGGGAACTCGCCGGCCCGCATCCGCTCGAACAAATCGAGATTTTCCTCGACGCTGCGGTTGCGATAGGGGCTGTCCTCGCCCGGATGCGTGAGCGTGCCGCGGTGCTCGCGGATCTGGTCGGCCGTCAGGTCGCAGACGTAGGCCTTGCCCTTCTTGATCAACTGCACGGCGTACTCGTACATCTGCTCGAAGTAGTCCGAGCCGTAGAAGAACCGATCCTCCCAGTCCCACCCCAGCCAGCGGACGTCTTCCTTGATGGCCTCGACGTACTGGTCTTCTTCCCGGGTGGGGTTGGTGTCGTCCATCCGCAGGTTGCACTTGCCGCCGTAGCGGGCGGCTGTGGCAAAGTCGATCCAGATCGCCTTGGCGTGCCCGATGTGCAGATAGGCGTTCGGCTCGGGCGGGAAGCGCGTGTGCACCCGCCCGTCGAACCGGCCTGTGCGATTGTCCTTTTCGATGGCTTCTTCGATGAAGTTTCGTGGCCCTTCGCGTTGCCTGTTGCTCATTTCTGTTCTGTCCGTGGTTTCGTGTAGTCTGGATTTCCGGGGTGCCGAGGGATATTCTCGTCGACAAGAAGCTTCATTGCCCCGGTGCTCGCGCTTCAAGAGGCGATACATGCTCTTCGGCCAGGGCGGCGGCGTATTCGAGCGCGGCCAGGATATCCTCGCGCGTCAGCGGCGGATAGGCCTTCAAAAGCTCGTCGATCGAGTCGCCGGACGCCAACATCCGAATAATCTGGTGTGCCGGAATGCGGGTGCCCTTGATGCACGCCTGACCGTGGCAGACGGCGGGGTCGACTGAGATGCGTTCGTACATTCCCATGCCTCCTGCTGTCGGACGAACTTCGCTCGCGGGCGTGGCTCGCCAGCCGCCACCCAAACCTATGGGTAAGTGATGGGCCGGCCGGCGCGACTATTGCTGCCCCTACTCAAATCTCATCATATCACAAAACTCGCGAAGGCGGTGCAGCACGCCGTCGCGGTCGAGGCCCAGCAGGCGGCTCACCGAGAAGTCCTGGATGCAGAACGAGGCGGTAATGGTCCCGTGGGCCAGGGCGGCCCGCAGGTTTTTGCGGCCCCAGTCGCCGGCCCGGGCCAGATAGCCCATCATGCCGCCGGCGAAGCTGTCGCCCGCACCGGTCGGGTCGCGTACCTCGTCGGTAGGATAAGCCGGCAACACGAACACCCCGTCGGCCGAGACCAGCGCGGTGCCGTGCTCGCCCTTCTTGATGACCACGAACTGCGGGCCCAGCTCCAGGATCTTCCTGCCGGCGGCGACCAGGTTGTCGCGCTCGGTGAGCATGCGGGCCTCACCGTCATTGAGCACGATGCCGTGAACGCTCCGCAACAGCTCCAATAGCTGGTCGCGCTCGGTGTCGATCCAGAGGTTCATCGTGTCGCACACGACCAGCTCGGGCCCGCCCAATTGCCCCAGCAGCTCGCGCTGAAGGGCGGGGTGCGTGTTGGCCAAAAAGACGAAGCGGCTGTCGCGGAACGCCTCGGGGATGGTCGGCCCGGCCTCATCCAGCACGTTCAGGTCGGTCTGGAGGGTGACGGCCTCGTTCATGTCGCCTTCATACTCGCCCCGCCAGCGAAAGGTCTTCGAGCCCTTCCGGGTCTCCAGGCCGGTTAGGTCGATGCCCCGCTTGGCCAGTGTGTCGACGTGGACCTTGGGGAAATCCTCGCCCACCACACCGACCAGCCGGACCGGGTGGAAGATCGACGCAGCCAGCGAAAAGTACACAGCCGATCCGCCCAGCACGTCGTCGACCTTCCCGTGCGGCGTCTTGACACTGTCGATGCCGATACTGCCTGTTACCAAAAGCGACATATCCAACCCTCAATCACGTCAGAGTATATTGAAGCGTTGGGGAAACGGCTGTCGTAACCCCTCAGTCATCACGCAGTCTGATCGCCGCCGTGACACGCTCGCATGTCTTGTCCTTACCCAGCAGAAAAAGCGTATCGTAAATCGCGGGGCTGACGGCCCGACCCGCAACGGCTACTCGCAACGGCTGGGCCACCTTGCCCAGGCCGACATTGTGCTGTCGACATACCCGGTCGAGCAACTGCTCGATGGCGTCCATGCGCCAATCGGGCAGGTCCTTCAATTGCGGCAGCAGCTCGTCGAGCATCTGATAGCCCTCGCCGTCCTTGCGGGCGAGGACTTTCTTGACGGCCACCGGATCGTACTCGATCTCGTCGTTTTCCTGAAAGATGCACTTCGACTTCGCGTCGATGTCGGCGAAGGTGCGAAAGCCCTTGTTGGCTCGCAGGAGTTGGCGGAGCTGGTCGTCGGTGGCTTGCTTCAGTGGTGTCTCGTGGAGGGCGATGTAATCCTTCAGGCCCGCCAGCAAAAGGTCCTCGCCGGCGGCGGCGCAGGCGTCGGTGTTGAAGGCCAGCAGCTTGTCGCGGTCGAACTTGGCCGACGTGCGATTGACGCGGCCAACGTCGAACAACTCGACCAGATCGTCGAGCGTGAGCTTTTCGCGGTCGCCGCCGGGCGACCAGCCCAGCAGCGCCAAAAAGTTGACCATCACCTCGGGCAGGTAGCCGGCCTTGCGAAACGCGTACACCTCGACGTCGCCGTCGCGCTTGCTGAGCTTGCGGCCCTTCATGTCCATGATCAGCGGCAGGTGGGCGTAGGCGGGTGTGGGCAGGCCCAGCGCATCCTGCAAGGCCATGTGCCGCGGCGTCTGGGCGAGAAACTCCTGCCCGCGCAGGACGTGCGTGACGCCCATGAGGGCATCGTCGACCACGACGGCCAGGTGATAAGTGGGCACGCCGTCGGCCTTGAGGATGATGAAATCGTCCAACTCGGCCGCCGCCACCGTCACGTCGCCCATGATCTGATCGCGGACGACAAAGTCGCGCCCAGGCATCTTGAAGCGGACCACGACGGGTCGGCCCTCGGCGCGGGCGCGGTCGGCGTCGGCCTGCGTCGGCAGCGGGTCGGGCCGGGGGTATTGGAACGTCTGTCTGGCCTGCTGGGCCCGCCCTCGCATGGCGGCCAATTCGTCTGCCGTCTCGAAGGCGTAGTAGGCCACGCCCCCGTCGAGCAGGCGTTGCACGTGCCGGCTGTAGATGTCAAGCCGCTCCGACTGGCGGTAAGGTCCGGCGTCGCCGCCGACCTCGAACCCCTCGTCCCAGTCGAGGCCCAACCAACGAAGGTCTTCGGCAATCCTCTCAGCCGCGCCGGTCAGGTTGCGGGCCGTGTCGGTGTCCTCGATCCGCAGCAGGAAGCTGCCGCCGTGGTGCCTCGCGACAAGCCAACTGAACAGGGCGGTGCGGGCATTGCCCACGTGCAGAAGCCCGGTGGGAGAGGGAGCGAAACGAGTTTTGATCGCTTTGGTCATGATTCGGCCCGAATGTACACAGCGAGGCGTGGTCAGGCAATCCTGTCGGCAGGAGCATCGAGGTCGGCGGCCGCCTGATCGCTCGGGGCGGCCGGATGTTGGTGCGTCGCTTTGGGAACCGCCCGGCCGGTGAGTCGCCGCCAGAGGGCGACCACCGGGGCACTGAGGGCATAGCCCACGATGAGGACAGCGAGAACAAGCTGCGGGACCACCCATGCGAGGGTGGCGACGATCAAAAGCGCGACCAGGTGAGAGATGGGCCGTCGGCCGCGCAGGTAGACGTTGACCAAGTGAACGTAGCGCAGGTTGCCAACCATCACCAGTCCCAGCACGAAGGCCGCCACCGGCAATGCCAGCACCAGCCAGCGCGACGCCCACTGCATCTCGACGCGGATGACTTCCTCGTGGAGCACGATCAGCGCCGCCAGGGCAACCCCCGCACCGGGCGAGGGCAGGCCTCGGAAGCTCATATGGGCCGACTCGTCGTGGACGTTCTCGACGTTGAATCGCGCCAGCCGGATGGCTGCACACGCCACGTAAATCGCAGCCGCGACCCATGCCATCCGCCAATACAACTTGCCGCCCAAGATCGCGTCGGACTGCTCGCGCAGGAGGGGCATCGCCAGACACAGCACTAGTGCCGCCGGCGCCGCGCCGAAGCTGACCATATCGGCCAGTGAATCCAACTGCCCGCCGAAATCGCTGGTGCGACGGGTAAGCCGGGCGAGGCGACCATCGAGCGCGTCGAAAACCAGCGCGGCGAATATCAGGTACGCCCCGACGGCCAGATACGTCGGCATCATCCGCTCGAGCAAGGGGCTGCGGAATGTGAGGCGCGACAGGTCGGCCCCGTCGGCCTGAACCGACAAGATCGCACAGTAGATCGCCCCAAAGCCGCAGAGCAGATTGCCCAGCGTCATCATCGTCGGCAGCGTGGCCACCGCCGCCAAGCGCTTGCGCCGGGACTTGCCTGGGTGATGTTTTGCTTCGTCTCGCAGGAGCTTCATGATCGCACCGTCGAGCCGTTCCAGCGGACAAGCAGGCTGCTGCCGGCGCGGACCTTCTGCCCCGGGCGAACCAGCATCTGCCAGTCGTCGCTGAGGGGAATATACAGCTCGGTTCGCGAGCCGAACTTGATCATGCCGAAGCGCTGACCCGCCCCCAGAGTGTCACCGGGGCGAGCGTGGCAGACGATTCGCCTGGCGATCGCGCCGACGATCTGGCGGACGACCAACGGGCCGGGCAGGCCATTGCCCGGGTGCAGCACGAGGTTGTTGGCGCAATTCCGACTGGCGGCTTCGGGTCGCATGGCGTTGAGGTAACGGCCGGCTTTGCGGATCACCTGCTGCACCGCACCGGCGCACGGGCTGCGGTTGATGTGGGCGTCGAAGATGCTCAGGAAGATGTCGATCCGCAGGGCCGGCGCGCCGGTCCACTCGTTTTGCTCGACCCGCTCGACGGCCACTACCTTCCCGTCGGCCGGGGCGAGTAGTACGTTGGGATCATCGGGAATCGCCCGGGGCGGGTCGCGAAAAAACCACAACCCCCAGCCCCATACCAGCAGTGGAATCACAGCCAGCGGCCAGAACCAGACCACCGCCGCCGCCGTCGCCGCAGCGCACAAGGCGGTCAAAACGACAATCTCTTTCCATCCGTCGCGCGTCAGGAGCATGGAAAACCCTGGATTCCCGTCCACCCACTGAAATCAAGCTTAAACTCGCACCCGCTGCTGTCAAGTTGAGGAGGGTTTCAGCCGCGTCGAAGGCGGATACTGTGACAGGGCTGCGGCTGGCGGAAACGGGCCGTGGTCCGATACAATGTCCGCGCTTGTCGACCCGATGGCGCGGGAAGGTGGAACACATCGTGGATCTGGTTGAGGTGCTTAGGACGCATGATGAGCCGGTGGACCGGATCGTGGCGCGTGTTCGCGCTGCCGTCGGCGCCGACGTGCTGGGTGCCGAGGACTCGGATCTGGCCGCGACGGTCCGCCAGGTGATTCGCGCCGTGGCCGAACGCGGCGACGATGCGGTGACCGAGTACACCGCGCGGTTCGATGGGGTGCAGCTGGCGCCGGACCGGCTTCGCGTGCAGCCGGCCGAGCTGGCGGCGGCGCGAGACGCCGTGGACGGCGAGCTTCGCGAGGCCATCGAGTTGGCGATCGAGAACGTGCGGCGGTTCCAGCAGCACATTCTGATTCGCGACTGCGGTCCGCTGGAGCTGGAGGGCGTGACGCTTCGCAGCCGCCCCGAGCCGTTGCGGCGGGTGGGCGTTTGCGTGCCGGGTGGGACCGCACCGTTGCCGTCGACGGCGGTGATGACGGTGGTGCCGGCCCAGGTGGCGGGCGTGCGCCAGATCGCCCTGATGGCCCCGCCGCGAGAAGGCGGTGAGATTCACCCGGTCATTCTGGCGACGGCGAGCCTGCTGGGCGTCGAAGAGGTGTATCGCTTCAGCGGAGCGCAGGGCGTGGCGGCACTGGCTCTGGGGACCGATTCGATCGAACCGGTGGACAAGATCGTCGGGCCCGGCCACGCCTCGACGCAGATCGCCAAGAAGATGTTGTTCGGCAGCCGGATCGGCATCGAGAGTTTTGCCGGACCCAGCGAGGTGCTGGTCATCGCCGACGAGTCGGCCGATCCGGCCTACGTGGCGGCTGACATGCTCGCCCAGGCCGAGCACGACAACGGTCAAGCCGTCCTGGTGACGGCGTGCGAGCCGCTCGTCGAACCGGTGCAGCAGCAACTCGATCGTCTCAGCGCCGAGTTGCCCGCCGCCGAGTCGATCCGCACGGGCCTGCGCAAGAACTGCTTCATCGTGCTGACGGCCGATTGGGACGAAGCCGTCGAGGCGGCCAACGCCTATGCCCCCGAGCACCTGCACGTGGAAACACGCGAGCCGGAGCCGCTGGCTGAGCGGCTGCGAACGGCTGGGGCGATCTTTCTGGGGCATTACAGCCCGGAGGCGACCGGCGATTACGTAGCCGGTCCGTCGCACGTGCTGCCTACCGGCGGGACGGCGAGGTTCTTCAGCGCGCTGTGTGCGAACGACTTTTTGCGATTTACCAGCGTGGTGCGTTACGATCGCCAGGCCCTGTTGCGCCAGAGTCGGGCTA
>CBFCZG010000112.1:0-11901 GCA_965602375.1 uncultured Phycisphaerae bacterium | reverse complement strand
GCAGGTATCCATGTTGCCCGCGAAGTCCACGTACCCGTCCGCGCCGGCATAGGGCCCGCGCCGTGTAGGCTCGAACTCGTCGATGATCTGCATCGCCCGCACCTTGGGCGCTCCGGTAACCGTGCCGACCGGCAGGGCGGCACGCAGCGCGTCGAATGCCGTCTTACCGTCGGCCAATTCGCCGCGCACCTCAGACGAGATGTGCATCACGTGGCTGTACCGTTCGATGACCATCACGTCGGTCAGCTTGACCGACCCGAGCCTGGCCACTCGACCCACGTCGTTGCGCCCCAGGTCGACCAGCATGACGTGTTCGGCCCGTTCCTTGGGATCGGCCAGCAGCTCTTTCTCCAGCTCCTGGTCCTCCTGTTCGGTGCGTCCGCGCTGGCGCGTGCCGGCCAGCGGGCGGTTGACCACCGCGCCGTCTTCCACCCGGCACATGATCTCCGGTGACGCCCCAACCAGCACCACTTGAGGACTCTTGAAGTAGAACATGAAGGGCGAAGGGTTGACCACGCGAAGGGCCCGGTAGATGTTGAACGGGTCGGCCTTGGTGGCCACGCACAGTCGTTGTGACAGCACCACCTGGAAGATGTCGCCCGCTCGGATGTACTCGAGACAGGCCTCGACCGCCTTCTCGAACTGCTCGCGCTGGACGTTTGATTCGAACTTCAGTTCGGGCTGGCCCGCCACATCGATAGGCCCGATGGCTACCGGGGGGGCGGCCAGCGTCGCGATCATCTTGTCGATTCGGCGGCACGCCGCGTCGTAGGCGGCTTCCACGTCACCCTCGTCGACGTGTACGTGACTGACTACCAGGATGGTTTTCCGCACATGATCGAAAATGATCATCGTGTCGTAAATGCCGAACAGCAGATCGGGCAGCCCGCGGTCGTCGTGCGGGGGATTGGGCAGCGGCTCATAGTAGCGCACCATGTCGTACGCGGCGTAGCCGACTGCCCCACCGACAAAACGAGGCAGCCCGGGCACGTGGACCGCCCGATAACTGGCCAGTCGCTCCTGCAAAACGGCCAGCGGGTCGTCCGCCTGCCTCTGCTCGACCCCGCCGGGCTGCTGGATGGTGATCTCGTTACGGACCGCCTGAAACCGCTCGCGTGGGTTGGTGGCGATAAAGCTGTAGCGCGCTATGTTCTCTCCCCCCACCACGCTCTCCAGCAGGAAACCATGGTCGGTATGCCGGGCCACGGCCGCGAACGCGCTCACCGGTGTCAGGCTGTCGCTGAGCAGTTCGGCGTAGACGGGGATGGTGTTGCCGTTCTCGGCGAGCTCCTTTACAGCATTTCGATCCGGCTTGTAGCGGAGCATGGCGGGCGCCATGCTAGCTGAGTTTGCAGCAGCCGGTCAAGATCGCGGGCCGATGGGCCGGTGGGCGTTTCTGGCCGGCTGGTTGTTACGGCCCAGCCCTCGGGGCAGCTGTCTGCCGCGGCCCGTCCGGGGGCTTAATCTTGACGTTGACGCGGACGATAGGTACGCTATAGTGGTTCAAGCGATCATGAGCGGCAACATGGCCAATTTGTCGATCGTCGCCAGCCCACCGGCCATGGTCTGCGCCGCCATCGAGGCCATTATCATTATCAGGGAGCAGGACGGGTAGGGCTGGCCACAGGCCGCAAGCATGCAAGCCCTGCCCGTCGCGGGTGGGGCTTTTTTTGTTGGGTGCAGCACAGCGAGGATGGAACCATGAGCGAAGCCGAAAGACGCATTGAAATCTATGACACCACGTTGCGAGACGGCACGCAGGGCGAGGGGGTTTCCCTCTCGTTGCAGGACAAACTGCTGATAGCCGCCCGGCTTGACGAGATGGGGGTGGACTACATCGAGGGCGGCTACCCCCTGTCCAACCCCAAGGACGTGGCCTTCTTCGAAGAGATCCGCCGCCAATCGTTCAAGCACGCCAAGGTCGCCGCATTCGGCATGACCCGCCGTCGGGGCGTCAAGGCCGAAGACGACACCGGTATGAAGGCGCTGATCGATGCCGAGACCCCGGTAATCACCATCGTCGGTAAAACCTGGGATTTGCACGTCAGCGAAGTCCTGGGTGTCACCCAGCAAGAGAACCTGGCCATGATCGGCGAGTCGGTCGGGCTGTGTGCCTCGGCTGGACGCGAGGTTATCTACGACGCCGAGCACTTCTTTGACGGGTACAAGGCCGACCCCGATTACGCCCTCAAGACGCTGCAGGCGGCTCAGCAGGCCGGTGCAACCAGGCTCGTGCTGTGCGACACCAACGGCGGCTCGCTGCCCGAGCAGGTGGCCGAGATGGTCGACGCGATTCAGCCGCACCTGTCCGTGCCGCTCGGCATTCACGTGCACAACGACGGGGGCCTGGCCGTCGCCAATTCGCTCGTGGCCGTGCAGCATGGTGCCCTCCACGTGCAGGGCACGATCAACGGCATCGGCGAACGTTGCGGCAACGTGGATCTGACGACGGTGGCGGCCAACCTCGCCCTGAAGATGGGCTACGACGTCCTCACCGACGGGGCCCTTGCCCGACTCACCGAGCTAAGCCGGTACGTCTACGAGGTGGCCAATCTGATCCCGCCGTCGAATCAGCCCTATGTCGGCACGGGCTCGTTTGCTCACAAAGGCGGCATGCACGTCCACGCGGTTCGCAAGGTGGTGGAGAGTTACGAGCACGTCGATCCGTCGGCTGTGGGCAACCATAGGCGTATCCTGGTCAGCGAACTCTCCGGCGCCAGCAACATCGCTGAGACCATCGGACGCAAATTCGGCATCGAGAATGACCGTAAGATGTTGCGCAAGCTGCTCGAGCGTGTGCAGGACCTCGAGAACGAGGGCTATGCTTTCGAAGCCGCCGAGGCCAGCTTTGAGCTCATTTGCCGCCGCGAACTGGGCCGCCACAAGCGATTCTGGGACCTGGACCACTGGCGGGCCGTCATCCTCAACCTCCATGGACAGATCCAGACCTCCGAGGCCATCGTCAAGCTGCGCGTGAACTCACACCCCGAGTTGCAGGTGGCCGAGGGCGACGGCCCGGTTGATTCGCTGGCCAAGGCCCTGTGGAAGGCGCTTCGCGTGCACTACCCGGCTGTGGACAGCGTGCGGCTGCTGGACTACAAAGTCCGCGTGGTCAACCCCAAGGCCGCCACGGAGGCCAGGGTCCGCGTGATGATCGAGTTCATCGACGAGCAGACCCACGAGCTGTTCGGCACCATCGGTGTCAGCGAGAACATCATCGATGCCTCGTGGAAGGCCTTGGTCGACGGCGTGGAATACAAGCTGCTGTCTGATCTGGACCGTCAGAGCGCCCCGTCGACGTCATAGCGGAAGCAGAGACGAGCTTCGCTCGGTGCGGCTTTTTTTGTGATGAAGGATACCAAGATGCCTAAGCAGAAGTCGCCGCAGGACGTGGACCCGTTCGAATTGCGTAAGCTCTACAGATACCTCCGCGTGGTCGACGTGTGCGACGCGATGGACGGCCTTGGCTACTTCGACGTCGGGCTGATGTCGCCTGACGTCCGTCCGCTTTGGGCGGGCATGAAGTTCTGGGGAGTGGCGTTCACCGTGCGGTGTGTGCCGGCCAACCGACCGATGTGGCCGCTGAAGACCAACGATGAGATCGTCGACGCCCACGGTATCTGGTTCCGAAAGGTGGGGCACATCAGCTTCGGCGATCAGATCCGCCCCGGTCACGTGATTGTTACCGACACCGGCGGCGCCGGCGAGGTGGGATTCTGGGGTTCGGCCAACAGCCTCAACGTCGTCGCCAGCGGTGCGGTGGGGATCGTGACCGACGGGTACTGCCGCGACACTGCCGAGGTCGCGTTGCAAAAGACGCCCATCTGCGCCCGCGCCCGCGGTCGCACCATCATTCCGGGCCGAATCGAGGTGGCCGACGTGCAGACCCGCGTCGGTTGCGGCGGCGCGCAGGTCCGGCCCGGCGACATCGTCGGCTGCGACGACGACGGTGTGGTCGTTGTCCCCCAGGAGATCGCCGGCGAGACCGCCGTCCACGCCCGCGCCATCCTGTTGGCCGATATGCGAGCCCGCGCCAACCTCTACGAGCGGCTCGACATGTCTCCCGACGCGACCGTCGATTTCAAGACCGTCGAGGATTACTACGGGCAGTTCGAGTGACACTGGACGGCGACGGCGTGGTCTCCGTGGCAGCGGCCTTCTTGCCCGTTGCCCGCTCTCGCCGAGCGCGAGGATCGATCCATGTCGCGTGCCCCGGCACGCCCTCGGCTCGTATGCCCTTCCACGCCAGTTCCTGTTTGATGAACATTTCAGGGAAGTTGTATGTCCTCGGGCCCTTGTTACCCAGCACCTGGAGCGGGTCGGTCGACTCGTCGAACCCATGTTGGCCCAACCAGCCGAGCACCAGTTCGAACAGCTCGCGCGCCTCGTCGGTTCGCTGCTCGACCAGGTCGTTCTGCTCGTACGGGTCCTTCGACAGGTCGAACAACGCCGCCGGCGGGTAGAGTTGGTAGCCGTAGAAGCCCGGCGAGTAGGTCAGCAGGAGCTTGAGGTCGCCTCGCATGACCGCCCGCGTCGCGGTATACAGTCCGTGGTCACATACCAGGAAGTCGTGGAGTCGGTCTTTCGTACCGTCCACCAGGGGCCATAGCGAGGCAAAGTCGGTCTCGTGCGGCTCGGCGCCGGCATACTCCCAGATCGTCGGCATGATGTCCTGGGTATACACCAGTGCGTCGCTCACCGTGCCGGCCTTGACCCTGCTCGGCATTCGCATAATCAGCGGTACCTGAATGTCTGAATTTACCGCCGCGGCGTGCTCGCCGTACATGCCCTGCTCGCCGAATTGCTCGCCGTGGTCGGCCGTCACCACGATCAGCGTATCGTCAAGAACCCCTAACTCGCCCAGCTTGTCGAGGACCTCGCCGATGTGTCTGTCGGTATCATGGATCTGCGCGTCGTACTTCTTCATGAACCGGTCGAGTTGTTCCATCGTCCGAATGCCGAGTCGACGCGGGCCGTGGGCGTAGAACCGGCTCAGATGCTCGCGTTTGAGTGCCTCGGTCGGCCAGGGCCAGGGCGGCTTGTCCAGAAACGGCCTGTGTACCTCCTCGGGCAGGTCATACGGCGTGTGGGGGTCCCAGTAGTGCAGATGCAGCAGGAAGTCGTCCTTTGCATGCCGCTCGAGCCACGGCAGGGCGATGCGGTTGACGTCGTCGGAGAGGTCTCGCTGGCACCGTTTGGTGAAATTCGGGTCGTGGCTTTCGTCAAACCCATACCGGAACCACTGCGTCTCCCGCCCGTGGTCGTGCTTGTAGAAGCTGCTGATGCTTGCCGTATGTACCCCCAGCCTCTGGAGCGGTCTGGTCGCCAGCAACTCGCCGCCTCGACCAAAGGCCTTATCGCATAGCCACGCCCCGGCGCCGGGGTGCGTAAGGATGCCGTTGTTGACTCCGAACCGACCGCTGATCATCGCTGCCCGCGACGGCACGCACGGTGCGTTGCTCGTGTAGGCCCGGCGAAACAGGGCGCCTTCCGACGCCACTCGATCCAGATTCGGCGACGTCCCTCGATCCCATCCGCAGCAGCCCAGACGATCGGCTCGCAACGTGTCTACGTCAATCCACACAACCTTCATCATGGCACCTGACAGACTCTCCGCGGCAGCTCTACGCCAACCTCCTATAGACACCAGACCTCGCCATGGGTCAGACAATTCCTGCGGCGAGCCCCCTCTTAAGGAAGCATCATAGGTCCATTCGGACGACTCGTCGATAACGCACTCGCACGCACCACCCTAGCCGGCCTGGAGCTGTCCTGCCGCCTTCGACGCCACCAGCCACACGCCGATCATGATCATCACCACGCCGATCCACTGCGACACGGCCAGCCGTTCTTGTAGATAGATGCCCGCCACGACCACAATAATGGCAAAGCCGGCCGTGACCATGATGGGATAAGCTACGCTGATGGGCAGCCTCTGTAAGGCGTACATGTAGCACAGCAGGTTCGCCGCAAAGCACACCATGCCCGCGATCAGCACCGGCCGACGGAGAATGGCGCCGACCGCCCCAGCCGGGCCGTCCTTCAGCCATCCACCGTCCCCGCTGACGTCGTGCATGCCGAATTTCATCATCAGGTTTGCAGAAGCATTCAGCAGCAATGCCGCCGCCAAAGCCACGAAGTATCGCATTGCGTTCTCCAGATTCGCGTTAGCGCTAGGTCCAGACGGCGTTATAGGGTCTCCCGCGTCGGCAGGCAAGAATGACGTGTCCGCCCCAGGCCGCCTGCGGCGTGGCCAACGCCGTGGTCGGTATCACAAGGCCCCCAAAGGCTGCGCGGCCGCCAGCCAGATCAAGAAGGCTGTTTGCCAACTCTCTTACGGCGGCGTGAGGCCCACTCCGGAGCTTCGGCGATGCAGGTGCCCAGGATACGCATCCCCTGTGCCATCATGGCTGACATGTTTCGATGGAAACGCGGCGTGGCGCGCCCGACGTCGGCAAAGCCGTCCGGTGTGGCTTCGACGTGACCCCAGTTCTGGAACAGCCTCCCCCAATCCGTATTCAGGCATGCCTCCATCTTGCGGCGGCTGTGGCGCTGATACCAATACAGGTCGTGGTACAGCACGCTGGCGATGTACGACCACGGCGCCAACCACGTTTTCAGGGACCACTCCAGCGGTTTCTTGAGCCTGCCCCAATAGATCTTGTGCTGCATGCGACTGGCAAACGTCATCCTGCGGAACGGCCCGTCGAAGTGCCAGTTCTCGCTTGCCGCAGCCTGATCGCCGACGATCTTGATCCGTGCCGGATCGCCGCAGCCCAGTCCTGCGTCGTGCGCGAGACGGATGTATTTACAGTCGGCCATCGGGTCCAGGCCCATCAGCTTGGCCGCCACCGCATCGATGGCCACCTGATCGCTCGACGCCAGGATCACGTTCTTGGCGTACGGTGCCATGCATCGCGGGCCTGGACCGTCGCCGACAAACGTGCCGTCCATCACCGCGAAAACGCCGCGGTGGATCTTTTTCTGGATCCGCAGCAGGTCGACCAGCGTCTCGTGGATCACCGGATGCGTCCAGTGGCGGCGCTCGTTGAGCAGACCGCCGAAGGCGTTCTTCATCGCCCCGGTGGTCGTGGTGAAGATGTGCGTCTTGACCGTCGGCAGGTGGATGATATTCTCGCCGAGAAAGCGTCGGGGGATCGAAAAGCCCCGCGGATACACGTCATTGAGAGCGATAAACTCCTTGGTCAGATCGCCGACGGCATCACGAATGTGGATCCACTCCTCACCTTCGTAGAGGTGCACGTTCCGCAGGCCGTACGCCTCAACGACGTCCACCTGTTTGTTTTCGCGCTCGCCCAGGTGCGCGTCGATCACCACCGTACGGTTGTGGCATCCGTGTATGAGATCCCCGTTGTAACCGTCCGCGAGCATGGCGCGGATCACGCCGTCAAGCTGCCAGGGCGTGGTCGAACTGGCCGGGAAGAAGAAGTGCCACGAGATGTTGATCTTGAGCGCCGTGTCGACGTCCTTGGCGACGACCTGCTGATAGCCGGCCAGATTGAGCAACTCGTGGTAGTCCGACCGCACCGTGGCCGGCTTGGTCTTCAGGATGGCTACGACGGATTCGGTCATCTTCGCAATCGCCTCTCTTGCTACGTGCTCGGCTCGGGTCACGACGTCGCGACCGCCGTCACACGATTATAGGGACGGGAAGATAGTTGAACAGCAGGGCGGTCCGCCTGCGTGCCGGATTCGCGGTTCGGCGAGCAATCGTACGAATCGGCCGCCGTTCCACACACGGGCGGCCTTCGTGTTCCGATGCATTAGGTCACGGCGAAAAGAGCGGCTGAGGTCTGGGCTTCCGGTCGGATCACGATGCCCACTCGGTAGCCGGCCGCCCCGAGCAGCTGCGGAGCCGGACGAGCACCCGTCACAACGGTCAACAGCCGTCAGAGGATCCCGCCGTCCTGGGCGGCTGCGGCGGACGGGGGCAACAGCTCGACAAGACCATTGTTGGCCGGGATCGGATTTCGCCGCTTTGACTTGCCGGACGGACAGGGTATCATACGCGGCCAATTGGCGCGGAATTGGTACGGCAAGTCGATGTCTCGCAGGTGGTGACGAGTATGCTGGTGGGGCGGATGTTGGGACGTAGCGCGTGTGGCCTGTGCTTTATGTCCATGGTGGCTCTGTGGTTGGTGGCGGCGGCACGGTGCCCTGGCCAGACCCCGACGTTTGCCGAACCGCAGCTTGCGCAGGCCGACGCGCTGGCTGAGCAGGGCCCGCCGGTCTCCCGAGTCCTGATCACAGGGCATCAGTTGACTAACGAGGAATACATCCGCGCGCAGTTGCGGACCCGACCGGGTCAGCCCTATGACGAGCGCACCGTACAAGAGGACATCCGCCGCCTCTTGGCCACGGGACGGTTCGACAATGCCACCGCGACGCGTCGGATGGTGGACGGGCAGGTCGAGGTTATCTTCAACGTGGCCGAGCGTCCCGAGGTCCGCAGCGTCGAGTTCGTGGGTAACAAGAAGTTTCCTGGCAAGGACCTGATTGCCGAGCTCGAGTTCGCCGCCGGCGACCCGGTCGATCACTACCGGATCAACCAGGGCCGTCGAAACATCGAGCGGCTCTACAAGGAATCCGGGTACAACTACGTAACCGTCACGACCGATGAGGAGGCGCTCCGCGACGAGTGGCGCGTGGTCTACAACATCGTCGAGGGGCCCAGGGTCCGGGTGCGCGAGATCCGCTTCGAGGGCAATCGAAGCTATCCCCGCGAGCGGCTGATCGGCAAGGTCAAGACCAAAAAGTATGTGTGGGTCTTTCGCCCTGGTCTGTACGATCCCGAGCAGGTCCAGCGCGATGCCGACGATCTCCGCAACTTCTACCGCAATGAGGGTTACCTCGACGCATTGGTCACCCCGCGGCTGGAGTTCCGCGCCAACCGTACCGACCTGGAGATAACTTTTGTCGTCGCCGAGGGCCCGCGCTACGTGGTGCGATCCATCGATTTCGACGGTAACGTCGTGTACGACGATGAGCTGTTGCTGTCACCAATGAAGCTCGCGGTCGGTCGACCCTACATTAACGAAGTCGCCAAGGCCGACGCGAAGCGCATCACCGAGCAGTATACATCCACCGGCTACATCTACGCGGGCGCCAAGCCGGCATGGGTGTATGCCGAAGGTGAGGACGCGGTCGACGTGACCATGCAGATCGCCGAAGGCGAGCTGTATCGGGTCGGCGCCATCCGGATTCGCGGCAATCAACAGACGCAGGATCGGGTCGTTCGGCGCGAGTTACGTTTCTATCCCGGCGATCTCTACAGCCTGACGGCCACCACGCAGGCCGAGCGGCGGCTCTACGAGACACGGTTGTTCGCCGACGCGCGCATCACGCCGCTGGGCGAGGAGCCTGGTGTGCGAGACGCGCTGGTTGACGTCAACGAGGCCGATACCACGACGCTACTGTTCAGCGTGGGCGTAACCAGTAACAGCGGTATTCTGGGCGGTATCTCCATCGAGAACCGTAACTTCGATCTGTTCGATTGGCCTCGTACTTGGGGTGAGCTGTTCCGGGGCCGCGCGTTCAAGGGCGCCGGTCAGACAATGCGTTTTCAGTTTGAGCCGGGTACCGAACTGACCCGCGGGCGGATCGACTTTCGCGAACCGTATCTGCTCGACCAGCCTATCAGCCTGGGTGTAAGCGCCTATGTATTTGAGCGCGGGCGCGACGAGTACGACGAGGAGCGGGCCGGCGGAATCGTCAGCTTTGGGCGGCGCTTCTCCAAAGGGCTGCTCAGGGGCTGGGTCGGCGAGGTGGCCCTGCGGAACGAATGGGTCGACATCGGAGGCACCGATTTTCTAACTGCAAAGGAGATCCGCGACGACGCGGGCGGCAGTTTCCTTTCGACTGTGAAGGGCTCGTTGGTCCGCGACCGCACCGATAGCTTGTTCTCGCCCAGCCGCGGCGATCGTTTCAGCTTCTCGTGGGAACAGGCCGGCGCGCTCGGCGGCGACTACACGTTTGGAAAGTTGATGGCCGGCTACTGGTGGCACCGTACGTTGCGGACCGATGTGTTCGATCGCAAAAGCGTCCTGTCGCTCCGCGTGAAGGGCGGGTACATCTTCGGCGATGTCCCGGTGTTCGAGCGGTTCTTCGGCGGAGGCATCGGCTCGATCCGCGGGTTCGAGTATCGGGGCGTCGGGCCGCGAGCCGGCCTGCGCAACGACCGCATCGGCGGGCGAACGCTTCTGCTGACGGGTGCCGAGTACTCTTTCCCTGTCTATGGCAAGAGCGTTCGAGGGTTGCTTTTCACGGACATGGGCACCGTCGAGGAAGACTTCGAACTGACCAGTTGGCGAATGACGGTGGGCTTCGGCGCGCGAGTTGTGGTCCAGTACTTCGGCCCCGTGCCGCTGTCGTTCGATTTCGGCTTCCCCGTGGCTAGCGATGACGACGACGACGAGCAGGTCTTCAGCTTCTCGTTCGGGGCGACATTCTAGGCCTCGATCATTGTAAGCCCTTGTATTTCGATCCCGTGCCCGACACAATGATTCGCCGCGCCGGTAAACGTGGTGCGGTGTGGTGTGAAATGCTGTAAGCTTAGCCTTTTCAAGGGGATAACACGTATGCGAGCAAAATCAGGTATCACCGTGGGTCTGGTCGTGCTGGCGGCGATTGTCCTGACGGCCGTGTGGTCACGAGGCTGGGCTCAGGTCACGCCGGCTCACCGCAGCTACGCCGTCGTCGATCTGGCCCGTGTACTGGACGGGTGTCAGCAGAGCGTCGACGTCGACAGGATGCTCAAGGAACGGCGGAAGCAGATCGAGACCGATCTGGAGGCACGCAGGACGGCATTTGAGACCAAGCAGGCCGACCTGAGCCGCTTGGTTCCCGACAGTGACGAAGCGTATAAGTTGCTGGAGGAGATCGATCGCTTACAGGTCGAGTACGAGGCGATCCAGAAGATCGACCAGGCCGAGTTGACCCGCGAGCGCGAGTTGTGGGTGGCTGAAGGCTACAAGAACGCCATGGCTGTGATCTCCCAGATCGCCGAGGAGCGAGGGCTCGATATGGTGCTTTTCCGCGATCACTTCGATCCGGCTCGACCCTCGTCGGAGATCATCCAGGCGATGCCTACCAGAAAGGTGCTCTACGCCCGTGAGGCCCTGGATATATCCGAGGACGTCAAGAAGCTGCTGGACAAGCAGTACCAGCAGCGCGGCGGTGCGGCCAGCATCAAAATCGGGCTTTAGAGGCGCTGAACATGTGCGCTGAGCATCGGCTAGCAAGAAAGCGAGGAGGCGTTATGGCGTCGCGATGGATCTTGGCGGCGGGAATGGGCGCGTTGGCCGCTGTTGTCGTGCTTGGCGGCCGCAGCGATACCAACGCGCAGGCGGTCGGCGTGGACCCGAGCAAAGTGGCTGTGGTCGATGTCATCCGAATCTTCAACGAATGTCAGCAGACCAAGGATGTGAACGAGCGGTGGCAACTCCGTGACGAGAAGTTCGCCGGTCAGCGCCAGAAGCTCAAGGAAGCTGTCGATGCGAAGGAAGAGGAGTTGGAGGCGTTTGCGCGAGGCTCGAAGGAGTATATCGAGCGGTTCAAGCAGTGGGTGCAGTTGCAGATCGACTACGGTACCACCATCAAGATTCAGCAGCGGAAGCTCGTACGTGATAGGGTCTTCTGGACACGCAGGACCTACACGCAGATCGTTCAGACGGTGGAGGAGGTCGCCAAAGCGCGCGGGCTGCTGCTTGTGCTGTACCGCGACGAGATGGACCTCCAGACCGACGACCTTCAGGATCTCGGCAACCGCCTGCGCGACCGAAAGGTCGTGTTCTCAGCCGCCGGGCTGGACATCACGCAGGACGTGCTTGACAAGGTCAACCGTGACTACCGGGCTTCCGGCGGGCTGAAAATGCCCGCGGA
>CBFCZG010000111.1:0-11984 GCA_965602375.1 uncultured Phycisphaerae bacterium | reverse complement strand
ACGACGGCATGGCGCTGCTCGTCGAGCTCGATCGCGTCGCAGTGGCCGGGCAGCAGGCATCGTCCGCAGCCGATGCACAGGTCGGGGTGGACGTAGCTGGCGCCTTCGGTAAGGACCATCTTGTCGGGCGTGGTCAGGTGTTCGAGGGCGTGGCCACGGAAACGGTGCCAGTCCTCCAACCCGTATCGCTGTAGATAGTCGTTCAAATCCTCGTGCAACTCGGTGAGCATGCGCCAGCCGTGCCACATGATCGCGCTACAGACGCCCACGCCGTGCGCGCCCCAGGCGACGGCACTGAGCAGATCGCGCCAGTCGCTGATGCCGCCGGAGGCGATGATGGGGATGTTGATGACGCGAGCGGCCTGGGCGGTGAACATGAAGGTGGCGTAGCGGCAGAGCGGGCCGTTCGTGCCGCCCCAGGCGACGTTTTCGACGAAGGGCATATCGGGCTGGAGCGAGTCGGGCTTGACGGGCGGCAGGCCGGCGGCGGGCAGGCCGACGATGTGTACCGCGTCGGCGCCGCCTTCTGCGCAGGCCCGGGCGATCTGCTCGGACTGCGAGGCGTTGGGCATGTACTTGCAGATAATCGGCAGGTCGACGGCGCGTTTGACGGCTTGGGTGATACGGCGGCACTGATCGGGGTGCTCGCAGATCTGGACGCCGCCGTGCGTACCCCGGGCGCGGGCGGCGCGGAGGGCGTCGACGTCGAGGTTGGGGCAGCAGAAGTTCAGTTCGAGCCCGTGCACGCCGGCTTCGGCGAAGCGCTCAGCCAGGGCGCACCAACAGTCGAGCTGGTCGCCGCGGGCGCCGAGGTTGGCCAAGAGAATCAGGTCGGTCTGCTCGCGGGCCTGGCGGGCGAGCCGACAGCCTTCCTCGACATTGAGACGGTGGTCGATCGGCGAGAGGATAACGCTGTCGGGCAGCGAGTAGGAGCGCATCTGCCCGGTGATGGGCACCTTCACAAAGGTGAGCTTGAGGGTGACGGCGGCCGCGCCGGCCTCCTCGGCGCGTCGGAGCAACTCGATCCGGCTGGTCAGCGGACCGGATGCGACAATGACCGGCGATGGGATTTCCAGCTCGGCGATGCGGAGCATGAGCAAGAGCATACGGGGCAATCGAACGGGTCGCCAGAGTTCATATCCGGCGCGGGGCGCACCGACGCGCAATGCGCCAAACAGAGACACTGGCGGGCGAGCCGCCAGTGGCACCCCCTGGAAGCACGTACATGATCAGTCGAAGCGACGGTCGATTTTGCCCCACTGATAGCCCAGGCCCGTCCCGCTGATCGTGCGCAGGTACATCTTGCCGTCGGTCAGACGAAAGATGCCGGGGTGGACCCACTGCTCGGGCTCGTTGGTTGCGGGGAAGAACTGCCGACTGTTGGATTCGACGCCCCTGAGCACCGACAGGTGGCCTGCCAGCCCGGCTGACTGAACCAGCGCGATGCCCGGATTGGTCAAATCCTGCACGGAGTAGAGCACGCCGGCCTTGGTGGCCTTGGCGGCCATGATCAGCTCGGCCGACTGACACTTGCACGTTTTCAGGGCCACGCCGTTGTAGCCCAACTCGAGGGCCAGATCGAAATCTTCCAGACTGCTCAGCGCCTCGTCGATGATGACGGGCTTGATCTCGGCAAGTTCGTGCACGTCGAGGTGCCGGCGGCGCAAATCGCGCTCACAGGGCTGCTCGCAGTAGAGCAGCGAGTCGAAGCCTTGTACGTCCTGGTCTTCGAAACGCTTGAGCAGCTCGATCATATACTCGGGCGATTCGCACATCTCGTTGGTGTCGACGGTAAGCCACAGCCCCTCGATACCAAGGCGTTGGTGGACGTTACGGGCAATGCGGCACACCGACAGCAGCCGGTTGAGGTCCCAATCGAGATCGTTGCCGACCAGCTTGACCTTCAGGCAGTGCAGACGCTCGTACTCGATCCACTTGTCGAGCGAGACGGGCAGGCTGTCGTCCGGGTCGTCGGCGGTGCGTTCCACGTCGGTGAGCTTGTCGAGCCCGCCGACGAGATGGAAGGCGTCGAGCCGTTCGGGCATGGGCACGATGTAGTCGCTGACGTACTTGCCGGCAAAGGCTTGGCCGAGATAGCGCGACAGGTCTGAAGTCATGAAGTCCGGTCCGTAGCCGGCGTAGGTGTCGACGTTGTTGACGTTGCCGAAGGCATCGTGCAGGGCGGCGTCGAGCGGTGAAGCGCACACCAGGGCGCCGAGTCGGGGCATCGCCTCGGCAAGCTCACGCTGATCGCACAGGCGGTCCGACAGCGGTACGAGTTCGGATTCGAGGTCCCAGAAGATGTCGATCGGGTGGGCGAACTCGGTGAACTCGGCCACACGCCGGCACCAGGCGCGGATCAGCTCGACCATGAGCGACTCGCGCTGTTCGTGGGCGACGGCGGACGAGGGCCAGGCCCATACGTCGGACAAAAAGATGGCGCCCCAGCCGGCCGCACGCCGGCCGCGACGGTTCTCGACCACAACACGCACGTGACAGTACTTGGACTGATCCATGACCACGCCGCCGAACTTCAGCGGGGTGCGAGGGATTTCGTCGGTGAAGTAGCAAGTGATCTCGACGGGTTTGATGTCGGTGTCCACGAAAAGGCCCTCTCTGGCGACGTTCTCTTTCTCCGCGGCAGGCCGGCACGGGCACTGTCCAGGCAGGTCAGACCCGCGTGAAACACGGTCTTCATGCCGAAGATGCTGATGCAGAGGATAAGGGTCTCGACGGCCCATGGCCAGAGCCGGTATGCGACACGCTCGCCTGGCGGGTCGCGGGTAACCGTTGTTCAGACAGGTGATTGGAAACTGCCCTACGCAGGGCTCGGCTTCAGGTTGCCGCGAAACGGCGATGGAACCGGGGTGTAGGTATATCTTGCGGGGTGATGGCGATATGATATGCGTCCGGCAAAGATCGGGCGGGGACGGGGCAAATCGGCGGATTGCTTGCAGCTTTACGGCGTCCGTGCGGGTATGCTATGGGCGCCGGCGGCGTGGCGCGGTTGCAGCCGGCAATCCAGAGGGAGGAATCACGATGAATCATCGAAGGTTGGGCTTGGCGGCGTGGGTGGCGTTGTCGCTATGGATGGGGACGACAGGGTCGGCGCAGGCAACGCAAGGCGAGCTGCTAAAACTGCTGCCGTCCGACGCCGCGCTGTGCGTGTGGGCGTCGAATCCCGACGCGCTGGCCGCCAAAGGCCACGCGGTGGTGGCGGACATCGCCGCAGTGGTCGGCGAAGCGCCGCCGCCGAAGAAGGGGCTTGCGGCCCTGCTTGCCGAGGGGCCGGGCATTCAAGACGGCTTGGACGCGAGCAAACCGGCGGCCCTGATCGTGCCGAAGGCGGACTTCAGCGAGGGGATAATCATCGTAGGCCTGCGCGACCTGGACGCGATGCTGACGGGGCGCGATCGGAACGACCTGGGCGGCGGCATTATCGAGGCGACCGTCGAGGGGGGCGAGCCGCTTTACCTCGTACGGAAGCGAGACTTCGTGATGATCGCGCCGAGCAGCGAGCTGCTGCTGTCGGCGTTGGCACCGAAGGCGACGCTGGCCGAATTGCCTGCCGAGGCGCTTGCCCTGCACTCTGGGGGCGATCTGTCGGTGCGAGTGAACGTCGAGGCGCTGCGGGCGACGATCGATCAGGGATTTCAGACGATAAAAGGCATGATGCAGATGGTGGCGTTGATGTCGGGCGCTACACAGGGGGGTAGCGATCCGGCCGTCACGATGGCCATGATGGACGTCTACATCGGCGCGCTGAAGTCGTTTGTGGATCAGGTGCAGACGGTGGACGCGGTGTTGCGGGTGGAAGCTGAGGGTGTGGGGCTGGGCTGGCTTTGCAGCCTCAAGCCGGACGGCACGGGGGCGGGCTACCTTGCCAAGCAGAAGCCGGCGGGCAAACCGCTTCTTCGCGGGCTGCCGAGCGGGCCGTTCATCATGGTATTAGGGGGCGAGTGGCAATCGACCGACCAGACGAGCCTGGCTGTGGATCTGCTGGATCGGTTCCTTGCGGCACCGGCGGTTCAACAGAAGCTGGGCGAGTCGGCGATCGAGGCCATGCGCGACAGCGCGGGCTGGTTCTACCGCAACATGACCGGATTCAACTCGACCATCGCACGCGGTGGCCCGCAGGGCGGCATGCGCATCCTCGGCAAGTACTTCCTGAGCGATCCGCAGGCCGGTCGACGCAAAATGGCGGAGATGATGGCGTCGGCTTCCGAGACGATGAGCATCTTCATGCAGGGGTTGGCCGTAACGAGCCAGCCGGCGGTGCGGACCGTCGGCGAGCTGGAAGTGGACGAGTATGCGTACAAGTTCGACCAGATGCCCGACGCCCAGCGGCAGATGCTCGAGATGGTATACGGCAAGGGAGCGAGCATGCAGATCGCAGCCGTCAAGGACGGTCTGCTGATGACCATGTCGCCCGAGCCGACGGATATCGAGTCGATGGTGGCGCTGGTGGGCAAGCCCGAGGTGGGTCTGGCGGAACAGGAGCGCGTCAAGGCGGCGTTGGCGAAGCTGCCGACCGATCGCGTGGTCGTCGCGCTGGTGGATGTGCCGGAGGCGATGCGGTTCGGGCTGTCGTTTGTGGCGCAAATGGGGATGCCGACGTCGATGCCGGCTGAACGCACATCGACGTCGCCACCGGTTGCGGGCTCGCTCAGCTTCGTGTCGAACGGGCTGCGGTGCGAGTTGTACGTGCCGACGGCGGCGGTCAAGGAAGCGGTCTCGATGGCTTCGGAGATGACGGCCGGCATGACGGCGCCCGGTGCCACGACGGCACCGAGCGAGGAAGGCGCGGCCACTACACGGCCGACGCCGGAATTCTAGTAAGATGTGAGCGATCGTCGGGCGCCGGCAGAGAGCTCGGCGCTTGACCGTAGGTTGACCGGATGATATAGCCCGGACTGCAAGTTCTTGCGACAGAAGGAGAAAAGGATGAAAGCGACAGCTATGGGTGCGGTCATAACTCTGACGGTGGCAGTGTTTGTGGGCGCGTTGGCGCCCTTGCACGCTGCAGCTGCCGAGAACGCCGCAGTCAGCGACGAGACGGTGGCCAAGCTTCTACAGATCGCTCCGGAATACGAGGGATATGTAGCGGGCACGGTGAGTCTCCCCGTTGAAGTGGACAGTGTGGCCCTCAAGGTAATCGGCCAACCCCAGCGGTTCGCGAAGTTCATAGACGGCAGCGTCGGGTCTGTCCCATTGACACCCGAAGAGCAGAAGCAAGCGAAGGCTCTGCTTGAGAAGCAGGTCGGCGCGTTGGTGTCGGGCTATTGCACTGTGAAGGATGACGCGCCGTGGCAAGTTGTGATTGCGTGTGGGGAAGGGGGCGGGATAGTGTTTGAGCACTCCGGCCCGGTCGCATTCTTGAGCGCCGAGCTTTTCCTCTTGGACACTCCCGGCAGGAAAGTGGTCTTCTATTCTGACGAAGCCATGGGCACGGGAAGTGAGGTCGCCCTGGCGATCAAGAACCTGGTACCGAAGTTGGGAGCTGAAGTAGTGAAGTGTCTGCGTCCGGGCGGCGCGGCGACGAGCCCAGCGGCGGCGCCCACCACCGCTCCGGTGACGACGGGTCCGACCGACGTGTTGGAGGCTATCCCGACCAACGCGTGGGGTTTTGTGATCGTGCGGGACATGCAGGCGCTCAGCAATGACGCGGTGCTGCTGGGTCAGAAGCTCGGCCTGCCGGTTCCGCCGGTGCTGCCGATGGCCAAGGCGCTGATCGGGTTGATGGAGGGTGTCAACGACACGGGCAGTCTTGCGCTGGTGGTCGGCGGCGGGGGTATTGGCATGCCGCCCATGGGCCTGTTGGTTCCGGTCACCGACATGGGTCAGATGATCGGCTATCTGGCGCCGCAGGACGCGGGCGACGGCGTGCAGCAGATTGCGCTGATGGGCAAGCCGACGTTCGTCGTGCCGTACGGCGGCTTTGCCGTGATGGCACCCAGCAAAGAAGCGGCCAAGATGCTGGCGACGGCGTCGGCGGGCGTGCGGGGAAAGCTGGATGAAGTCAGGCTCGGCGTCTATCAGGAGTCGGACCTGTTCGCCCACGTCGAGCTGGCCGAGGTGCTCAAGACGTACCGTCCGATGGTTGAAATGATGATCCAGTCGATGGCGCCGGCGCCGACGACGCAACCCGAATCAGGTGCCCCGGCGGCGCCGCCCAATCCGCTCAAGGCGGTGTTCGACGCCGTGCTGCAACTGAACACGGTGGATGTGGCGGCGAATCTCGATGCCGCCGGCCTGATGATCCAGGGGTTCCTCAGCTTCCTGCCGGGCACCGACCTGGCGGCGCAGTCGGCGGGACAGGAGATGACCGACAAGCCGCTGCTGGTCGGCCTGCCGGCGATGGGAGAGCAGTACATCGTGGCCGTAGGCTCGCTGCAGAACCAGGGCGAGGCGGCGCGGGGCCAGATGGTCAAAACTTTGGATAACCTGTTGGCCAATCCGGCCGTTGCTCAGCACATCGACCCGGCACAGGGTGAGAAGCTCAAGGACGTGGTCGTGGCGTTCGCGCGTCAGGTGCGACAGGGCAGCCTGTCGATCAGCGCGTTGCCGGCGGCGGCGGACGGTTTGATCGGCTTTACATGGGTGCTTCAGGTCGATGACGCGGCCAAGACGGCGGGCCTGATCGGCGAGGCCGTCGAGATGGTCAAGCTGCTGCCGAAGGACGAGGCGGTTCGCGAGGATCTCAAGAACATGGTGTACAAGCCGAAGGCGGAGCAGGTGGGCGATCTGTCGGTCGATCACGTGCTGGTCGACATGACGAACCTGCCGCAAGTGACCGACGAGGACCGCTCGCGGATCAAACGCATGGCGGGTCAAGACGGTTTGCTGGTGCGAATCGCGGCGGTGGGCGACAACCATGTCGTGGTGCTCTTCGGCGGCGGCGCCAAGCGACTGGCAGCCGTGGCGGCACTGTCGGCGCAGGGTCAGTCGCCGTTGTCGACCGATCCGGGCATCAAGAAAGTCGCCGCAAAGCTGCCGACAACGCGGTCGGCTGAGGCGTACTTCAGCCTTGACAACCTGATGCAGTTGATCAAATCGATCGGCGAAGCCATCGAGGAACCCGCTCCATTTGAGCCGACGCAGGTGGGTGTGCCGGCGGGGTTCGTCGTTTCCGGCGGCAAGGCGTACAGCCGCCTGGATCTGTTCATCCCGACCGAACTGATGGTGGCGGTGAAGGACCTGGCTATGCAGGCGATGGGAGGGATGACCGGTACACCGGGCGCACCACCGACCATGCCGGTGCCCGCACCGACGCCGACGTTCTGAGGCCGGTTCCAGCCGGCTGGACGTTCAGAGTTTCTCGCGAAGTTGCTTGAGATACCCGTTGACGACGGCGGCGGGCAGATCCTTCAGGTCGTCGTGTGGGATCTGCTCGAGCATCATGCGATCGACGGTTTCCTGGGCGTGCTGACCGTTGCGGGCGAGCTGAGCGGCGAATCGCTCGGCACGCTCCATCTGTCCCTGGGCCGAAGAGAGGACAAACCCGACTGCTAAAGTCTCCATTGTGTCGCCGGGGGGCGCGGGCGCGGCGGCACCATCGGCCGGCGCGGTCTGTTCCTGAGCGAGTTGATCGAGGAAGGCCTGATCCTCCTTGAGTTGCTCGGTGCGGGCCTTGTCATCGTCTTCGTCGGGCGCGACCGGAATCTCCTCCCTCTGTTCGGGCGGCAGTGGCACGTACATGACGTGTTTGCAGGCTGGGCAGCGCCCCTGCCTGCCGGCCGCGGAGTCGGGAGCCTTTACGGTCTTGCCGCACCCTTCGCAACGGAACTGGATGCTCATTTGATCACCCGTTGATACCGTCAGCCGCCCGCCGGCCGACACGAACACGCAGACGGTCAATCGCCGTCATTAGGTTCGCCTCCGCGAGGGCGGTTTGTCAAGCGCCGGGCCGGCAATCGGAAACGTGCACCCGCCTTCAGGCAGCGTTCGTCAGCACAGTTCTTGATTTCTCGCCTCTATCGCTCATCGCACCTGCCGTCGCGGCTACACGGTCACCGCATCGACACCGTTGTCCGCAGCGAGACGATTGAGCTGGTCGAGCGCGGCGTCATCGACGGGGACACCTTCCTTGCGGGCCTGGCGCAGGAGCCGGAACCCTCGCTGCCCGGGCAGGCGGATCTCCGAAGCGCCCGGACGCAGCCGGCTGCTGAGAAGCCAACCGACGAAACGCTTCATCTCCTGCGCGAAGTGCTCACGCCCGGCGAAAACATCCGGATCGATCACCGTGAGGCTAAACGACTGTGCTTGTGGTTCATCGGGGTTGTTGCAGACGCCGCCAGCCAGCGCGGTCATGGCTTCGCACCACAGCGAGAGGGCATAGCCCTTGTGTCCGCTCTGCTCGCCGCCCATCAACAGGATCGACCCGTCGGGTCGAACCACGCCGGGATCGTCGCTGAGGCGGCCCTGATTGTCCATGAAAGTAGGGTGTTCGGCACGCCGTCCCGCTTTGACCATGCGCGAGACCGCTCCCATCGAAATGGCCGACGTGGAGAAATCGGCGACGACCGGATCGCCGTCGGTCGGAAAGGCCAACGCGATGGGATTGGTCGAGAGTCTGGCGTCGATGCCGCCGATCGGCGCGCTGTCCTGACACTGACTGCTCTGAGCCCAGACCTGTGCGGCAAAGCCATCACGGGCGAGCGAGATAAGATATATCCCCAACGCGGCGATCCACGAAGTCCGCCTGACGGCGATCATCGCGATGCCGTACTGCCGCGCCTTATCCGCGGCAAGCTGCTTGCCCAGCCGAACGGCAAGTTGGCCGATGACGCCCTCCCCGTCGATCAGGGCCGAGGCCCCGACGTCTCGTACGACCCTGGGCTCGCGCGCCGGGTCGATGGACTTACCGATCTGCCCGGCCAGGCTGGCCAACTGAACGAGTCCGTGCGTGGTCACACCGAATGCCTCGGCCTCGACGGCGATTTCGGCCAGATAGCGAGCGTCGGCGCGGGCCACGCCCTTGGCGATAAGCAGACGCTCTCCAAAGTCGATCAGATCCTGCATCGGGATACGTCGCATCGTGTCATCCTCTCGTCATCTGTGAGAAAGCAAAACGCGAACCGTCACCTAGGTCATGGGCCTGCCGCGTCTGGCCAACTGGACGGCGAATCCCCAGGGGTCGCGGAGCATCGCCAGTTCGTCGCTTTCGGGCGTTACCGCGATCTCACCGACAGGTGTGGCCCCGGCAGCCAACAGCCTGCGGCGTACGGCCGCCACGTCGTCCACGGCGAAGGCCAAATGTAACAGCAGCGGGTCCATCGACGCATAGTCGGGCACGGCGACGGCGGGGTTGTTGTAGATTTCGATCATCGCGCCGGTGTCGCGGTCGAGCAGAAAGTGCGTGTACGGCGGTCGCTCCATCGCCCGCACCACACGGAAGCCCAAGTGCTCGGCATACCACGCAGCGGCCGCCACAGGATCGGGCATCGGGTAGGCCACGTGTTCGATCTTCATGGTTTTTCCTCCGCCCAGCAGTGCGAGTGTCACATTTTCAGTGTCGTGCCTCTTCGTTCGGCCACCGCTCGATAGACGGCCAGAGCGTTCTCCAGCGGGGTGTCGGGCTGGATGTTGTGGCTGGGCGAGAGGATGTACCCGCCGTCGCGGCCGACCTGATCGATAAGTTGATGCACCTCGCGGCGAATCTGCTCGGGTGTGGCGCTTTGGAGGAATCCCTGTGCATCGACGGCGCCGTGCAGCGTGATGCGGTCGCCGAAATCGCGTTTCAGTTCGTACGGGTACATGCCCTCAGCCCGCGGCTGGATGGTCTGAAGGCCGTCCATACCGACGGCGATGAAGGCATCGAATAGCGCGCGGCTCGAGCCGCAGCAGTGATGCGAGATCTTCGCGCCATAAGCGTGGGCCAGGTCGAACAGCTCCTTCTTCTTGGCCGCGAAGAGCTTTTCGAACGTCTGTTCGGAGATCAGCGGGCCTCGCTGCGTTCCGAAATCGTCGCCGCAGAGGACCATGTCGACACGTCCCCCGGCGGCATCAAGCGTGCGTTCGATGACCTCCATGAAGAAGCGATGCCGCTGCTCGACGATGTAGAGGTAGACCGGGTCCTCCAGAGCGATGTCGAGCAGCACCTGTTCGACGCCGCGCCCAAACGCGACCCCGTTGATGAAGTCCTGCACGCCGAAAGAGCCGATCGCGATGGCCTTGTCCGGGAACCGATCGCAGAGCGAGGGCAGGGCCCGGTAGTCGTACGAGTCCGGGCTGGGCCAGGCAAACTCCCGAGCCTGCTCCACCGTGGTCCACTCGGCATAGGGCAAGGTGACCGACTCGGCATACTCGCCGTACTCGTTGGGCATGGGTCGGCGCCGGACGCCCCAGATGTCGATGGTGGATCCGTCGTCGAAGTCCGGCAGAGGCGGTCCGACGTAAGGCGGCTCGACGTAGCGAATGTCGGTGCCGAGGCGGTCGCAGAGGGCATAATCGTCACGGACGCCAAAATGATCGAACAGGCCCTGCCGGATTTCAGGGGTGCCGAAGTAGTCGCAGGGAACGTGTTCCGGCTGTACGTGGGCAAAAGCGGCCTGCACGCATTCTCGTGAAGTCAATGTCTGGTTCTCCCGGTTGCAGGCCCGCCAGACGCGACGCCTCGTGCCTGCTTGTGGTCCATTCTGGCCCAAGACCCATCACCAATGCAAGGTTCGTGCCATGCGGGCCGCGGCGGCGTGAATCGGTGGGGGCTAACGCCTGGTGGTGCGGCGCGTGCGGGGCTGCGATGCCTGCTGTCGATGCGAGCGGAACAGCAGCCTCATGGGTACTTCCACAAAGGGCAGCAGCTCGCGGAAGCGTCGAACGAGGAATCGACGGTACTGATCGTCGATGAGGGTGGGATCGTTGACGAAGAGCACGAGGGTGGGCGGCGCGGCGCTGACCTGCGTGGCGTAGTACACCTTGGGGCGTTTGGTGCGGCGGCGGACGGCGGGTGGGCGTTCGCCCAGGGCCTGTTCGACCGCCCGATTGAGCTCGCCCGTGCTGACCCGGGTTCGGGCCTGACGGAAAAGCGATTCGGCAAGTCGAATCGTGTCGTCAATTCTCTCGCCGCGGGTGGCGGTGGTCAGGGCGATGGGCGCGAAATCGAGCCCGGGCAGCGTCTTGAGCAGGTACTCGGAGTAATCGTCGACGGTCGCGCGCCCCTGTGCGAGGTCCCACTTGTTGACCACGAGGACGCAGGGCTTGTATTGCTCCTGAACGAAGGCGGCCAGCTTCTTGTCGACTTCGCCGATTCGTTCCGTCGCATCGATCATCAACAACACGACGTCGGCGCGCCGGATGGAGTTGTGGGTTCGCACCTGGCTGTAGAACTCCACGCCGTCGGCGAGCTTGCGGCGTTTGCGCAGTCCGGCCGTATCGATGGCGACAAACGTGCGCCCCGCTCGATCGAAGCGGACATCCACCGAATCGCGCGTCGTGCCGGGCATCTCGCTCACGATGACGCGCTGCTGGCCGGCCAGGGCGTTGATGAAGGTGCTCTTGCCGACGTTGCGCCTGCCGACGATGGCAAGTTTCATAGCCGGCTCGTCGGGCTGTTCACCGACCCCCTGCAGACGTTCGAGGATCGCCTCGACCAGGCCGGCGCGGTTCAGCCTGTGGAGTACGGAGACGACGATCGGCTGGTCGAAACCGAGCGGGAAGAATTCAGCGGCCGCCGGCTCGTCGGCGGGGGTGTCGGCTTTGTTGGCGACCAGGATGACCGGGCGGTCGTGCTGGCGCAGCAGTTCGCCGACGCGTCGGTCCAGCGCGGTCACGCCCGCGCGGATGTCGACCACGAAGAGCACGAGGTCAGCCTGCTGCACCGCGAAGAGGATCTGCTGCTCGACGTGCTCGCCAAGCTCGTCCCGCTCGGGGATGCCGAACCCACCCGTATCAACCAGCTCGAAGTAGACGTCGTCCTCGGCCACGACGGCACCGACGCGATCGCGCGTCACGCCTGGCGTGGGGTCGACGATGCTGATTCGCTC
>CBFCZG010000110.1:0-12002 GCA_965602375.1 uncultured Phycisphaerae bacterium | reverse complement strand
CACGAGTTGGTCGGTCACCAGGGCGACGGCGCGCTCGCCAGGCGCCCGGAAAGTTGCATCCATAACTAGCGCAGGCTGCGGTCGGAGCTCGGCTGCTCGCACGTGCAGGCAAAAGGTGCTGTCGGCGGCCGCCAAGGTTCCCCAGACGGCCAGGTCAACGCCGGCCGGCGCTAGACGGTTGGCTACGGTGTTCACGTCGGTCGCCGCGCCTACCGGTTCCGTCGCCGGCCACAAGGGATCGGTTTCCACCCCGCTGAGCACCACTGCTGGTTGGACTCCTTGCCCCGATCTGCCCGCATTTCGGCGCCACTTCGTTCGCACCGCATCCGTGAGCTTGTGGGCAAGCTGAGAGTTATCGGACTCAATGGGAAGCACCACTGCACATACTGGTGGCGGCTGCACTACTTGCTGAACGGATAGATACAGCATTAGGAGCCATGCAGTCATCAGTTGAGCCCCACTTGCTGCCACCTTGGCAAGCGCCGGGCTGATCTGGCGTCGCGCACGTCCATGGCCAGCCGCACCCGTTTGTCGCCGATAAGCCTACCGGTTGGCGTGTGCGGATCAACCGCCCTCAGGTTGTTGTACTCGGGCGTCACCCTAGAATGGGCGGCTGCCTGTCTGCAGAGACTGAGCGTATGAAGCGCGGTACCAGAAGGTTGGTTCTTTTGGCGGTGTGGACGCTTGTGTGCGTCGTGGCCATGGGATACGTGCTCAAGCAGGTGCCCTGGCACGACTACGCTACGTTGCCGGACGGACGTCGGCTCCAGGTGCTCGAATACCATCACGCTGCCGATGGGGGTTTCGACCTGATTACGTTGCGGCAGGCGGACGGATCGCCGATCAATGTCCGGCCCGAACAACTCGCTCGTGCCGGTGCCGCCAGCGACGAACCGAGGATCGAACAGGGGTTGTCCCGGATCGGGCGGCGATTCAACTGGTCAGCCGGTCTGATCGGGTTGGCGATTTTTGCCCCGGTTCCGTGGTTCCTCGGCTGGCGTCTGAAGGTGTTGGCCGCCGTCCAGTCGATCGATTTGAGTCTCGTGCGAGCCACGATTATCACCTACTGCGGCAACTTCCTGAATTTTTTTCTGGTGGGCCTGACCGGAGGTGACGTGGTCAAGGCTTTGTGCGTTTCGCGCAGGACGAACCTAAAGCACGAGGCCGTCACGATGGTGTTTTTTGACCGGGTGCTCGGTCTGGCCTGCATGATTCTGTTGGCGGGAGCCATGGTGTTGGTGGGGTGGCGAGATCCGGCGCTGTCGGGTTGGGGCCTGTACGTCGGCACGCTTGTTCTGGTGTGCGCGGTGGCGGTGGTGGCCTACTGGTCGCGCTGGCTCAGGAGGGTCCTGAGGATTGACCGGCTGGTTGAGGCGTTGCCATTGAGTGGGCACGTGCGGCGTGTAGACCAGGCTGTCCTGGCCTTTGGGGGTGATAGGGCGCGGGTCGCTGTGGCTATCGTGGCGACGATCGGGGCGCAGCTATTCTCGATCCTTGCCGTCTTCATGGTGGCGCGGGCTTTGGGTATGACCGGGTCGGTGGTGGCGTACCTGGTATATGTTCCGTTGGGGTGGATCGTGGCGGCCATTCCGATCAGCTTTCAGGGGCTGGGTGTGATGGAGGCGGCGTATATCCAATTCTTTGTGGCCAGCGGGATGGGCGTGGCTTGGCAGGCGTTTGCCTTGGCGATGCTTTCACGGGTTTTGCAGATTGTATGGTCCCTGCCGGGTCTGCCGCTCATGCCGGTTGCACTGGCCGGCGCAAAACTGTCGGAGGTCGAGGACGCCGTCCCTTAGTTTGCCTCTGGCGACACGAATTCGGGTTTTTACCAGACAACTCGGCTGCGCGTATCGTAAAGATATATAGAAGAGGCGGGGCGTTTCGCGCCGGGCGAACGTTCCCGGCCTATCGGACGGTCTGCCGGCGATGGGCTTGCCAGTGCAGGCGGCAGGGTCGGCAGGGCGGCATGGTGCTTAAGTAAGGGCTCGTCTCAACCGACAAGACAGGCACGGCGGCTTGCACACCGCGGGGGGCAAGGAGGTCCCGTGAATCGAGCCTATGCCGTAATCCGAGGCGCTCGCCCATTGCGGGCGAGCAGCCGGTGCCGGTCTGGCAGCGCGAGACCCGGCTCATCGGGAGTGCCAAGGTGAAGTACGCGATTGATCTAAGCCCAAGGCAGGCGGCGCGGGTCTTCGAGCAGGGAATACACAGCCACGCTACGATCCTCCTGGAGCCCAGCGTGTGGGGCTACTTCGATGGCTTGAAGGGCTTCGTGGCCTCGGGGGATTCGCATGCGTTGGCGGTTGAGATCACCGAGCCGGCTCCGCAGCCGTTGGAAGGTGTCCGCGGACTGTACTGTGATGTGGAGATGCTGCTGGGCGGGCATCGGTACATGTTCTGCGCGGACATCATCGATGTCCGTCAACTACCCGACGGGCAGACTTTGGTGCTGTCCAGGCCCAAAACGCTGCAGGTCGCCCAGCGGCGCCGGTTTCGTCGAGCGGGTTTGGCCGAGCCTTCGGCCGTGCACCTCGTTCCGCCCAACGGGCAGGCGAATGCGCAAGTGGCCCTGCTGTTCAACATCAGTCCCGAGGGCATGGCGTGTCGCGCGACACGGGAGACAGCCGACGCCGTGCTGATCGGCGACGTAGTCTCCGTTGCGTTTGAGCTACCCGGGTGTAGCCATCATTTCGAACTACGCGCAACCGTGTGCAACAAGACACCAGCCGCCACTGATGAGCGAATCATCCTGGGTATGCAGTTCGTGCGCGATGCGCCGGACGCGCCGACGGCAGAGGCCTTACAGCGGCTGGAGGAGTTTCTGGCCGAACACCACCAGGCGGCATCAGATCGAGGCTAGAGGTAATGACTCGCAGACACTTCAGGCAGCCGGTGTGGGTTCCTGAAATGCTGGTAGAGGCGGCATCGAAGCGGACGCCGGTCGTCTTGAGCTGCAAGGACGGCGAGCAATGGGTGAGCGTCAAGAGCCGCCTGCTGGACGCTTCACAGGGCAACGGCCGCCTCGTGGTGGAGTACCCAGCCGGACAGCAGGGGCAGCGCGCCCCCGATATCACACGCGAACAGTATGTGGGCGTGGCTTTCCGCCGAGGACACAAGAAGTGTCTCTTTGGCAGTTATGTTGTGGGCAAAGAGCGTTTCCAGCTGGACCGACGGAACTACGTTGGTGCGTTGGTGCTCAGTTGGCCTGCCGAGATCGGCCAACTCCAAAGGCGGGCCTATTTCCGTGTTGAGGTGCCGCCCGGACAGACGGTGGCTGCGTACCTGTGGCCAGGCGGCGCGACAGCCAGGCCTCGTGCGGGCTCGCCGGGTTGGCCGTTGTACGTGACCCAGTTGGTGGACCTGTCGGCCGGCGGCTTCCGCGTCGAGGTCTCCGTGGATGAAGACCCGAAGTTTGCCGTTGAGCAGACCGTCGGGATGGAGTTCGTGGTCGAGCCCAATCGCCCGCCGATCATTGCGGACGCCAATTTCCGTCACAGCGAACCCGGGCCGGAAGGGCGCGTTCACCTGGGCTTTCAGTTCGTAGGTCTGGAGCTGGACGGGCGCGGGCGAGCCCTGTTGGAGAGACTGGCCCGGATCACGTCGCGCTGGCGCCAGGGGCAGCTGCAGGTTGGCGCCGGCGGACGGTAGTCTCAATACTCGATCCACTGGCGTGTTCACGGTCGGGCGTGGATAATCCACGGCATGACGCGCTATGCACTGGTCGAGACTGCGTGGGGACTGGTGGCTTTTTCGGTCGGGCCCGGGGGACTTCGGCGGTTGCTGCTGCCCGGGTTGCGCCACGATCAGTTGCTTGGTTGGATACGTGACGACGGCTCGAACCCGGTGCACGAGCCGGGACTGTGGCTGCCCTTTCAGAAGAAACTGAAACGTTACTTCGATGGGGGCGGTGTGCACTTTGACGAGCAGATCGATTTGATAAACTGCACCCCCTTTTTCGCGAGTGTATACCAACGGTGCCGGCAGGTGCGGCGCGGACAGGCCATCAGCTATGGTGCGCTGGCCCGGGTGGTTGGCCGGCCCAGGGCCGCGCGGGCCGTGGGCGTGGCCTTGAGTCGCAATCCGTGCCCTTTGGTCGTGCCCTGCCATCGGGTGGTCGCCGCCGACGGCAGTCTGGGGGGGTTCTCAGCGTCGGGGGGGGTGTTGTTGAAGCGCCGGATGCTTGCCCTGGAGGGTTGGGTAGGGCTGGCGGGTGCGAGTGACTCGGCGGGAGACAGGCAGTAGGTGATCGGCGGGGGTGGGTTGGCCTGGCCGCGATACCTTCTGTCACGACTCGTGACTGGCGATGATGCGATAGAGCTCGTCGGCGGATTCGGCGTTGTACATATCGGATCGCACCGACTCGATGGTCATGATTCGGCTGATACGTGCCAGCGCCTGAATGTGCGGGCCGGTCTGGTCTACAGGGCTGGCCAGCAGGACGATAATCTGCACCGGCTGCCCGTCGATGCTCTGGAAGTCGATGGGCTCGGCTGGCTTGCCTATCGCCATCACGAGTTCGTCGCACGCGCTGCTTTTGCCGTGGGGAATGGCCAGTCCGTGGCCGATGCCCGTGCTGCGCCGGGCCTCTCGCTCCAGGACCGACTGCAAGACGGCCTCGCGAGAGCGGATGGCACCGGCCCTGTCCAGGAGATCGACCAGCTCGACGATCGCCTGGGTCTTGTCCTTGGCGGCCAAGGGGACCTTGACGCAGTCGGGTTTCAGCACGTCGGTCAGCTTCATCTGGACACCGTGATAGCGATCCGCCCGAAACCCTTATAATAGTGGTCTGGGCGAACCGCGCCAACGCGGCGGCGGTCGGTTGCCTCGGCCCTGCCGATGGTGGCCGGCGGGCCGACACTTGGAGGCGCATCGGGCGGTTTGCGCTGCGTACGCTCGACCGGGCGGTGAGTCCTGCCTTTCTGGTAATATCGGGCGTTCGACGCTATGTGTGCAGCCGGGCTGGACCACCCGACGCGGGGCGGTTCGAGGGCGGTGGATGACTCACTGGGTGTTGTTGCCGCGGGTCGACCGCTGGGGATGGAGCAGAGGTCGACTATGGACGAGTCGAGCGAGTTGCCGGAGGCGCCGAATACGTTTTATCGATGCCCCTGGTGCGGTGAGGTTTTCCGCCGGTACCAGGCACGGTGTCCCGTCTGCGGCGGGTCGATGGGTCAGGTCTTCAGTGGTCAGTACCGCCCGCGGCACGGTCGAGCGACGCAGTGGTTTGCCTGGGCGATTCTCGTGATGTTCCTGCTGAGTGTGGCGGCGGGCGTCCTGCTGGCGGCTTGCTCGCTGTGGTTACGGTGAACGGCTACAACTCCTCGGCCAGCAGTTCGCCCAGTTTCTTCAGGGCCTCGTTCTCGATCTGTCGGACCCGTTCGCGCGTGAGTCCGATCCGCTGACCGATCTCCTTGAGAGTCTTCGGCGTCGCGCGCCGTACGTAGGTTTCATACCGCTTTTCGAGTTGCCTGATGCGGCGGCGAACCTCATCAGGATCAAGTTCCACTTCGCGCGCGATCTCTTCCGGCGTGGCCCGGACGGTCTGGTCGGTACCCATGCCGGTGGCGCGTTGGAAGATGCAGCGGTCGGTCTGGTTCAAAGACGTGAGGAACTGGGTGCCGAGGTCTTCGCCGTTATCGAGGCTGAATCGCATCGCCAGGATTCTGGCCTCGCGTTCGTCGACCCGGTCGAGCAGTTTCTGAATGGTCTGCGACTCGGCCTCAGTGAAGACCGACGCGTCCGGCGGCGGCGTTTTGGCGTCGGCCAGCATCTCCGAGAGGCTCAAGCCCCCTTCCCCGTCGCCCGACTGATGGCCCGAGCCAAACGCGCGGATGGCGCGCTTGATCATGCGAATCTTGCGTTCGGGCAGTTCGAGATGGTCGGCCAGTTCCTGCACGGTAGGCTGGCGGCCGAGGCGCTCTTCGAGCACGCTCTGCGCCTGCTTCCATTTGGCGACCATCTCCACCATATACGCCGGCACATGAACGGGCTGAACGCTGTTCATCAGGGCGCGTTTGATGGCCTGCTTAATCCACCACGATGCGTACGTGCTGAATCGCGACCCCTGGTCGGGGTCGAACCCCTCCACGGCCCGCAACAGGCCCAGGTTGCCCTCTTCCACCAAGTCGGCAAGCGACAGACCGCGATTCGTGTAGTTCTTGGCGATGTTGACGACCAGGCGAAGGTTTGAGCGGATCATCTGCTCGCGTGCCTCGAGGTCGTTGTCTTCGAGGATGCGGCGCGCAAGCAGTTTCTCCTGCTCGGCGGTCAGCAGGTCGGCGTCATTGATCTGCCGCAGGTAGAGCTGTAGACCGGATTCGAGAGCGATGACGCAACCCTCCCTCACAATCCCGAGACGCTACACGACGGCAGGCAGGACAGACCCACGCATCGTTATCGGTCCCGGTGCCCGCAATCAGGAACCGGCCTCGTCCGTCTGCCCCTCCGGTTGGGAGCGCTGCCCGTCTTCCTCGGGCGCATTGATATTCTTCGGCTGCTCAGGGGCCAAGGTTTCGGAACTGTCGGAATCTTCCGCTTCGGCTGTCTCGCCTGTCTCGGCCGACTCGGGTTGCTCCTGTGTCGGGGCGGTCAGATCGATCTCTCGAGGCTGGTGGAAGACGACTTCGTTGATGATGCCTTCAGCCAGTTCGCCTGGTCCGTGCAGGCCTCCTCGCCGCGGACGGGGTGGCTTGCGCTGGGGACGGCTTTCGGCGTCGTCCTCCGCTGCCCATTCCGCCCGCTTCTTGCTGAGACCGATCTTGCGTTCGGCCGTGTCCACCCGCAGGATCTTGACCTCGATTTCGTCGCCGACCTTGACCTCCTCGTGGGGGTCTTCCACCTTGTGATCGGCCAGTTCCGAGACGTGCAGCAGTCCTTCCAGATCGGGCTCGAGCTCGATGAAGACCCCGAAGTTGGTGATCTTGGTTACCTTGCCCCGAACGATCTGGCCGGCGATATACTTCTCGGGAACAGCCCGCACCCAGGGGTCCTCGGTGAGTTGCTTGAGCCCGAGAGCGATCCGCTGTTTCTCCTGGTCGACGGTCAGCACGACGCAGCGAACCGAGTCATTCTTCTTGAGCAGTTCGGAAGGATGACCGATCTTCTTGGTCCAACTCATATCCGAGATGTGCAGCAAGCCGTCGATGCCCTCCTCGATTTCGACGAAGGCGCCATAGTTGGCCAGGTTGCGGACGCGACCCTCGACGATGGTGTTGGGCGGGTACTTCTCGGCCACGCGCGTCCACGGGTTGATCTCGGTCTGTTTGAGTCCGAGGCTGATCTCCTGCTTTTGCTTGTCGCTATCCAAAACGACGGCCTCGGCCGGCTCGCCTACGCTGAGCAACTCGGAGGGATGGTTAATCCGTCGCGTCCAGCTCATTTCCGAAATGTGGATCAATCCCTCGACGCCGGGCTCAAGTTTGACGAACGCCCCGTAGTTGACGATGTTGACCACCTCGCCGGTGACCTTCGAGCCTACCGGGTAGCGATCATCCACCGTTTCCCAGGGGTTCTCTCGCGTCTGTTTCAGTCCCAGCGCGATCTTTTCCTTCTCACGGTCGATGTTGAGAACCTTGACCTCGACTTCCTCATCGATCTGGACGATTTCCGACGGGTGATTGATGCGGTCCCAACTCATGTCGGTGATGTGCAGCAGTCCGTCGATTCCACCCAGGTCGATAAAGGCACCGAAGTCGGCTATGTTCTTGACCTGCCCCTTGCGGAGTTGGCCTTCCTCCAGCTCTGCCAGCAGCTTGGCCTTCGCCTCGGCGCGCTGCTGATCGAGCAGCTTCCGCCGGGAGACGACGATATTGCGGCGGTCGGTGTCGATTTTGAGGATCTTCGCCTCAATGGAGCGGCCGATGTATTCACCGATGTCCGGCGGCCGTCGGATGTCCACCTGAGAAGCCGGCAGGAACGCGGGCACGCCGATATCCACAAGCAGGCCGCCCTTGATCTTGCGGGTCACCGTGCCGGTAACGACGTCGCCCTCCTTGGCCGTGCTGATGATCCGCTCCCACCCGCGGATTCGGTCGGCCTTCCGCTTTGACAGAAGCACCACGCCGCTGTCGCCCTCGACCGCCTCGAGGAGAACCTCCACCTTGTCCCCGGGGTCGACGGCTGACTTGTCTTCCCATTCGTTGAGGGGGATGATGCCTTCGCTCTTCAATCCGACGTCGACCACCACGTCGTCGCCGACGATCCCCACAACCTTGCCGCTCAGGATGTTGCCCGGCTGAAAGCTGCCGATAGTCTGCTCGATGGTCTGCTCGATCCTGTCGTGATCGGCTTGCTCGCCGAACGCCGCTACCAGCTCGCGCTCGACCGCCTCATCACTTACATCGATTTCCTTTATCAGGTTGTGGTCGACCATAAGTCTCCTTAGCCGGTGACCGGCATACCCCATACCGGTCGCCCCATACTGCCATACGAGAACAGGCAACTGGATGCCCGCGTCATGGCCGGCATCCAAAAAACACTACGCCGAACCCCGTGCGCGGACCGCCCGCGCCGGCTCCGGGTCTAGCGAGCAACTCACTACTATATCGGCCCACACGTCCTATGCCAAGGACTCTGCCCGACAGCACCGTGACGGGGTCGCTCGGGCGACATGTAGTGAGAGGTTCCGCGGTCGTCGGCGACGTTAACTGGACAGCCATTCTGTGACGCGATGCGGTCGCGGTCGCCCTCCGCACTCGTGTAAACCGCTGCCCGACAATTAGTTACGCCCTGAGAAGCTGCACGGGCCTATGCATGCCCGAGGTCATGGCCGGACGTTTCCCCTCCGCTTCTCATCAAAGCCCGAGAGTTTGCACAGCCGCTCGGCGTTGCCGTGCGAGACGAGTTGCAGCACCTCGTCGGGCAAGCGCAGCTGCCTGATGTAGCGCACGTGCCCCAGGAAGGCCTGGTAGACGTACTCCTTGGTAGTTTCGACGCCGATGCCGCAGTCCGTGCCGAACAGGATCCGTTCGGCGTGGCGGCAGAAGAAGTCTCTCCCGCGGCGACGGTCCGGCTTGTACAGGCGGTCGCCCCAGCGGACAAAGCACCCGCAACTGGTGTCGATATACAGATTTGGGTATTTCGGCAGCAGCTCGTCGAGCTTGTCGAAGCCTAGGTGAAGCTGGTGGGCGCCGATGAACGGGACGTCGGGCCAGCGGCTACAGAGCTCCAGAAACACGTCGAGCAGGTCCTGGTTTGTGCACGTCAGGCCCTTCTCCCATGCTTCGGTCCAGTAGGATTGCAGCCCGCCGCCGGTGTACGGCGATGCGGTATGCCGCTGGGTGACGTGCCATAGCACGGGCAGCCTGGCGGCTGACAGGCGGTCGAAGATTGCCTGCCATTCGGCGTTCAGCCACACCTTGTGGTCGGCGCCTGTGGTCAGGACGCGTGCGTTGTGCAGCTTTACGCCGCACGCGCCAGCCTCGATGGCCTTGTCCACGAAGTCGATGTTGGGCTCGTCGTGCCGAGGCCAGATCATCCAGCAGAACCGGTCGTCCTCCGCGGCAAGCTCAGAGAACGCGTTAAGCGTCTCGGGTTTGCCGTCCAGGGCGATGATCCGGCGCAGCCGCCACGCGTCGAGGCGGTCGAAGAGCTCGCGGACGGCCCGGGCGGCCACCGCCTTGGTCTTGTCGCTCATGTGGACGTGGCAGTCGATCACATAGGCTTCACTGGGCTGGAAATGCGCCCCCCAGCCGCGCGAGAAACCGTCGTCGGCGGTTTCTCGCTCGGCAACGTCGGGTGCATACGGTGTGTCGTTGTGATTACTGCTTTTACTCATAGGGGGGGATTCTAGCGTGTCACGGCGCCAAGGCCAGCCGTCCTAGGAAAAAAGGGAGGGCGAAGCACACAGCAAAAAGCAAAGCCCTCGGCGGGGGGGACCGAGGGCTTGGGGGGATGCCACTATTGCTAGTGGCACCCTGATTATAGAGGGTGCGATTTATGCTACAAGGCGAAATTCCAACTTTTTTTGCCGGGCGCTGCCGGCGGGCATCCGCCTCTGTCGAGACGTAGCTAACCATCTTAAAGACAGTCGCTTACGATTCGTCCTTCTTCTTGCGTACGAGCTCGTGCACGGTCATGTTGGCCCATAATTCGCGAGGAATGGTGCCCTGAAGCGGCTGGCCGGCCAGGTGGCGCTCAAGCTCGTCAATGACGTACCGGCTGTAGTTCCGCTCGTTGCCGCCGCCGGCCATGTGGGGGGCCAGGATCACGTTCGGCAGCGTACGCAGCCGGCTGTCGGCCGGGAGTGGCTCGACGTCGTAGACATCCAGGGCGGCTACGAAGCGCCCGGGCTTGAGCGCCTCGATGAGTGCCTGTTCGTCGATGATGGCGCCGCGCCCGGTATTGATCAGGATAGCGCCGTCCTTGATCAGGGCCAGCCGTTCGGCGTTGAGCAGGTGGCAGGTCTTTTCGGTCAGTCCGCACAGCACGTTGATCGCGTCGCAGGTGCTTAAAAGCTCTTCCAGGCTGACGAGCTTGACGCCAAGCTGTTTGGCTTCGTCCGGCTTGGTGTGGCGGCTGAAGAGGAGGATCTCAGGCTCCATGGGCCCAAGCATGCGGATGACCCATCGCGAGATGGCGCCGAGTCCGATAATACCCACCCTGGCGCCGAGCATGGGGCGAGGGGCCACTTCGCTCGACATCGAGCCCCGCCACTCGTACTGCTTGGGAGGCGCGTACATGGGCTCGCAGAAGTAGCGGTACTGACGCAGCCCCATCAGCATGAGCATGACGTTGAACTCAGCGACTTGGCGGGCCATCACGTCGTTGGCGGTGGTTACGACTATGCCGCGGTCGTAGACGGCCTCACTGGCGATCGAGCCGACCGAGCCGGCTGAGTGGCCGAGGAACGACAGGTCCTTGGCGTGGGCGACGACCTCCGCGGTTAGTCGGTTCGTGCCCCAGCCGGTGATGACCGCGTGTTTGTCGCGCAGCTCGGCGGCGAGTTGCTCGGGCGTGTAGTTCTTTTCAGATGGGTTCCAGGTGACCTGCCCGATGGCCTCGAGGCGCTTGACCTGCTCGGGCGGGAAGATGGCCTTTCGGACCCAGTCGTCGGGCCAGGTGACCAGGATGCGTACGGGTTCGGGCATGGGGTTCTCCTTGCGTCGCTCTTGAGACAGACCGTGAGTCTAGTCTCACACGCCGACGTTGGGAACCCCTGGGCGTATGGGGAGGGTGTGGTACGGGCGCGCTGCATTTGCGTGTATCCTTGCTCCCCTTCGGGTCGCCGCTAAACGGGTACTTCGCGCTCCCCTTCGGGTCGCCGCTAAACGGGTACTTCGCGCTCCCCTCCGGGTCGCCGCTAAACGGGTACTTCGCGCTCCCCTTCGGGTCGCCGCTAAACGGATAATCCGTGCTGCGGTTGGGGTCGGCGCTAAACGGGTGGTGTTGTGAGTACGGGCGTCGTAGGCGGATGTCGCTGGCGGGGGGCGGTCGGGCGGATTATGCTTGTTGACCCAAGTGTCTGCCGGCGTGGAGGGCGTGACGGCAGGCGGCGACGTGTCGGTCACGTGTCGGGTTTGAATCGGAAAGGGCAGGGATCATGAGAACGACGCCGATCGGGCTGGCCATGCTGAATGATGAGCGGCCCCACGTTTGGCAGCAGAACAACGAGCAGAATATGAAGGTGCTGCGGGCGTGGGCCGGGGTGCTGCAAGATGGGCTGAAGAACCACGACGGCAGTGCGCCCGAGGTGGTGGTGGCCGACAAGATCATCGTCTCGGTGCGGACGGCGCAGGAGGTGGGCGAGCAGCTCCGCCGGGCCGGTTGCCGGTCGGTGGTGATGTGCTACAACGTGTGGAACTTTCCGTTTCTGGCGTGGCCTTTCGTGAACACGTTGGGGGCGGGTGTGCCGCGGGCAATGCCTATCCTTTCGCTGTCGAACAACAACGGTCAGTGCCCCGGGAACGTGGGGTTGCTGGCAACCGACGGGGCGCTGCGGCAGGCGGGCCTGCGGACTCATCGGATCGTCGGTGAACTCGATGACGAGTTGACACAACGGCGGG
>CBFCZG010000109.1:0-12013 GCA_965602375.1 uncultured Phycisphaerae bacterium | reverse complement strand
CATCGTCGCGGTGAAGCACGCCACCGGCAGCATGGACGGCGCCAGCGAGCTTGTCTGCCGGTCGGACATCGCGATCATCTCGGGCGACGACTCGATGACGCTGCCGCTGATGAGCATCGGCGGGGTGGGTGTGATCAGTGTGATCGCCAACCTGATCCCTGCCGAGTGCAAGAAGCTCACCGATGCGGCGCTGAAGGGCGACTTTGCCGCCGCCGCCGCGCAGCATGCCAAGCTGTTCGGGCTTGGAAAGGCGATGTTGTCGCTGGAGACCAACCCCATTCCCATCAAGACCGCGATGGCCATGAAGGGCATGATCACCGAGGAGTTTCGCCTGCCATTGTGCCCCATGCAGCCGGCAAACAAAGATAAACTGCGCGCGGTTCTGAAAGACGCCAAGCTCCTGTAGCACCCCGAGAGTTCAGAAATTCAGCACCAGCCCCGCGCCGACACCCAGCAGCATCGCCAGCACGAACATCAGCCCGACCTGGACCACGATCGTACACAGCAGCACCAGCAGCGCCCGCCCGAAGGTCGTGTTGAAGATGCCCATCACAACGACCGCGGCCAGCGCGACGCCCAGCAGGAACCCGCCGATCGACCCGGCCACCGGAACGACCCCGCATCCGACGCTGCCCATGATGTACATGATTGCCGAGAGGCCCGCAGCCACGACCGAGCGGGCATAGCCGGCGCGCGTCATACCGGCCATCCGCGCCGCCAGCATCATCACCACGCCGCCGGCCAACGCCAACAGCGCAAGAAGCACTATCAACACGAGCAAAGGCGTGACGACGTGGCCATCCATCGGCTGCACCCATCGGTCCGAGTCGGCGCCTGTGCGGGCCGGTGCGTTCACGACGCGGCAAACTTGCCCACCTCTGCCGCGAAATAGCCATGATGAAAAAGCCCGCGTGCCCGAGGCTAGAAGCGGAACAGCTCGCTGCCGCTCAGGCCCGTGAAGTAATCGATTATCAGCCAGAGCAGACCCGAAGAGAACTGCCCCAGGATCATCCCCAGGAAGAACGGGATACTTCGCCGGTAGAGAGTGGGCCCGCCGTAGCGCAGCACGACCTCCTTGATCAGCCACGCCAGAAAGATCGGCAACCAGAGCCAGTCCATCAGCCACGTACCGGCCATGGGCAGCCCGATCGGATGCAGCGGCCAAGCCACCACCGCGTTTCGCAGCAGAATCAGGCCCGCCATGATGGCTGCCCCGACCCCGGAAGCTGCCCACCCCTTCTTGTAGGGCACGATGGCCTTCTTTTCCTTGCCCAACTGCGCTTCTTTCTGCTCGATGCGCTTCGTGGTGCGGACCCGCTCGGCTTCGTCGGACTCGGTCTGGAGTTCGCGCTGCAGGGCAGCCACGTCGCGCTTGGTTCGATTGACCCGGTCGATGGTGTCGATCTTGTCGCTGTAGAACTGGAAGGGCCTGGCCGGCCCGCCGCGATAGTACCAGTCCTCGAGGTTGAGGCCTCCGTCCCGGTAACTCAGGACCATGACGGTGCCCATGCTAATGACAATACTCACCAGGATCGCCACGACAAAGGCCCAGAAGATGCGTCTTCGTCCCTTGCGCACGCCCTGCGCCAGCTTCAGGCCGGTTGCGGCCTCGGCCATGACGAAAACGCGGATGTCGGCCGCCCATATGTACGTGAACGACAGCGCCACCAGGCCCGCCGGCCCGATCGCGGCTGCCCCGATCTTGGACATCGTGAATTCAGGAGCAATGGCCGGCGCCACGCAGCAAGCCAATCCGCCCTCGGCCACCACCCGCGACAGGCCCAGGAAGATGACCATCGCCGTCGTCAGGAAGAACAGCGTCACCGGCCACGACAGCCCGCTCTTGTGCAGCCAGACAGCCATCACGATCAGGCCGAGCACCATCCCGAAGAACGCTACTCGATAGCTCATAATTTCGTCGGAATCGTCGACGTCGCGCCCCGCCCCCACGGCCTTGCGGACGACGTCGAGCAGGTGCCGTCGCGCAATCCACAGACCGTAGAAAACAAAAACAAACATCGCTCCCAACTCGGCGTGATACAGGCGCGGCGATCCGGATACACCGTACCCGGTGAGCGACTCGGTCCACGTGATGCCCAGCTTGATCAGAATCCCCTTGACCATCAGCGCGAGGATGGCGAACCACCACAAGCTGAACGACACGTCCAGATTGATCAGGTACACGAAGGCCAACATCGCGAAGCTGGGATAGAGATAGATGGTGACGGTGTTGTCGAGCAACTGGTAGACCGACAAGTGAAAGATCAGCAGCAGCCCGATGAAGACGGCCTTGCGCGCATCGGAGATGAGCGCCACAACCAGCGCGGCAAACAGACAGAACGTGATGATGATCCACCAGTGTGCGTCCTGCCACTGCCCCTGGCGCTGCCCGAGCTGGCCGAACAACTCGGTGAAATGCGCCCCGAGCCCGCGGAAGGAGAAAATCGCGAACGGCACGGCAAAACCCAGCCACATCAGCGGGTTGCGCATCAGCGGGGTCAGCGCCGAACGAGGCTGGCCCACTTGATGCTCGGGCTCGGCGGTAATTTCCATCGGCACGCGCGTCAGCGGGTAGATGAGAATCTCCTTCTCGATCCACTGACGGCGAAGGATGACCATCATGCACATGCTCGTGAAGTACAGCGACAGTGCGAAGATGGCCCAGTATCCCAGACACGGCAGCCACGCCATCCAAGGGATGTTGCGAAGCACGTAGCCGATCGAGGCGCCCTGCACCCCCAGGCCCTCATAGAACTGCTTGACCGCCTGTTCGTCGCGTACGGCCAGCCAGTCGGGCACGTAGGGATCGATCAGGACCGACCAGCGGTTTTCCGCCGTGGCGAAGTAGGTATGCGTGGTGATGATCTGGGGCAGGATCATCGACAGGCCGACCGTGCACACGGCCGTTCCCAGCAGCATCATGGCGAAGCTGGTCAGCAACTCGGGCTGACTCATCGCCACGTATCGCCCAGGGCGCAGCGGCCACTCGATCAGGCGCGCCACGGCAATCAGTGCAAAGCTGCCCCAGCCCAGACCCACCAGAGACAGAACCACCTGAAGGGCTTTCTTGCCCACCCCTTCGGCCATGCCCGCCGAGTACGCCCCCAGAACCCAGATCAACGCAATTCCGGCTAGGCCCAGCAGGCCCGCGGCGGGCACAGCGGTGCGATCGAACCATCGCTCGAAGAGCTTGGCCAGCCCGTTGCCGCAGGCCACGACCAGGAAAAGCAGCGCCACGGCCCCGACGGCGTTGTGGTCTTCGGTGATCGTGGTGCCCTTGACCACGTTCACGCTGAAGGCCGACAGCCAACTCAAGAAAGCGGCCAGACCGGCGCCCACCAGAACGGCCCGCAGACCGATCGCCGACGGTTGGGAAGACTCCGAAAGCTCAGGTTGCGCCTGGATCTGACTCATACTTGCGGTCGTCGAAAGCCGGTGCGACTACCCTTCATAGCGTTTATTGCTCAACCCTCATAGCATCGACCGGCTTCATTTTCGCCGCAACACGAGCCGGATACACTGCCCCTGCAACGGTGAGGCCTATGCCGATTACCACGGTCCACACCACCGCGTCAAGAACCGAAGCGACAGGAAAGTAAACCAGAACCTCGCCGCCGAAGGTTATCAGCTTCGATACCGATGCCAACAGCAGTCCGATCACCCCGCCCAGCGCGGCGCCGATAGCGCCCTGAAACGCCGACTCGATCAGAAACAGCTTGATGATGAAGCTGTCCAACGCCCCCAGGCACTTCATGGTGCCGATCTCGCGGAACCGCTCGGTCACCGACATCAGCATGGCATTCACCACGCCGGTCACGCAGACAATCAGCGACAGCGTCACGAGCATGGCGTGTCGGTTCGCCAGTTTCTGGGCCTGCTCGGCGGTGCCGATCTTTTTTTGCAGCGCCACACGCGTGGCGGGCTTCAGTTCGTCCGCGTGCTGCTGGAGTGAATCGAGGATGGCGGTGTTCGCCCACACGCTCATGAGGAACGCCAGCGCCAACACCACGCCGCCGGTCGCCAGGATGGCTCGGCCCAGTCTGATCTTCAGACTGCGGAAGCTGATCTCGACGGCCTTGCGCAGCGGCAGTCGGATCTGCTTGCCGATCTTGCCACGTTGTACGACGGACGCGTGCTCAGACATTGTTTACTAGAAAATCACCGCGCTGACCGCCTTGCCGATCAGCGTAATCCCAATGGTCACCATGGCAATCAGGCCGAAACCACACGAATAGCCGGCCAACACAACCGGACGATAGTTCCTCCAATGCTCCTCACCGAATTTCCTGGAGAAGTAGTACTTGCCCAGCAATGCACCGAGCATCTGCGGAATCACAAAGTGAGGCCACTGGGCAAATCCGCCGATCACCCCGTAGAACAACGTCGAATGCAGACCGAAGATCGACAGGATCCCGAACAGGCCCAACGCCACCGTCGAGCCGACCGTAATATATGTAAAGTGAATCGCATCCAGCAGGAAGTTCTTTCGCGGCTTGACGGTCACATCGGCTTCGAGTTGACGCAGACGCTCCAGCTCCTGTTCGCCCTTGCGTCCGCACCAGTACGCCGCAACAGACGAGACGAGTTCGCTGGCCGCCTCTTCGGCCCGCGCCATGCCCTCCGCCCGAGCGACATGGCGATCTTCGCTGTCGGACTGCGCGACCAGCACGACCACCGCCGGGCGCACCTCACGAATCCGCGCCAGGGCCGCCGCGTTATCGGCCGACACGACGACGATGGAGTCGGCCTCCATCGCTTCGATTGGCTGAGGCCCGACATGGACCACGCGCCCCGTATGCCCGTCCAGCGGGATCGGCGAGCTCCCCTCGGCCGGCAGGATCGGCTCCAGCTCGATCGGTTCGTCCGACATCGGGCTGTTGGCCGTGTGGCTGCCCAGCGTCGAACTCGCCCAGATGCTCTGCCCGTAGGCGTGGAAGGGCCACATCTTCTGCACGAACGGGTAGGCGCCCGACGGAATGGGGGCCAGCCGCCAGATCACCGACCAATACATGAAGCTACAGATCAGCAGCAGCACGGTCGTGACGGCCATCTGCTTGATCTTGGCCTTGAACTTGGTCCGCGTCAGCTCACATATCTTGAAGTTCTGCGGCTCCCAGTCGGGCATGAACAGGGGCACAGGCGCGAACCAGATGTCGACACCCTTGTAGTTGGACAGAATGAACGACGCCTCGCGAATGTACGGGAAATTGGCCCCCGTGGTCTTGCCGGTAATGCCAACCATGCGACAGCGAATATAGGTCAGCAGCGGACTGACCACGAAACCGAAAAGGATCAGAATCCAGAGCGGGAACGGCTCCTTGCGTCCGAAGTCGCTGGTCAGCACCCAGCATATGCCCACGTAGATGGCGATCGACGCCGCCCAGATCAGCACGGCCAGTAGGATCGGAAACTCACCGCGGCCTCGCATCCTGGCCCAGAACTGTTCGTCGGTCTCCTCGGTCTCAAACTCACGCTTGCCTCGCACGAAGACGCGGATGATACTCCCGATGCCGATGGCCGCCACCCCGATCGCCACGCCGATGCCGAAGCTGATGTAGAAATCGAGTTGGTTGACCACCTGCGTCGGAATGACCGAGAAGCCCGGCGACCACTGATGAAGGATCCCGTACTTGTGCAGGATGGGGTTCATGACGACCTGGCATGAGATGCTGGCGATGAACATGCCCAGCACCAGCCGGAACGGCAGGATGAACCCGATCATCACCAGCGTCAGGTCGAACCCGTATCCCAGAACCGCGGCGGGCAGGTAATTGCCAATTGACGACGTCGCATCTCCGAATGGAATCGGCAGAATCATAAACGGACGGGGCGTGAACGCCCCGGTGATCGTGGGCAGCACCACGTAGATCAGACCGAACCCGATGCCCACCACCGATCCCACACTGAACGCCCGCCAGCGCCAGCTTTCCTTCTTCTGGCTGCTTTCGGCCAGGGCGATGGCGCCGCCGGCAAACCCCGGCGCCATCGGGAACGGCAGACGCTCGACGTCGTTGGTGACGCGGTACATCACGTATCCGAGCGACACGTTCACCACCACCGACATGATCGCGTGCGTACAGAGGATGGCGATCGGGATCATCCAGGCCCGGTGCAGGAAGCTCCGCGACTGGAGAATCGAACGGTCTTCCGGCACCAGCCACCACGGAATCTTGTCGGCGATGCCGAGGTTCTCCGCCTGCTGCGACTGGGTAAGGTACTGGTCCCAGATCAGCCCGCCGAACGGCCCGCCGAAGAGGTTCACCATCGAGCCGAGCTTCGCGCCCATCGCCACCAGGCCGGACGCAGCCCCGAACAGGATGATGATTTCCTGCTTGCTCATGCGCACAAAGCTGCGCTTGCTGATCTCGATGAAGAGAATGATCGTGACCCACTCGGCCGCCCCCGCCAGCGACTGCCCGGTCACCAGCCCCATGTAAATGGCGCCCGGAAGCATCACGAAGCCGACGAAGATCGCCCCCACCACGATGCGCCAGTTGAAGCTGTCGACGTACTCGTCGAGTTCGAACAGCTCGACGGGTTCCGTCGTCGCGTTGTCGGCTGTCACAGATGCTGATGGTTTCTCGTCTGGCATATCGTGCAAACTACCGGGTGACGTTACCCTCTCGTGCAGGACACTTTCAAGCCGGCACGTCCTCCAGGCCCAGCGTGCGAGTGCCCTCGTGGGCGTACTGATCCTTCACCGCAGGCGGCACGGTGCGGAAAATGAGGAACTGCTTGCGCACTTCACGCAGGAACCTGCGATTCAGACGGTACCAAGTCGCATGCTCGCCCGATTCGCGATCGATCTCCACCTCGATCTGGCTGATCCCCTCGTCCTCGGTGGGCATCGTGCGGAACTGTACACGCTGGCTCACGCCACGGTCGAACGGCGCCAGCCACATGGTCAGGGAAATCACATACGCCTCGCCGTACTGGGCCTGCTCGTTGTGGAAGTCCAGCTCGGTCGTATAGAACGCGCCCACCGACTCCTCACGGTAGCCGTCGAACCAGTTATTGAGGAACACAAACAGCGACAGGACCTGCCGGCTGGGCACAGTGAACGGGAACCGGAAGAACCAGCGGTCGCCCTCCGGCTCGCTCAGAACCCATCGCCGGGTCACGTCGGGCACCGCCATCTGCGAGGCGATGCGCGACGGGTAGACCGACGAGAGCAGTACCACACCCATCACCAACACGGTAGCCAGCATGGTCGCCGCAGAGGAATAGTTCAGTTCCACCCCCACCACCCCGTAAGCCACCATCACCTTGGCGGAGATCTGCCCGATCAGGTAGCCCACGATCGCCCCCATCACCGCGTAGACGAAGCTCTCTGCAATGAACAGGGCCGACACGTGCACCGGCGCCAGACCCACCGAGCTGTAGATACCGATCTCGGTCTGCCGTTCGTATACCGAACCCATCATCGTATTGACGATGATGAATGCACCAATCAGGATCGGCACGAGCAGGTCGCCCAGGCCCGACACCCCTGTACGTCCCATGGAGGTCATCGCCTGCGTCGCGCCGTTCTCGGCCAGGAATACCAGCGTGTTGGAGCGCTGCAGGAATGAACGGACGCTGCCTCTACCTTCCTGAAAATCGTCGAATCCGACCGCGATCGAGGAGACGACCCCGCCCAGATCGTTGACACGCTCGAACGGCATGAAGACGACGCGGGCCGGGTCCAGGTGCTTGTAATCGCGCAGCTCCGTCGAGGCCATCGCCACCGCCTCTTCCCGGCGAATCCGGACCTCCTCGCTGCCGCCCTCGTCCACCTTCGTCCGCTTCGGCTCCAGAGGCGAGATTCGCCCGCCGTCCAGGTCGAAGAACGTCCGCAGTCGATCCGTCGCCAACAAGCCCACAACCCGCCAATCCTGGGCAAATATGCGAACCATCGCCTTGCCCGAGGCCACGTCTTCGTCGGTGATATTCAATTGCCGAGCGAGCCGATCGGGCATGACGCATTCGTCAGCGTATGCGCTGGACAGCCAACGCCCGACACGCAGCAGCCGATCCAACTTCGACACCTTCGGTTCCCGCTCGGTCATGCCCACGAAACCCGTTGCCAAGGCCCGGCCCAGCTTCACTACAGCCGGCCGCTGCGCACCCGCCAGGGCAACGCCCTGTGCCTGTTGGGCAAACCCCGCACCTCGTGCCGGCTCACCAGGCACGACCTGCACCGGCGCCGTGGCGTCACCCAGTTGGCCCAACAGCGCCGTGCTGACGAACAGAGCCTGATTGGCCGAGCCCGACTGGACTCCGTCAGCACCTTGCAGCGTCACCCCCTCCAGCAGTGATGATCGCAGGATCCCCCCAAGGAGCACATCGGTACCCGCGATCCGCAACGTGACCGACCCAACGTCTTCCTGCCCCAGGCCAAGCCGGTCGGCCAGCGCCTCAGTCATCACGCAGACGTCGGCTTGATCGTCGCGAGGCCAGGTAACCTGGGCGCCTCCGGCCGTCATCAGCAGGGCCTCCAGATTGGCGCCCTCGACACCGGCTTGGGCTTGGGAAACGTGCACCACCGCCGTCGGCTCGACCGCAATGCGGCGATCGTAGCGCACCAACTGCCCGAGCGTCGTATCACGCTTGTTGCGGAACCAGGAACGCGGGGCCACCGTTGCCTGCTGCGGGTCGAAAGCGGCCTCGACATATTCGACCCATTCCCTCGAAAGATCGTTCCACATGCGATCACGGACCAGGGCCCCGTCATAGCTGGGCGACGCCTCGATCGGCAGCTCGAAAAAGTGCGTATAGCTGGTCAGCGACGTGAACGAGAGCACCGCGTAGGTGATCAGCACCAGCGTCACCGTCGTGAGGAACGTCCGCAGTCGGCGCTTCCGCATGTTGCTGATGCCCAACATCACCGCCGCGTACGTCGCGCTAAGTCGACCCACGTCCGTGTGGTGAATGCGCGACGCCGCCCGTTTCAGTTGCGCCATCTGCTCGTTGAATTTGCCCACCACCAGCCACAGCACGATGATGGCCAGGGCCAGGATGATAAACGCCAGGAAGATTACGTACGGCGATCGTGAGATCATGAACGCCGGATGCACGATCCGCATGATCACGAACACCCCCAGGAAGATCGCCGCAATCGTCAGGATTTGCTTCTTGATATCCGCAAAGCCGAACAGCAATCGCTCGCAGAAAAACGCGAACGGAATCAACAGCGCGAAGTACAACACGATGCCCTGCACCGTGTCGTTCTCCAGTTGCTTGACCAACGGATACGCCGCCGTCACCAGCCCGCGCGCCCGACGCGTGGCATCGGCATATTGATCGTACCGGCGCTGCTGGAAGTGCTGACGGGCCAACTCGTACTCCGACGAGCTGTTCTCGATCATTCCGTCGATCAGCTCACTGGTGATCCCGTACTTTCGCAGTGTCGCCGCCCGCTGCCGGTTGAGGCGGTTCATGTCGCCCGTGACCTGCTCGGCCGCTCGGAACGCGGACGCCCGCAGATCGCGCCCCACGCTCAGCCCGAACCCCAGCGAGTTCTCGCGTCCGCCCTCCAAGGTGTTCAACAGCAGGTACTGGAAGTCCCAGAACCCCCGCTGGAGGCACACCTTGATCCGCTGATGCGGCTCGAAGAACACCACATGCCCTGGCGGGACCTCGGTCTCGCTGTTCACCCAGTTGTATCCGAAGCGAGGCGGCGACGCGTCGTACTTGTCAAACAGACTGACCTTGCTCAGCGGCTTGATCAACAGCGGATCTATATTATCGTAAATATCCAGGCTGCGGCACTTGAACAGCACTATGTTGCCTGTCCGCCCCGTGCCGTCCAGCGGGTACGTGCCGTGCCCCTCGTTGCCCCGGTCGGCCGCCTTGATGATGTCGCCCGCCTTGTCCAGCAAATACGCGTAGCGCTTCACCCGGACCAGCCACTGGAAAGGATCCCAGAACTTGCCCGCATGGTTCGTGATGCCGACCGTGTTGCGGTGCACGCCGTTCAAGGGCGTGTGTCGATCCGTCACCACCAGCGCACCGGCAACCGGATAATTGGCGATCACCGACTCGCCGATCTTCTTCTCCATCACCACGCCCATGAAGCCGTGCCTGTACTTCCGGCCGGAGCTGGTCTTATACCCTCGGGCTACGAACAACGGGTCGCCCAACGCCTCGCGCATCAACAGCATCGTGGTCCGCATTTGATGCGCCAGGTTGTCGAAGTTCATCCACTCCGGTCGATCCGAGGGCGTGTCGATCGTCTCCCGCGGATCGTACGCCGTCGTCAGCGTCATGCCCGGCAGGTTGGTCCATACCACGGAGTTGGTTGCCAACGCCATCGGTTTAGGAATCAGACTTTCGAAATCAAGACCCTTGGTCGGCGTTACCCCATTGAGATAGTACGGCGCCGCCAGTTCCGCTTGATCGCCCCCCAGCACGTCGTGCACGCGGCCTTCGTACTCGCCCAGCAGATCGGCATAGCCGGCGAGCAGGCGCCGATGCTTTATGTCAACCACGGCACCTCGATTGGCGGTGTAAATGGACGTGACCGTCCGCGAATGACTGCTGAGCTGCAAATCGATCAGCAGCTTGAAGTCGTATACCCGACCTCGGCGGAACTGTTCCGGGTCGAACAACCACACGCCCGGACAGTCACCGTTGTAATCGATCGGCAGCCCCGCCTCGTCCAACGCCGCCAACGACTCGCGAACACCATGAAGCACGTCCAGGCCGGCGCTTGGCGTGGCCCCGCCCCGGTCGCGCGTAAGCCGCTCGTGCAGACGCGGCAGGATTCGACCCGCCGCCGCGCGAACCTCGCCGCGCCCCAAACCTCCGGGTCCAAGCGCCGCGACATACCCCTGCGAGCAGTCCGCGCCGCGCTCGGCCAGGCGATTCAGAAGTCTGATCGCTTCGTCCAGATACGCAATAGCTTCGTTGGTCTCCAGCGATATATCATCGGGCAGATAAACCTGGTCCGCAAAAATCGACTCGACCAGGTGCTTGGGCATCCAATGTGACAACCCCAGGTTGTTGAAGCCCTGGCCGTCCAAGGCCACGAACAACACCGGCCGGGCTTGGACCTCGCGCCCCAGCGCAGCCAGCGCCTCCTCCAGCCGGTCTAGCATTACCGCCGTATCGGGCGAGCCGCCCCCGACCGCCTCATCCAAATCCCCGCCGACCTGATCGATTGCCGCCGCACATGCCTCGAGCAACTCACCCAGCCAGGTGGCATCGGCCCGAACCCCCGTCGGACCGACACTCGATGCACGGCTGCACAATTCGACGGCCGCGCCGGCTGCATCCCTGACCCGCTTTAACAAGGGCGCGGCTTCGGTGTACTTATGTAGTTGAATCTTCTGACGGAGCCTGACACCGACGCCCAGGACCGTCGCCAAGTTATCCTGCAAACCCTCAGCCGCCTGGCAGACCGCCTCGACGCGGCTGCGCTGCCTGCTCAGCGCCTCGGCAAGCTCCAACAGCGTTACGATCCCACACGACTCCTCCGCCCCCGGCGCCAGCGACGGAACCACCGAAATGCTGTCGTAGTGGGCCGCAAGCACAATAAGTTCCCGGCCCAGGTCCTCCATGTCGGCATACTTGTCGCCCTTGCCGGCGTCGCCCGCGGGAATCGGCGGCACGACACCGTCCAGCCGCGCCACGATGTTACGGGCCGGAGCGTTCTGCCACTGCATCTTGCTGTGCAGCGTGACGGTCGCACCCTCGGTAGCCCGTAGGTCCTGCGGGTCGTCGGGCTGCACGCGTCGCCCCGCAATCGCCAGCAGCTTGTCGGCCTCGGACCGACTCACCCAGAACCGAGGGACGTTCAGCGGAACAGCCAGCACCTTCGCCTCGGCATGGGGCCGCAGCGCCTTGTCCTCGGGCTCGACAAACAAGATCGCACCCACCCCCAAAGAACGGAGCGTCAGGTAATTGAACTCCGTGTTGAACTCCATCAAGACGATGGCTCGCTGCTCGTGCGACTCGCCCTGCTCGTCGGTGACGGTGCGGGTAATGCGAAAGCCGTTGAGATCCTCGAGTTCGCCGCGACCGACGTAGATCA